>JBCCZL010000014.1:0-37735 GCA_039187775.1 Myxococcota bacterium
CGGCGTCGATCCAAGGTTCCGGCGGCGCGGCGTCGGGGGTGCGCTCACCTCCGCCGCCCGCGAGTGGTTCGCCGCCCGCGTCGACCGGGCCTTCGTAAAAACGCAGGCAACGAACTATGGCGCGGTCACCCTTTATGAGCGGTCAGGGTACACCCTCCATCGGACCGACCTTACTTACAGCGCGACTCTAGGAAAGCCATCATGAAGATTCTTGTAACGGGTGGAGGCGGCTACATCGGCCTCCCGCTGGCCCGACGCCTGCGGGCTCGGAACCACCAGGTGATTCTCTTCGACCGGTTCTATTTCGGACGAGACCTCCTCGGCGATCTTGCGTCCGACGACCAGGTCGAGGTGGTTCGAGGAGACATCCGCGAGATTCCTGCCGGGATTTTCCAAGGCGTGGAGTGCGTCATCGATCTCGCCGGCCTTTCCAACGATCCGAGCGCCGATCTCGATCCTGCGCTAACCAAAGGGATCAACTTCGACGGGGCCATTCGCACCGCGAAGCTCGCGAAGGAAGCCGGAGTCTCGCGCCTCATCTACTCATCCTCCTGCAGCGTTTACGGACAGGGCGAAGGCATCTTGACCGAGGAGTCCCCTCGCGTCCCCGTGTCGCTCTACGCGAAGATGAAGGTTCGGGCGGAGGATGATCTCCTCGCGATGAGGGACGACAACTTCGTAGTGAGTGCGCTCCGGAATGCGACGCTGTATGGGCTTGCGCCGCGAATGCGGTTCGACCTCGTCGTGAACATCATGACCCTCTACGCTTATCAGCGAAACAAGATCTTCGTGCTCGGGGGAGGCAAGCAGTGGCGGCCGCTCGTTCACGTCGAAGACGTGGCCCGAGCGTTTCAGCTGGTCCTCGATGCGGACGCAAAGAAGATCCAGGGCGAAGTGTTTAATGTCGGGAGCGACGAGCAGAACTACCAGGTCGCGACGATCGCGCGGCTGGTGGCGCGAGATGTGCCCGACACCGCGGTCGAGCAGGTGCCGGATGACCCCGACAAGCGGAGCTACCGCGTGTCCTTTTCGAAGATCCAGCGTGTTCTCGGCTTCGAGGTCGAGTACGGGGTGTCCGACGGGGTGAAGGAAGTGCACTCGGCGCTGATCGAGGGCCGAGTCCGCGATGAGCTCCGCACCAAAACTGTGGCCTACTACAAGCACCTTCTCGAGGCCGAGCGACTGGTTCGCGATCTGGCCCTCGATGGCAAAATGCTCTGAGCGAGGAACCCTGTGAGCAAAGTTCAGTTCTATAAGCATCATCTCGGGCCGGCCGAAAGAGCCGCGGTCGACGAGGTGCTTCAGTCGTTGTTTCTCACCACTGGCCCTCGGACCGGCGAGTTCGAGGAGGCGCTTGGCGAGCTTCTCGGGGTGCCGCATGTGGTTGGGGTCACAAGCTGCACGATCGGGCTATTCCTCGCGCTCAAAGCCGCGGATGTCGGTCCCGGCGACGAGGTCATCACCACGCCGATGACGTTCATTGCGACGCCGAACGCGATCCTCCACACGGGGGCGACGCCGGCGTTCGTCGACGTCGACGAGCGCACGGGCAACATCGACCTCGAGCGTGTGGCGACGGCGATCACTCCTCGCACCAAGGCGATCATGCCGGTCCATCTCTATGGCCAGATGGTGGATATGCGAGCGCTCCGATCCCTCGCCGACGAGCACAAGCTGGTGATCATTGAGGACGCCGCCCACGCCGTCGAGGCGGAGCGCGACGGAGTTCGGCCGGGCCAGCTCGGAGATTTCGCGACCTTTAGTTTCTACGCGACGAAGAACATCACCTGCGGTGAAGGGGGCGCGATTACGACCCGAGATCCGGAGATGAACGCTCGACTTCGGGCCCTTCGACTGCACGGGATGACCAAGGGCGCCTATCAGCGCTACGCCAAGGAATACCGGCACTGGGACATGACCGAGCTTGGATTCAAGGCGAACATGTCCGACCTCTCGGCAGCGCTTCTGCTTCCTCAGCTTGGGGGCATCGAGGAGCGCCTTCAGCGTCGGGAAGCGGTCGCGGCAATGTACGACGCGGGCTTTGCCGGCGATGATCGAGTCGATACGCCGTCGATCGACGAGGGCGCTCGCTCCTCTCGCCATCTTTATACGATTTGGGTGGCGTCCGAACGGCGGGACGAGATCTTGTCCGAGCTACAGGCCAAGGACATCGGCGTAGCCGTAAACTACCGGGCAGTGCACCTGCTCGAGTACTACCGTCGAGAGCACGGCGGCGCCCGCGGCCAGTTTCCGAACGCCGAACGGATCGGCGACCGAACGATCTCGCTTCCGTTCTATCCCGCGATCACCGACGAAGAAGTACAGCGGGTGATCGAGACCGTCCGCTCGGTTGTCTGACGCTCTGTAGCGTCCGGAGCCGGCACCCCGACCTGTCTGTGATCGATCGGTCAGCCGGCGGAGGGTCTGGGATCGCACCTTTCCCCCTTGGATTTGAGCTCCGCCGCTCCGTCGGGCCCCGGGTAAGGCCAATTAATTGTCGGGCAGTGCTCAGTCCGGGGGTGCGCAGTCGTTTCCGCCACAGCGAAGGAGGGCGGCCGCGGCTTCTTCTAGAACGGTGTCGCGGCCGGCCGCGAGGTCGGCTGGATCGTAGTCAACGGCGAGATCGACTTCGACGCCATAGCCCTCGAGAGGGATCCCGTCTCGGTCGACGCAGCGGAGAGAGTCGGAGACGAGGGACCAGTCTCCGATCGGCCGATTGAGGGTCGACGCGCCGTAGCCGCCGACCGTCGGTGCACCGACGAGGAGGGCGTCCGACTGGCGTCGCGTCGCCAGGGCAAAGTAGTCGGCGGCGCTGACCGCAAGGCCGTCCACGATCACCGCCGTTGGCACATCGACTTCGAACGCGTCGCCGACCTCGAGGGTGCGGCCGTCGAACGTCACCGTCCCGCCCGGAGCGATCGAATAGTCCCCTCCGCCGGGGATGAAGTTCTCGGTGCCTCGGATGCGCGCTTCGCAGTTCGAGAGGTCGCCGGCGCGGGTGGACTGGAACCCTTGAACGATCGAAAAGCCTACTGGCGAGATGCCGCCGGCGTTGGCTCGAAGATCCCAGATCACTCCGGTGGCGTCCGCGCGAACATCGGCGAAGGCCGTACGAATGCGATCGACCAAGACCTGCATGTACGCCAGCACCTCCACGTCGGTCGTCGGCGTGGGCTCCCCCTCCGGGATCAGATTCGGAAGGCGGAGCACGACCACTCCGTCGCCACGGGTGGTGACGTAGACGTCCTCCGTGAGGTCCCGCGCGAACGCGTCTCGACAGAAGGTTCCCGGGTCGGTTGGGGTGGGCTGATCCACAAACCGCTCTCGCTCGGTTCCGTCGTGAGTTCGAATAGTGAGCGTGGCGCCGGGGCGGAGAGTCGCGAACAGCATCTGAGAGGCGACATGCGCGATTCCGCTTTCACTCGGCGGAGTCGTGCTGGACGCGGGCTGCTCGGTGAGCCACTGGATGAGTTCGTTCCCCCGGCGGCCGTCTACCGCGAGAATCATCTCGCCAACCGAGAGCCCGAGCGGGTTGTCGTCCGCGGTATAGGTAAGGACAAACCCTTCGGGATGAGGCCGTGCGCAGACTTGCCAGGGCGAGAGCGCGGCAAACGGAAAGCGGCCCGTCTGCTCGAAGATGCCCGCGTGGCCATTCGGAAAGGTGAGGGCCACCGCGCGAAGCGCGTACGCAAAGGCGACGGGAGTGCCGGCGCCGCGCGCGAGGATCGCGTCGACCTGTTGGCGAAGCGCCGCGTCATCGACGCCGAGGTCGATGGCGTTGCCCTGGCTCTCGATGAGGAACGTGATGGTGTCGTTCAGCTCGGTGCGCTGGGCGGGTCGGGGGTCGGTCCCGCATGCTGCGCCTTCGCATCGACACTCCGCAATGGACTCTGCGTGTGAGGTCAGGGCTTCGATTGCCCGATGGCCGGTGTGGGGAACTTCATCGAGCTGGTCGAGCTCCGAAAAGCCATCTCCGCGAAGGGAAACGATCGCCGCGGCCGCCTCCAACGAAAGCCCGAGGTCCACCAGCTCGGCTTCGGCGCTCGTGTTGGCGAGCAGGAGAATGCACTCGGTGAGGGGGTGACCGGGCCAGTAGGCCTTTTCGCTCGCTTCGGGATCGATCAGAAACGACGCGCTCGGTCGCTCTTCGGGCGGGAGATCGGCGTCCGGGGTGGCGTCGCGTAGGGATCCATCCGCATCGCCAAAGTCAGCATCCGCCACCATTGCGTCCACGCTTGGCGACGAACCGTCGTCACCGCACGCGGCGAGGAGCACGAGCATCGCGGTAGCGATCTGATAGATCCGAAATACCGAGCCAACCACGCTCGAACCGTTGCCCATAAGTCCTACCTACGCAAGCGCTGATGCGGGCTCGCGTCGGACTTGATGCGTCGGTGGATCACGTGAACGTAAGAGCGCTCGTCGAACGGCATCACCGATTCGCGCACGCGATGCCAAAGTGCGGGGACTCCGAGGAAGATGACCACGCAGAGCGCCGCGCCGAGCTTTGATTCGACCTGGTCCATCGGAAACGCCGCGGCGAGCAGACCGGCGGACGCGAACAGTCCCAGGGCCACGACGAAACCGAGGAGCCGGCGCTCGCAGGCTCGAAGCCATCGCCGGGGGTCGAAGGTCGAGAGAAAGCCTCTCGTAAACCATACCTCCTCGTTGGCAACGAGGTCGACGTGACCTCTTCCCGACCAGCCTCGGGGTCGTCGCGCCTCGGAGTCGAGGGCTGCCGAAAACCGAGTTTTGGAGGCGTGGGACTCACGCCTTCCGATGAGTCGATCGGGCCGGAGCCAGATCCGGAGGTTGGTGTCTTCCTCGAGTTCTTCGACCCGATGCGGAGTCGCGAGCTGCCCGCCCATGAGCGCGCCTTCGAACCGGTGGGTGCGGATCTCGATCGCATCCCCTTCAAGGGCTCGACCTCGATGCTCAAAAGAGAGCCGTGCGATGGGAGTGCTAACCTCGGCGTGGGCAGACGATCCATCCGACGAGGGCAACCCTTTGACCGGAGGGCCGCCGCGGAGCCAACCGTGAAGGAGCGATGGAGGAACCTCGGCTCGAATGCGCCGCCGCATATCGATCGCATCGGCGGCATGAAGCAGAAGGTGCAACCAAAAGACGCTCAGCGCTGCGATTCCCACGAGTTCGGTTCCCGTCATCGTTCTTGGGTCCGGCAGAGAAACGTTCGCCATAGGTAGGCGGTCAGGCTGGGTTCGAGGAGCGACGGTTCGATCTCATCGCGAACCTCCTCGTGGGCGTCGTCGAGCACTGACCAGTGGAGCTGGGGCCGATGGTGATGAATCGTGTGATAGCCGTTGTTGCACATGATCCAGTTGAAGGCGCGCCCCACGAAGTTCCGAGAGTGGTTCCAGCGCGAGGCGAGATCCGCTCCCGCGTGCTGAATGAGATTGATGCGCAAGATGCTTCTCGCTCCGAAGAGCTGCGGTACGATCACGAACAGGAGACCGGCCCAAAAGTCGAACGCCAACAGCAGGAGGGTCGCCGTAAAGGCCAGCAACGCCTCGGTTCGGTACTGTCGACGAAAGCGGGAACGGCCTCGACGTCGGGCCCAGCGGCGAACTCCCTCGAAGGTCCGCGGCCCGACCACGTTTGGAAAGTGGAGCAGGTTCAGCAACGGGTGCCGAAAGGGCAGCGGTAAAGGGGCGGCCCAGTCCGGATCCCCATCGTCGTCAAAGCCGTGGTGGACCACGTTGTGCGACGGGATATTGGCGGACGCGGGATAGAGATTGCCGAAGCTGAGCACCCAGCGGAACCCCGTATTCGCCCAACGTTCTCGAAAGAGGGGCGCGTGCATCGCGTTGTGGATGACCACCGCGTTCAAAAAGCTCAGACCACAGGCCACGGCAAGAGCCACGGGGTGTCGGAGCGAGTCGACGAAGTACATCGATGCGAGAACGCCGAGATAGGCCACCACGATCGCGATCTGCCGGCGGTCTTTCGGCTCCTTCAGGGTGGGCAATGCTCGACCTGATCTTCGGTATGCGCCGCTCTTCCGCGGCGTGGCTTGCCCGGTCTTCGCCTTGCTTTGGTGGAGCACGCCGGATGGGTCAGCGGGTTAAACGCGCGGGCGAACGCGTGATGACGCGCGTGCATGTAGAGCCCGAATAGAATCCGGTTTGCAATCCAGTAGACCCCATGGTCGAGATCGGTCGGACGGTATGCACGGCTTGCGGACGAACCGTCATGAGTGATCCAGTTGAAGTGCGAGACGTGAAGCACTCCAAACACGAGGCCGGGCAGGTAGACCAACACGAAGAACGTTTCGCCCAGCACACAGAACCAGAAATAGAAAAGCGCCAACATGGTGGTGAAGCTTCCGATCGAGCGGACCAACTCGCGCCGACGATTCGTGGGCGTGTCTCCCCAGAGTTCGAAATATCGCGCGTGTAGGGTCGGCTCGAGGTTCAGGATCATCCGATGAATGAGAAAGCCGACAAACGTTGGAGTGGCCGCGTGCGGATCTTTGGTCTCGTCGTCGGAGTGAAGGTGGTGCCGCCGATGGAGGATCTCCCAGGACGCGAATCGCGTGGCCACGACGACTCCGAGAAGCTCGCCCACCACCCGATTGACCGCGCGAGGAAAGTTCTGGTGGGCCGCGTTATGAATGCAGACGCCGGCGAGGGCCTGGAAGTAACACGAGCCGAGGGCGAGCGGAATGAGCCACAGACTCGGCTCGAGGGAAATCCCGCGCCAGCCGAGGAGTCGGAGCGCGGTGCCGCTCAACACAAAGGCTGCGAACCACATCCCGTCGTATCGAAAATAAAAGAACGGGTCGTGGCGATACTGGGCCGACGGAAGCGTTTGCCACCAGCGTCGACGATTCCGTCGATCGGTGTGGCTTCTGGTGTCCCCTCGCCGGCTCATGCGCGCCCGTGGAGCAGCGTCTCGAGCGATGCTGGCGATGAAAGCCCAAGGCGCCGACCGAGGTAGGTGTCGATGCGCCCTGCGGGATCGTGGGTCGCGCGAAGCTGACGAAGCCGCTCGATGGGTTCGGCATAGAGGGCTCGGAGAACATCGTCGGAACAGTGCGCCTGCTTGGTCAGATGCACTGTCCCGCCGTAGTCCTTCGCGCATCGATCGGTGAGTTCCTCGAAGAGTCGGTGAATCGCCGCGGGTTGACTGTTTCCCTTCGCCATGAACGCCAGAGAGACCAGAAACGCATCGCTACTGCGGTTGGCCGAGAGCACAAACGGCTCGCCGGCGGGAAGAAATCCGACGTCAAACATCCCCGCGCTCATGCCGGCCTCTCCGATTCGTCGCTGTGCCTCTTCCACGAAACGCTCCACCGGTCGAACCGAGGACTTGTCTCGGTTGGCGATCGGGATCACGTAGCTCTGCTGAAGTACGGATGTCGGTCGTCCGAGGCGCCGGGAGATCGCCGCGCCGTCCAGGTGGCCGTCCATGAAGAAGGTCGCCGGCGAGAAGTCATCCACAAGCTGCACCGGTCGGTGGGGAACCCAGTTGACCCGCCACAGCCAGCCGGCAAGGGAGGGGAGTTCGCGCACCAGAAGGTCCAGGAGCAGCCGAGCGGTGCCGCGTTGATGCACGACGGACCGGGCTCGGTGCCGCGTATCCTCGTAGCGATGCCGCGTCACCATGGTGCGGACCCGTCCGCCGGGCGCGAGTACGATGCTCCCCGCGCCCGGCCAGGGCCCTGCGGGAAGGCCCGGTGGTCGGTGTTCGGGAATCAGGTATTCGAAGCCGGTGACGCCCAAAAAGGCGTGGGCGCTGCTCCGAAAGGCAGCGTGGGCTCCCACTGCCGTGAGCTGATGTTCCACCTCGGTGATGATTCCCGCGAGGCCGAAGCCTCCGATCGCCGCAAAGAACAGGTCGCGATTTTCGTTGCGTGAGCAGCGAAATGTCTCACCGCGTCCGGTCACGATCCGGAATGAGCGGATGTAGCGGCTCTCCCGGCCGAGGCCAGGCGTCATCCGAGAGTAGCTGTCACACGATGCGGAGCCGCCCAGCGTGATTCGGCTCGAGCTCGGAAGGACCGGCAGGGTCAGGCCCACCTCGAGGGCCGCGCTCTGGGCTTCTCCGGTGGTGACCCCGGCCCCCGCCCGAAGCCGCTTTCCGTGGTGGTCCACGTGGAGGGACCGGAGTCCGGCGGTGGAGATCACGACCCGATCGTTCAGTCCCTGGCTGTCGAAGGAAAGGCCTGCACCAAACGGTGCGAAGGTCGACCCGTCGGCGGCGAGGCGAGAAACCAGCCCTGCGACCTCTTCCTCCGAGCGTGGTCGATACACCCGCACGCCTCGTCTTCGCTGACCTCCCCCAAAGGTCTCGAGGTCTTGGACGGTGGAGGGAATCGTGCCGTTAGCAGGTGCGTTTGCGGCTCGAATGAACGACGGTCGGCTGAACACGGTCCAAACATAAGGACGCTTCGCCGCGTGGAGGTCGTATACCTCGGCGTTGTGGGCGCGGTCGTATACCGGTGGTGGCGGTGGGTCGCTAGTGCGGCGAGTCCCCGTCGTGCGTTGGCATGGCTCACTACGACGCCCGAGTGATCTCGGGCGGTTAGCGATCGTGGTGGGTCAAATAGTTAGCTCGTCCCCGGGGTTCAGGCGGCGGCGCGAACGCAGTTACGGCCGGCCGATTTTGCTTCGTACAGCGCGGTGTCGGCGCGCTTGAAGAGGGTGTCCGCGGCGCTGGTGAGGTTGGCGCCGCGCACGGTGGCGGAGCCGATGCTGGTCGTGACCTTGAGTGGGCCTTTCGGGCCGGGGACTTCCATTGCTTCGATGGCCGCGCGGATTCGGTCGGCCACCACTTCGGCGTCGGCTTCGTTGGTGCGCGGAAGCACCACCACAAACTCTTCGCCGCCGTAGCGAGCCGCAAGGTCTCCCGCCCGAACGTACTCGCGAAGGGTCCGGCCGACCGCAGTGAGCACGTCGTCGCCGGTCTTGTGGCCCCAGGTGTCGTTGAACTTCTTGAAGTGATCGATGTCGAGGACGAGCAGGCTCAACTCCCCGTTCTCTCGCTCGACCTGGGCAAGATCGCGATGGAGCGTGTGTTCAAGGCCTCGCTTGTTCGGGAGTCCGGTCAGCGGGTCGGTGATGGCGAGCCGTGCCAGATCGTCGTTGATCTGCTTGAGGTGGCTGGCGAGTCGCTCCCGCTCGCCGAGGACGCGGTGAAGGGTCTGAATAACGTCTTCGTACTGGCCATTGAGCTCGATGAGGGCCCGCGTCGCGTCCTCCGCCAGGGTCGCGAGCGGAGGCTGGGAGCGGAGTTTGCGCTGGAATCCGGCGCCCGCCTCGGTGACCGACTCGGGGAGCTCCTCGAGAATCGTTCTCGCGGTGGCTTCGTCGACGCCCACCGCGGCGGCGGCTTCGAGGGCTCGACGTTCGAGCGTGCTGTAGGCGCCCCCCTCGAACACGGCGGCCATAAACTCGGCCGCCCAGCAGATTGCCGATCCCCGCTCCGCCGGCATTTCCGACGAATGGTGATCTTCGATCGCGCTGACCATTTCCTGCGGGAGGGAGAAGTTCCTTGCGAAACTTGCCCCCGCGGCGGGGTGGGAGCTCACGCCGAGGGCTCGCTCGAAGAGCTGGCGTTCCGATGCGGGGATCGACGCGACGCGAATCGCTTCCGCGAGATCTTCGCGGGCGTGAATCAATGTTCCCGTTTCGAGGAGAAGCCCGGTCGTGAAGTAGAAGTCGGGCTCCTTTTCCTGAAGAGCGATCGCGAGCCGGTGCGCCGCCAGCGCGCGGCGGAGTGAGTTTTCCAGCAGCACTGACGCGTCGTCGGAGTTCGGGACCATGTCGGATACGACGAGGCTCAGCGCAAGGTTTCGAAGGCCGCGAATCCCGAGAAACGAGGCGGCCTGCCGAATCGAGGAGAGCTTCTGCTTGCGAGCGAACGCGGGACTATTGACGAGGCTGAGGAGCCGAACGGCAAAGGACGGATCGCGCTCCGCCAGGTCCGCCAGATCACCGACGGACACATCCTCTTTCATCGCAGCCTGAACGATCATCGCGGCCCCAGCGGTCAGGGGGTCTTTTCTTTCTCGGTTCTTGCGGTTTCGAATGTCACTTTTCCGCACGCTTGATCACTCCTTCCCCCTTGCTAGTGGCCGCACCAGAACTCGTACGTCCGCCTGTCTAGGTTTTGGAGGGAGGCAATGTGGGCATGGAGTGCCCTTCCCCGGGGTCGAGATTCAAGTTTGACGCTCCGATGCCGTTCATCGATTCATGGGCTCAGCCCTTCAGCCCCTCCGATCCAGCATTCCGGGCGCCGTCGAGGCGTGGGTGGCCCAGCGCGATGCCGTACAATCGGGCGATCTCAGGGGACGATCGCTGGTCGGCGCGGATCTCTCAGGGCTCGATTTGAGCGGGCGCGATCTCTCGAACGCCGACCTCACCGATGCCAACCTCCGGTCCGCCAATCTGACCCAGGCGGTGCTCCGCGGGGCGTGTCTGCAGGGCGCGCAGCTGGACGAGGCGGAACTTCTCGGGGCGGACCTGGAGGGCGCACAGCTCGACCAGGTCTCCGCGCGACAGGCGGGATTCGGTCGGAGCAACTGCCGAGGCGCGAGCTTCTTTGGCGCCGACCTATTCCACAGCACCTTTACCGAGGCGAATCTTCAGCGCTGCGACTTTCGGACGGCGCGCCTCGAAGCGGCGCGGATGATCAAAGCGGAGCTCCAGGAGGCGGATTTCGGCCGGGCGTACCTCCGAGAGGCGAATCTCGAGGGGGCTTCGGTGGGCGAGGCGAGCTTTCTCGATGCCGATCTTCGATTTGCCCGCCTTCGTGGGGTGAGCGGCTACAAGACCGCGAACTTCATTCGCACCGATGTCCGGGACGTCGACTTCAGTGCGGCGTACCAGCTTCGTCGGCAGATTCGCGACGAGAACTATCTTCACGAGTTTCGCACCCGAAACCGGCTCCATGGGTGCCTCTACTGGGTCTGGTGGTTGACTTCGGACTGCGGCCGAAGCCTCGGGCGGTGGGCGCTGTCTACGCTTCTTCTGACGCTCGTCTTCGGAGGTGTCTACCAGCTTGTCGACATCGACTACGGAGAGCACCCGACGCCGCTGTCTCCGTTCTATTTCAGCGTGGTGACGATCACCACGCTCGGCTATGGCGACGTGACGCCCGCATCGACCGCCGGGCAAATCGTCGCGATGGTGCAGGTGTGCCTTGGCTATATGATGCTCGGCGGTCTGATCAGCATCTTCGCCAACAAGATGGCGCGCCGAGCGGACTGATGCTTGGCTGGCTTCGAAACCGCAAGCGCAAACCCGAGGCCGTGCTCAAGGACGCGCTCGGCGCCTACGAACTCCCGACCTTTCCCGCAAACGTGACCCAGGCGTTGGCCCAGTTGCGGAGTCCGGCGAGCACGCTCCAGGAGATCGGCGACACGCTCCTTCGAGACCCTGGACTATCGGTTCGCCTGGTGAAGCTCGCCAACTCGCCGGCGTATGGGCTTCGCAACCCGGTGAAGAATGTGCATCACGCGGTGAGTTTGCTCGGTCGAAGCAACGTGGAAACGCTTCTTTTGTCCGTGGCGGTGCGGAAGACGATTCCAAAGAACACCAAGCCGCTGTCCGCGCGCGAGTTCTGGAAAACATCGGCGGTGCGCGCGTCGATCGCGCAGAAGCTCGCGGCCCGGGTCCACCCCGCCGGAAAGAGCGAGGCGTTTACCGCCGGTCTTCTTCAGGACATGGCGATTCCGCTCCTTCTTCATGCGCGTCGCGCGGACTACCAAGAGTTGGTTCCGCTCTGGGTGGCGAATGGCGACCTCGTGGGGGCGGAGCGGGATCGCTTCGGCTGGGACCACGGGGTGGTCGCGGGAATGCTCTGCAAGCAATGGGACTTTCCCGAGACGCTCACTTCGACCATCGGCTCTCATCACGAGCCGGAGGCGGTCCAGGAGCTTGGGCTTCGGCCGACGTCACTCGTGGTTTCCTGCCTCTCGCTTGGGGTCGAAGGAGCCGAGCAAGAGGCGTTCGTCGAAGAAGTTCATCGTCAGCTCGGCGTTCCGCACGATGAGACCAAGCGGATTCTTACCGAGGCCCTCGCTGAAGGCACCGCGCTCGCTCGCGAACTCGCCGCGTAGGCGTTTCACGCCGGAATGGGGAGGATGAAGTCCTCCTCGGGGGGGCTAGAGTGGAAGTTCGAGCTGGCGGCTCGGCCGGTAGGGCTCCGTGCCGGCGCGAGGTTTCCGTCGTCGAGACGGCGCTGCTTGCGGCTGCGTCGAGTGGGATGGCGCGGTGTGGGATGGCATCGAGTTGGATGGCGTCGAGTTGGATGGCGCCGGAGTAGGCTGGCGCGGTTTCCGCCGGCTCGAACTGCGCTGGCCGGTGGCCGCGGAGTTGTCCTTTCGGCGGGGTCGACCCGCGCCGGTCGACTTCGGCATGAGCTGTCGAAGGAGCGATGACTCGCGTTTAAAGAACCCCTCCGTGTGAAATGAATCGGCGAGTCCAAGATGCTCGTAGTCGAGGTGATGGCAGATTTCGTGGAGCAAGGTTCGGAGAAGAGTCCTCGCTTTCACGGGTCGACGGTTGGCGGCGGTTCGCATCCAAATCTGGATCACCGCGCGCTCGCCTTCGGTCCGCACATAGAGTCCGTGGAGTTCTTCTTGCGAGGAACGGGGACGCTTAGCGAGCACTTTGACAGTTGCCGGAGCAACCGCGAGCTGATCGAGAAGGGCCTGTACGAGCTGGCTTGCCGCGCGCTGGACCGAGATCCGATCGTCCTCTCCGAGGCCTACGGCAAACTCCTCGACCAGCGGCCGAAGCCGTTTGGCTTCCGGAAGGTCGACTCGGCCGATCGCGTCACTCTGCCGGTAGGTCGCTTTGTCTTGTTTCGATAGGCGCGCGTAGTACGGAAACGGCACTTCAGCGAAGGCCGTAGCGGCGCAGCTTGTCTCGAAGCGTGCTCCGCGGCATCCCCAGTTCGCGAGCCGTCTGACTCACATTTTCGCCATTGGCCTGATAGGTCTCGATGATGATCGAGCGCTCGAGATCGCGAAGCGGCATCCGCTGCCGCGGCAGGTCGGGCCCTGCGGCTTCCTGGCTCCGCGACTCGGTCTTCAGTCGTTCCCGGATCCGTTGATACACCTCGCTCGGCGAAGCGGGTTTCTGGATCGCATCGGATGCGCCCTCACGCATCGCACGAGCGGTTTGGTTTACGTCGAGGTAACCGGACATCACGACGATGACCGGCTTCGGACTCAGGGTTTGGGTCCGTCGAAGAACCTCCCAACCGTCCATGCCCTCCATTCGCAGGTCGAGGACCATCGCATCGAACTGCTTTTGCTGGAGCGCCTCGAGCGCCTGCTCCCCGTTGCTCGCGGTCTGCACTGCGCAGCCGAGAGGAGTGAGCTGGCGGGTGAGCCCCCGAAGAAGCTCCTCGTTATCGTCCACCAGCAGGAGACTCAAGTCCGCGGCAGCTGCGGTCAAACCTCGACCTCCAACGGTTTCGTGCATCTCATCTCTCCGCCCAGCCCCACGGCCCAAACTCCGTCGGCGTCCGTAGACTAACCGATTCGTAGGCTGGCTCACACCGTAGGAGTGAAAAAAGAGTCTGCGAATGCAGCTCCAGCGTGATTTGGCAGGACGGGGCGGGTCAGCCGTAGCCGTATTTCTCAATGAACCAGCGGGCTTGCTGTGAAATTCGACGAACTTCCTTAGGCTTCATCCGATGGCGCCATTCCGTCGTCGTGCGGGGGTCGAGGGCGGTGGATACGTCCTCGAGTGCTCCCCAGCGCTCGGCGAGCGATGAACGAGCGAGTTCCGGGTCGGCCGGATCGGTGAGGTGAAGGAAGCCGTGGAGCTCCCGAATTGTCTCCGGTGGATTGCAGATCAGATCCTCGACGCGAACCGTGAGGAGGTTCGGATGGCCGCGAAGGCACCCGATCGCTCGGTCCTTTTCAAGAAGCTCGGACAGCTCCTTGTCGGCGTGGGCTCGGTCGGTCTCTGCGCGCACCTGGCTCCAGACCGCCCGCGGGTCCCGCACCGTGTACACCAGTTTGGCGTCGGGAAACGCGCGCATCAGCGGATCGAGGTAGTCGATGTAAAACGGCCATTGGTCACCCACCACGTTGCCGCCCATGCGCTTCGCAAAGTCGGCGAGGAGCTCGGGCATCACTTGAGCAAAGTGCGGGGCTTCCGCCCAGCCGCGCACCTGGTCCTCGCAAAAGCCATGAACCCGCCACTGATCGCTCGCGGGGTTGAGAATGCTCGATGGGGCGCTCGGCTGCATCGCGTAGCTGTCCCGAAGGCACGCCGCGTCGGGATGTCCGTCGAGCACTCGAGCGACCAGGTCCGCGCCGCTTTCCCTCGTGCCGATGCAGAAGAACACGGTGCAATCGTCGGCCGCCGCCGAGCGTTGGGGCATCGCAGGACTCGACGCACGCTGGCGGTCGATGCCACGAAAGCGTCGTTCGGCGTCGGCGATCGCGTGGAGCGTGGCCTGGGCATGACTCGACGTGGTCCAGGCGGGCGGCGCATCTGGCTCTTCGCTTCGCGGCACTCGAGCAAAGGCGAAGCTCTGCTCATCGGAATACATGACTTCGAGTCCCGCGGCGGCAATCACCGCGCGGAGGGTGTCCGCGGTGAAATGCCAACGTCGCCCCTCGGAAAGGTAACCTAGGAGATTTCCGTCCAGCACATCGAGGCCGGCGTAGAGTCCCGAGACCCGAATCAACATGAAGCCTCCTGGGCGAACCATCGAGCGGAGCCGTCGGAGTTCGGACACCGGGTTGGCCGCATGTTCGAGCTCGTGGATGCTCAGGAGAAGATCCGCATCGTTCGGTACTCGCGCGTCGTGGGTGTCGATGGTGAGGCCCTGACGAATCCCGAACTCGGCTCGATCGGGGAACGTGCGTTCGATGCCGTGGAGGGCGACTCCGGGCGCCTGAAACGCCGCCAACGTTCCCCCGGTAAGGCACCCTACTTGTCGAACCAGCGACGCTTCGATCTCGAGCTCCCGCATGTCCTGAGCGAGGCGCTGGCCGAGCTTGCGTTGCACCTCGTAGAGCGTCTCATTCGACGCGGAGTTCCAGAGGAGTTCCGCGAAGGCGCGTCGCTCGGCGCGGCCGGTCGGCGAAGGGTTCGTGCGGAGCATGCCACAGCGCTCGCAAAGAAAGGTTCCGAGAGGGAGGCCCCAGCCATCGCGACTGGCGATCTCGAGGCCTTCGGTTGCTCCGCACACGCAGTCGACCACCGCCAAACCGTCGGGGAGCTCCAGGACAGAAATCAGATGTTGAAGGGCGTCGAGCTGCGCCGGTCGCAGGTCGAAGACCGGTTGCACATCGCCCGCGAATTCGAGCCGGTTGCATAGAGCCATGCGCGAGCGTGGTGCAGCCCGTGTGCCAGGCGGAGTTTGATGGACGTTTGAAACTTTGGGAGGCGCGGGTGTCAAAAGACCGGCGAATAGGACGGCGCGGTGCCGACGCGCTGGCGGCGGGGCGTCGAGAGAAGCGCCGCGCTCGGCCGATTCTCGTTGGCATGACCCCTGCTCAAGTTCACCGCGAAGGAGCTTCCTCTGCCGGAGTTTGAGCGGAGGTGGCTCGCCGCGGAGGTACGCGTCATGGCCGACGATCCGAATCCAGCAGAAGAACCACCGAAGAAGAAGAGCAAACTCATCATCATTGTGGCGGGCGTCACAGTCCTCGCCGTCGTCGGGGCTGCCCTTTACATGTTTGTCTTCTCCGGCGACGCGGAGGCCGATGCAGAGGTCCAGGAAGAGACGGCCTCGGGGCCAGACTTTGGGCCGCTCGTCGAGATCAACCCCATCGTGGTGAATCTCGCAGACAGCAGCGGCGGACGTTACCTGAAGCTTTCGATTCAGCTCGAGGTCAAGAACGAGGAGGCGAAGGTCACGGTCGAAGAGGCCTACGTGCCGATTCGCGACCGGCTCCTCGTGTTTTTCTCCGGCATTGGCGTGGAAGAGGCACTCGGTGAGGAAGGCAAGTCGGCGCTCAAGGTGATCCTGAAAGAAATGATCAACGAGCTTCTCGGCGCGGAGCTCGTCAAGAATGTCTACTTCACGGACTTCGTGATTCAATGAGCGAAAACGAGCCGCTCCTTTCCGGCGAGGAGGCCGATGCGCTCCTCGATGCGATGCGTGCGGAACAGCCCGCCGTCGCAGTGGATGAGGTCGACCTCACCGCGCCGGACCGAGCGCTTCGGGAGTGCTTGGGGCACGCGGACCGGGCGGCGGATCGGTTCGGCATCGATGCGAGCAAGCCCTTTCTCAAAACCCTCGGCTGCAGCGTGAACATCGAATCCGAGCCCGCCGAGATCGTTCCCTTTGACCTGCTCAAAAGCGGCCTTGAACCGGGCACCGCGGTCGCCACGCTGCGAACCAAGACTGGCCTCCATGGCTATATCGCGTTGGGACCCGCGCTCGTGAACGCGGTGCTCGACCGCCGCCTTGGAGCGCCCGTCCAATCGCCCGACAGCGACGGCCCGACGCCTCCGCCCGCCGAGTTTCTGAGCAACGTCGATCAGCGAGTGCTCCGGCCGTTTATCGAAACGCTGACCGGCGTCTTTCGGGAGCGCTGGACGAACAAAGACGGCCCGCTCGAGATCGACTCGGTGCTCTCCCAGGCCTCGGAGATCCCCGACCGCAATCGGAGCGAACCGATGCTCCGAATCAGCTGGCGGGTCGTTCCCGCGTCAGCGCCGAGCGATCGGATCCTTGTCGCCCTCGCGGCCAATGCGGTCACCGATACCGTCGAAAAGGAAGAGCCCGAGTCCCCGGAGCCGAGCACCCGGGACCGGCTGGCGATGGTGCGACGAATCCGCACCACCGCGGTAGAGGTTGCGGCGATTCTCGGCCGTCGCTCCGCGCGAATTCGCGATGTCGTGTCCTGGGATACCGGAGACGTGATCCGGCTCGACCGGGTGGCCGGTGCGCCCATCGACCTCGAGGTCGGAAGCAAGACCGTGCTCGTCGGCACGCCGGCGATCCAGCACGGAAATCTCGCAGTCCAAATTACGGAAGGAAGCTAGAGGATGCAGCAAGACGAAGCCCTGAACTCCGCTGGAGGCGATCTCGATCGGATCCTGGATATCCCGCTCACCGTGCATGTGGAGCTCGGGCGGAAGAAGATGACGATCTCCGAGCTTCTGGCTCTGGGATCGGGAGGCGTCCTCGAGCTCGAGGCGGCGGCCGGTTCGCCGCTGAGCATTTTTGCGAACTCCACCCTGATTGCGCACGGCGAAGCCGTGGTGATCGGAGAACGCTACGGCGTTCGCATTACCGACATTGTTTCACCGCCGGAGCGCGTGCTTCGCCTCGGCGGACAGGAGAACAGCTAATGAAGTACACAATCCCCCTTACTCTGCTCGCGGTGGTGAGCGGACTTGTCCCTGCCGTTGCCAGCGCCAACGCGTTCGTGAACGCGCGCTTCGAGGTGGAAGAAGATGACATCCTCATCAACTTGGTGGCGCAGGAGGAGATCGGGCAGCCCCGGGTGCGTACCGACGCCGGACAGGTGCGGGTGTGGTTTCCCGGAATGGCCGACGACGTTCGGCTCGACCCGGTCGCCGATGGCGGCGCCCTCCGCGCGGTTCGGGTGCGTCCCGGCGTCAACGGGAGCTCGGTGGTGATCATTCGCCTCGGCGACGGTCGGACGCTTTCGGCCGCGGTGGTTCGGGTCGAACGGAACGCCAACCACGCGACGATCCGCATCGCCCGCTCGGCGCTCCCGCCGGTGGAGGAGCTAGAGGGCGACGCTGAGTTGGCCGAGCTCACCGCCGACGATGTGACCGAGGAAGTGGAGGCGCCAGCGAGCGAGCCCGAAGAGTCCGCCGCACCTCCGGCGCTGAACGCGAGCCGACCCGCCGCCGCCGGACCCCTGGGGGCGGGAAGCGGCTCAAACCTCGGCGTGATGGCGCTGATCACGATTCTCCTCGCGCTCGGCTATCTCGCGATTCGGTTCTTCCGGAGCAAGGGCAAGGTCAAGAGTCCGCTCGACGAGATCGAAATCGTGGCGAGCCGGCGCCTCGGCACCAAGCACCAGATCGTCCTCGTCCGCGCGCTCGGCGAAGATCATCTCCTCAGCGTCAATGGAAATCAGACGCAGCGGATCGCCTCGACGCCGACCGCGGTGAGCTCCGAGCCATCGGCCGCAGAGCGACGACGGAACCTCGCCGACGAGGCGATCAAGCCCGGGGTGCTTTCCCGGCTCCAGGCCCATCTCCGAAAGTCGGATGCGGACGACGAGGATGCGGAGAGCGAGCCGACTCCCAAGAAGAACGGGGAAGAGCGGTTTGGCTCGGAGCTCCTTCGTTATGCGATCGACAGCGAGCGACCTCGGCGGGGACGGCGACGCCCCCGCGCGGTGCTTCGACCTCAGGAGACCTCCGAGTCGGTGCAAGGTCTCGTCGCGCTCCGGGAACGGCTGGCGCAGTAGCGAATGACCATGGATCGCATCTTGAGGCTCGGGGGATTCGCGGCCGCGGTGGCGGTGTGGCTCCTTCCGGACCTCGCGGAGGCCCAGCCCGCGCTTCCGCAGGTCACGATCAGCCTGCCGAACGCCGAGGAGCCGGAGCAGGTCGTCCCGGCGCTCAAGATGCTGATGCTGCTCACGATTCTCTCGATCGCCCCAGCGATCTTGGTGTCGATGACCTCGTTCACCCGAATCGTGATCGTCCTGTCGTTTGTCCGTCAGGCCCTCGGCACGCAGAACACTCCTCCGATGCAGGTGGTGCTGTCGCTATCACTGCTGCTGACCGCGGTGGTGATGGCGCCGGTGGCGAGTGAGCTGAATGAGAAAGCCCTCGACCCGTACATCGAGCACCAGATCGATGAAGAAGAGGCTTACACCGCGGCCGAGGCGACGATCCGTAGCTGGCTGCTGAGTCAGACACGGGAAGCCGATCTGCTTCTGTTCTACGACCTCTCGCACACGGAGCCTCCGGCCGACCAAGCCGAGGTGTCGCTCCATCTCCTGGTGCCGGCGTTCATGATCTCGGAGCTCCGAGCGGGCTTCGAAATGGGCTTTCTCTTGTTTCTCCCGTTCGTCCTGATCGACCTGATCACAGCGACGCTCCTCACGTCCATGGGCATGGTGATGCTGCCGCCTACGATGATCTCCACGCCGATCAAGCTCCTCCTCTTCGTGGTCGTCGACGGGTGGGCGCTTCTCACGAGTTCGATCGTGGCGAGCTTTACGTGACTGCGGCCTACGCCCTCGACTGGTTCCGAGAGATGCTGTGGACGGCGGTTCTCGCCGCCGGCCCAGTGGTCCTCGCCGTGGTGATCATTGGCCTTCTCATCGCGGTGCTTCAGGCCGCGACTCAGGTGAACGACGCGGCGGTGGCGTTCGCACCGAAGGCGGTGGTGGCGATGACCGCGCTCGCGGTGTCCGGCCCGTGGATTCTCAGTCAGCTCTCGGAGTTCATGGTTCAGGCGATCACTACGATGGGTCAGCTTCCCTAGGCGCCGCATCCGATGGACGACTTTCTCGGCCCGCTGACATCGCTCATTCCGGTGGTGGCCCTCGTTTCGGTGCGGATTGGAGTGGCGGTGGCGATGCTTCCCGCGCCGTTCGGTTCGGTGGCCCCAACTCCGGTGAGGGCGGCGCTCACCGTGATGCTCGCGATCACGCTTGCCCTCCCGATGTACGATGGAACACCCGTCGACCTCGGAACCTTCGCACTCGGACGCGCCGCCGTCGGTGAGCTGCTGGTCGGTGCGGCGATCGGCCTGACGGTGCGGGTGACCCTGGCGGCCGCGGAAATTGCGGGAACCTTCGCCGGCTTTTCGATGGGCCTAGGGTTCGCCGGTTCCGTCGACCCGATGTTTGGAGAGATGTCGCTCCCCTCGACCCGATTGATCGGTTCTCTTGGTGCATTGATCTTCTTTGTGGTGGGAGGACATCACGTAGTCATCGGAGCCCTCGGAGCGAGTCTCGACGCGGCGCCGGTAGGCGATGCGTTTTCCGCGATCGCGCACGCCGGGATCGTCGAGATCGGGTCGGACATGCTCTCGAACGGACTCCGGATCGCGGCGCCGGTGGTCGCGACGATGTTCATCGTCCAGATCGGCACCGGACTGATCTCTCGGGCGGCACCCCGGGTGCAGATTTTTAGCCTGTCCTTCGCCGTTGCGGCGGCGGCGGGGAGCCTGACCCTTCTCGTTGCCGCGCCAAGTATCGCGACGGCGATCGGGGTGGAGATCAACCGGCTTCCCGACCGAATCCTCGAAGCGCTGGGCGGTCCCTGATCGATCTTCGACGGTTCCTTTCGCCGGGCGGCGTGACCAATCGCTTCTCGTCTCGAGCAATGTTCACAGCGCGTTGGCCTACCAGATCAGGCGCACTTGCGTCGGCTCGCTTCGATTCGAGAAGTGCGGCGAGATCGTGCCTCCGAGGTTCGAGCCCCAGCACTGAACGCGGCCATCGGTCAGGAGCGCACAGGTGTGGTTGCCGGCCGCCGAGAGGGCGATAGGTTCCGAAGCTACGGGCACGGGAATCGGACCATCCATCTCAACGAACGAACTCGGCCCAAGCTGGCCTGCCCAGGCCGAGCCCCAGCATCGAACTTCGTTTCCGATCAACGCGCACGCGTGGCCATCGCCCACCGCGAGGAGCTCCGCCCGATCGGTATTCGGAATCGGGCCGATGGGACCGATCCGCGGGTCCATCGCGTCACATGCCACCCCGCTCGGGGTCGTGGCGCAGAGATAGTTTGGTGCTGCAGCGACGTCGCGCGCTTCCGCAAGCTGCGACGAGACCTCGGTAAGCGCGTCGGCGGCATTCATCGTTGGAATCAGAGTCCAGCAGCGCACCCGGTCCTGAAGGATGCAGGTTTGCTGGCGAAGGCCCGAGACGAGCCGGCGGACGCCGTCAATTCCTTCGATCATGACCGCGGACAAAGAGCGTTCGCCCCAGCATGCGAGCGAACCATCGCGAAGGCGCGCGCAGCCCTTCATGCGATCGGTGATCACCTCGACCGCGTCGGACACTCCGGTCACTTCGTAGGTGTCGCCGCGGTCGAGGTCGATGCACCGAATCACGCCATCGAAGGTTCCGCAGTGAGCGCGCTGAAGGTTCAACGAATCGGCTCCGGAGAGCTCTGGGACGTCGGTCAGCGCGCCGCCGCCATTGCGCCAAGGCTCATTGCCCCAGCATTGCGCGGTGCCATCAGCACGGAGCACACAGTTGCGGTCGGCCCCGGCCCATAGCGAAACGGCGTCGTCCACGCCCTCGATAAAGGTTGGTGTTGGATAATGCTGAAACGAACCGTCGCCGAGAATGCCGATCTGATTGTCGCCCCAGCACTTGATACGCCGGTCTTCAAACATACCGCAGAAGCTGACGCTGCCGACGGAGACACTGGTCGGAAGGGTTGCGCTCATCACTGACGTGACCACCACGTCCTCTTCGGTCGGCCGCTCCCAGCAAAGCAAGCGGTCATTGGTGATCGCGCACCCAGGGCTCGGACTCGTAGTGTGGCCTCGACGGGTCGAAATGAACGTGGCGCCGGAGATGCCCGGCACCGTGATCTTCGGTGGATTGCTTTCTCGCTCCTCTGGGCTCAGGCGAGCATTGATTTGGCCACCCCAGCAGACTACGTCTCCGCCGTGGAGGACGCAGGTCACGGTATCGCCCGCAGAAACCATGGTCACGTCGATGAGGTCGGGCACCTCCGTGGGCACAAGAACGGGGTCACCATCCCCCGGCGCGACGCCGACCTGCCCCATCCGGTTGGCGCCCCAGCACAGTACCTGGCCGCCCCCGCGGAGGGCGCAGCTGTAGTCGGTGCCCGCGGACACGGCGATTGCATCGTTGATTTCCGGAACCTCCACGGGAGCGTCGCGCTGGGTGGTGGTCCCGTCGCCGAGCTCGCCCTGCGTGTTGTAGCCCCAGCAATAGACCTTTCCGCCGGCGACGGCACAGCTGTGTTCGTGCCCCGCCGACACGGCGTCAACTCCGGAGAGGCCCTCGACGGTGACGGCTTCCTCCCCGCCATTCGACGCGCCTCCGTCACCGAGCTTGCCCCGTCCAGAGTCGCCCCAGCAGCGGGCGGTGCCGTCGGCGAGGCGGGCGCACGCGTGATCGCTTCCCACCGCGAGCTGGGTGGGGGTGCCCCCGAGCTCTATGAGATAAGCGTTTTTGCCAAGCGCAGAGCGCGGCAGCGCACGTCCGCCCTGACCGCCCCAGCAGACCACCGATTCATTTGCGATCGCGCAGGCGAGGGACGTGCCGACCCCCACCGCCGTGCCTTGAAGCTCTGTGTAGCTTGATGGAGGTGGGACGGTGCTCGGGAGTTCGTCCGGTGGGAGGTCATCTGGCAGGTCGGGAAGACTACCGAGCGGCGATTCTGTGTCGCTCGCACATCCCACCACTAGTCCGACGCCCACCCAGAGGCAGAAGAATTTGGTTGAAGTCATGCCCTGCTCCTGAACGTAAGTTGTTGCCGAAACACCGTGCCAAGTCCTCCACGCCGTGCAAGCGGGATGCTGAGTCTCTGGTTGGGGGGCTTTCGATGCCGATGGGAGCCGAGAAAACCCGAACGAAGCAGGAAAACAAAGGTTTCCGCTCTGTGGTGAGTTGCCGGTGGCGACTGAACGCGCAAGCGTTGTAATCGCCGCGCGCAAACAAGAAAGGGCGGTGCTACCGATCGAGGGCGGTGCTAACGATCGAGGGCGCGTACTGCCTCGGCCCGATGGGGAGTGGTGGGATACTCGCGAAGCAGCTGTTCCCAGGCGGCCGGAGAACTGCGGCCCAGTCGTTGAAGCGATCGCGCTCGTCCCAGGAGGGCCTCTTCCCGAAGTCCCCGGGCGCCGCTTGCGAGGTATGCATCGTAGTGGGTCAACGCCTGCGACGCAGAGGAACCACGGTAGAGTTCGCCGAGCGCAAAGTGCGCGGCGGTTGCTCGGCTCGAACCGGGAAACTCGGCGATGAGCGCTTCGAACAGGCGGCGGGCTTCCGTTCGGTTTCCCGCCCTCCGCGCCGCCGCGGCCTCCTGGTAGAGGGTGCGATCGGTCCGCGGCGTCTCGGGGGGCCGGGGGGAGTCGGCGGGGGACTCGCGCTCTCGGATGGTGATCTGTTCGGTTTCTTGCGGTGCCTCGTTGATCTCTTCGACGTTCTCCTCGACGGGCGGCTCCTCGACGGGCGGCTCCTCGACGGGCGGCTCCTCGACGGGCGGCTCCTCGACCCGGGGCTCCTCAGCGGGGGGCTCGTCGATGGGCAGCGCCTCACGAGGTCGAACCTCGCGCGGACGGCGCGGCGCCTTGGAAGGTGCGACCTCGCTCGGGGTTTCGTCGGAAGGTGCCGGATCCACGAGGCCAAAGATTCGCCCGATGGCGGGAACGGTGGCGGCGAGCACGACACCCGTCGACCCCAACACCAAGAGGACGATCGCGACACGGAGAAGTACTCCCCACGCCGGAGAGCGGCCCGAGTCGTCTTGCGATCCGACGGGTAGCTCGAGCTCGGGCTCGATCTTCTCGAAGAAGGCTCCCCAATCTCGACTGTCGTCGGGCTCCGCGATCGCCGCCGCCCGAAGTCGCCCTTCCTTTTGGCAGGCGTCGCAGGAGGCCACGTGCGCCTCGAGGACGGCTCGCTCTTCCTCGGTGAGAGTCCCGGCGAGTTCTCGGTCGCGAAGCCCTTCGAGATGCTCGTCTAGAGATTCCACCGTCATGACTGCCGGAGCCCTTCGGACAGATCAGGGCGGTGAGCGACCCGCTCTCGAAGACTGTGCTTGGCTCGGCGGAGCCGACTTCGAACCGTATTGACAGGAACGCGAAGCGCCTCGGCGATCTCCTCGACCGAATATCCCATCACCGCCCGCATCAGGAGAGCCTCGAGCTGAGCTTCGTTGAGCGTCGCGACGAGTTCTTCGAAGAGCTCCCGCTGCTCGAGACGCGCGGCGGAGGCCCGCCGGTCCGCCACCGCGTCTGGGAGGCCGACCTGCTCGTTCGAGCGCTTGAGCGCTCGCTGATTGCGAATCCACGCGGTCGCGGTGTGCTGCGCGATCCGGAACGCGAACCAGGTAAGCCGGCTTTCCCCGCGAAAGCTTGCGAGGGCCCGAAAAAACTGAAGCGAGGCATCTTGGATGAAGTCATCGATTTCTGGGCTTCCCGGCCCCAGCGTGGTCCGGGCCATCCGGGCAAAGATCGGCGCAACCCGGACAAACAGCTGACGAGATGCATGCTTATCGCCGGCCAGGACACGCTCCACCCACGCATGCTCATTGTCTTCTTCCCCGCCGCCAGCCGACCCGGGCACTGTCATGGGAGTGGGGGCGTTGTGGGAAAATGGACCCAAAAAAGTTCCGGCGTGGTGCCGCGGCCAGGAGCTTGGGCGGGCCTCGCTTCCGCGGAATCATCGGTCACGGCTCTCGGGCCGATTCGCGACACACGCGAAAAAGCGTGGCTCGGAACGGGCTGACCAGGCTGGCTGCGACCACCGCGCCGGTGGCGTACGAGCCGACCTGAATCGTCCGAAGGCCATCCATCATTGGAATTTCGACGGGCGGCTCTCCAGCGAGATAGACCCGCAATCCCACCGAGTCGGTGACCGCGAACGCGGCATGGCCATCCGAGCCGAGGTCGGCATCGAACGCACGGGGTGCTTCCGGAAGCTCGACCGCGGTGGGGTCGAGGGGGGTGCCCTCGATGTTTCGAGGGGTGACGAGTGTCCCCGTGACCGTCCACCAGCCGACGCCCTGCTCGCTCGTGCTCAGCGCAGCAAACTCTGCGAGGACGGGCTCCGCGGCTTCCCCGTCGAAGACGACCTCATCGCCCACCAGTGCGAAGCGCGAGACCCCGAACGCGCCGTTCCGCGAATGCAAGAGCCAAAGCCGCCCATCGTATCGCTGAAAATCCATCACTCGCTGAGAACTCTCCCGCACGAGCCGCAGTTCGGGCCCGTCCGGTCGGAGCTCGGAGAGGATGTGCTCTCCTCCCGTCCGAACGATCGAAATGGGAGGAGCGGTCCGGCCGACGCGGAGCGTGGCGAGCTGAGGAAGGTTCACGCCCTGATCCAGCGTCACCTGCTCGCTCGAAAGCATGCCGTCTCCCGGACGAAAGTAGCCGTACATCGGTTGGGTGCGTTCGGCGACGATACGACCAAACGACAGAAAGAACCCGTCGCCGTCTTCACCCGCCTCGAGCGACTGAAAGTCCGCCTCCATGCCCACCCGGAGCGGCCCTTCCTCGATCGTGATCTCTGGAGAGATTTGCGCGAACTCGAGGAACTCGTCATCCCGGAAGAACACTCCCCAGCCGCGGCGCGTGCGCGCGAAGGCGCGAAGCGAAGCCCCCTTGTTCGCTGTCAGCATCAGCGTGCTCGGTCCCGGGCACGGAATCGGAGTCTCGGTGGCTATGACCCGTGTGGAACTCTCGCAACCCAAAAGGAGCACGAGAACCAAGACGAAATAGCCGAATCGCATGCCTTCCGCAGGAGTATCACGTCCCTCCGAAATCGCCGCGGAAAGTTTTTGGGTCCGAATCCGAGGTCCGTTCCCACGTAGCTAGCAGGTCTTTTGCGGAGTGGAGCGCATGAACGCACGTTGGACGATCCCGGTTCTGTTTCTCGTGGCGTGCCAAGGATCGGTGGGCGACCCGTCGCTGGGGCCCGCGCCCTTCGACCCGAACGACCCCAGGGACCCTTCGAACCCGCTGGTCCCTCCGTCGGTTCCAGACGACCCCAATCGCCCTCCGGTGCCGCCGCCCGATGTCGAGCCGCCAGTGCCGTTCGAAGCATTGCCTCCCGGGGCTGCGCTCTCGAAGGTGAAGTTCCTGCTCACCGGGCTTCCGCCAACCCAAGCGGAGCTCGAGCCGTATCTCGCGGATCCCGCAGTGCTTCCGGGGCTGATCGACACCTGGATGGAGCATCCGGCGTTTGAGGCCCGTCTGAAAGAAATGGCGGAGCTCCTGTTTCAGATGGGATCTCGCACCGACGATCTCCGCGACCATCTTGGCCTCGGCATCGGAAACCGCCTGTCGTCCTTCGAATCGCAGGGCGCCCAAATCCAGGCCTCGGTGAACCGGACCTGGACCGAGACGGTGTGGCGAATCGTGTCCGAACGGCGCGACTTCCGGGAAACGATGAACACCAACACTTACATGATGAACGTCCCGCTGATGTCGGTGCTTGCGTTTGCCGATGCGAATCCGCGGGACGACTTCGGTGAGGACGACCCCTCGTATCTCTTTGATCGATTTCCCGGAGCTCAGCTTCGGATGGTGGTCAACGGGAACATCCCGCTCCGCGAGTCGGTGGACCCGTCGTCGCCGAACTTCCTCCGGTTCAGCATCGTTCCCGATTGGCGTGCGAGTCGCGAACAGTTTTGCCGAGGCCGAGCCCAGGAAGTGCACACCCGGCAAGCGGATGTCCTGACCGTCTTGTCGGGCCTGCTCTACGGTCGAATCGCGCCGAACTGCCAGGTTCGCCTCGACCACTTTCGGCCCGAAGACTTCGAGTACCGCCCCGTCACCATCGTTCATACGTCGGACCCGAACCAGCGTTCGCTGTTCTTCGACATCGAGGACCTCCGGAGCACCGATACGCTCCGCTTGGGCACGCCGCGGTACGGATTCATGGGAGACATCGGGTTCCTTAGCCGCTGGGTGACCAACGACAGCAACCAGCATCGGGTGACCGCCAACCAGGCACTCATCGTGGCGCTGGGTCAGCACTTTGCGCCGGATGCGGTCTCGACGCTCTCGGACGCCGCCGAGCCCGACGGGATGCACGCCGACCCCAGCACTGAGTGTTGGGCGTGCCACCGCGCCCTCGACCCGATGCGAGATTTCTTTCGTCAGTCCTACACCGCGCTCGGGTCAGAGCGCGTCGCCGGGTCCAACAATGAACCGGTTCCCGCGGTGGCCGCGTTTGGTGTCGGTCTCGGGCAGCCGGTGGAGGGCAACGGTGTGAAGGTGCTCGCCGACGCGCTCTTCTCCCACCCCGACCTGGCCAAGGCCTGGGCCGACAAACTTTGCCACTTCGCGAATGGGGCCGCGTGCGCGCCTCGAGATCCTGCGCTTCAGCCGGCCGTCGAAGCGTTCATCGCGAGCGGCCATGACTTCAAAGTCCTGCTCCGCGGAGTCCTTTCATCGGACGCGGTGACGTTCCAGGCGCGCACCTGGACCTGGGACTTCGCGAGCTCCGCGGGGGTCGGTCTGGCCTCTCGGGCGGACACCTGTCTTCGGCTCGGGCAGCTCACGGGGACCGCGATCTGCGATGACCGTGGCGTACGAGATCGCATTGGGGGCCGGCCCGACTGGATTTTTCAGCGGGGTGCGCCGCAGCCCTCGCTCCCCGCGCAAGCGAATGTCTTTGCCACCCTGTCGACCCGACGTGCCTGTGAGTATATCGCGCGACGTCGGCTCGATGCGGGAGACCTCCCAAGCGATGTCGACGAGCTGGTGCTCTTCCTGAGCAGCGAAGTGATGGGCATCGTGACGGGCGATCCTCGCGCTGCGCCGATTCAGGAGATCCTTCGCGACCACCACCAGGAGGCGCTGTCCTCGACGAACCCGACCAACGCCGCTCGCGAGACCTTCGTGCTCGCGTGCGAATCCCCGGTGGCCAACGCCCGCGCCCTCTGAACCCTCACTCCGGAAGAAGATCATGAGCGAAAAAATCGACCGTCGAAGCGTTCTTTCTGTGCTCTTTGGTGCCGGTGGAGTTGGCGTGACCGCCGCGGCGACCGGGTTGCCCCTGCCGTTTCTCAGGATCGGAAAGGTGCAGGCCGCGGCGCCCAACGCGCACTATGTGATCATGCTCTGCAACTCGCAGGGCGACCCCCTGAACTGCAATGTCCCGGGAACCTACGACGACGATTGGGTGTGGCACCCGCCGGGCGGGGACTTTCAGCCGGTGGAGCTTACCTTTGGGACTCAGCGGGTGCGATCGGCGCGGATCTGGGAGCGGCTGGGGCCTTCGGTGCTCGAGCGCACCGCGGTGATCCACCACGCCACGCGAAGCCAGCTTCACTCCGAGCTTTACAAAGTGCTCAACCTTCAGGGGAAAACCCGAGGTGGGTCGAGCATCGCGGAAGTCATCGCGCGGCACTCGTCGGCGGAAGGTGAGCTGAGCACGGTCCAGCCGAACCCGATTCCCGTTGGCGACCGGGACACCTTGTTTGTGAACGCGGCTCCGGCCCCGCGGCTCAGTCCGACCGCGCTAAAGTCGCTCCTCGTGACCGAAGACGGCGACGTGTTCAGTCAGTTTGGCCCCATTCGCGACCGGAATATCGACCGGATCAGTCAGGTGCTTCACGATACGGGAAACACCGAGCAGCGGCGCCTTCTCGATCGGATGGCGCTTTCACGCCGAGAGGCCGCCGAGCTTGGGGACGCGGCCGGCGAGCTCCTCGCGGGCATCTCCGACGACGGGCCCGAGGCTCAGGTTCGGGCCGCGATCGCCATGTTCCGGCTGAACGTAACACCGGTGATCAGCGTGAACTTCGACTTCGGCTCGGACAACCACGGCGACCCGACCCTTTCGCGGGAGACGAGCGAGTACACCGCAGGGGTCGACGCGCTAGCGTTTCTCTTCCAGCAGGCGGAAGCGGCGGGGCTCACCGATCGACTTACCTTTGCCTCCCTGAACGTATTCGGTCGCTCTCTGCGTCGTTTCAACAACGGGCGGACCCATAACCCGGCACACAATGTGATGATGTTGATTGGACCGAACGTTCAGGGGGGTGTGTTCGGAGGGATCGAGGATACGGGCCGGAACGGCAAGTGTCGGGCGATCGACTCCCGGACCGGAGCCGCCCGCGACGACGGAGACATTCCCTACGAAGAAACCCTGAGCTCCGCCGCAAAGACGCTGGCGTGCGCGGTCGGCATGTCGAGCGCCGCGGTCGACGAGGCGATCACCGAGGGAACGCCGATCCAGGCTGCCCTTCGATAGTTCCTCGACGCCCGGGAGCGCCAAACATGCCCTGAGGGTTGCGAAAGTTCTCGCTGAACGTCGACACCTCCGTGAGCGCGGCTCGAGGGGTATCGGTGCTCTCGCGCGTGGCCGCCTACAGCGACCATGCATCCGTCTGCCGGCACGCGCGCGACGTGGGATTCTTCGTTCACGTTTCAGCAACCCTCGCCGGATCGGCGCCCGTCCATGATGGCCATACGGTTTAGGGGCCGTTGTGACGCGCCGGGGGCGGCGGTCACTGGTCTCGGCGAGCCGGTGTTCGCGTTTTCCGAAGAACTCGCGAAACCAGCTACAATTCGACCCCGATGACGAGGGGCTCATCGGTTACGGAAAGGATCCCGCGATGAGCTACATAAACCCACGCCACGCCTCTCTCTACCTCGCGTCACTTCCTCTCCTCGTGACCATGCTTACTTTTGCAGGATGCGGAGACGACGGCGACCCGGGATTGGACCCGAGCGACCGGGACAGTGGCGTTTCGATGCCCTCCGACGGCGCGGTAGCGCCGGACAGCGCGGACCTGGAAGGTGGGGCCGACGGGGGCGCGGATGCCGAGGCGGAGGACGGCGGAATGCCCCCGGTGGACGCAGGAGGGGTCTGCGGTAGGGATTTTCACAATCTCTACGATTTGGCCGGCTACGCGGATTTCACTTCGGTCACCGAGCTACCGTCGGGCGATCTGGTGGTCGTCGGCACGGCGGAGGGGTTTGGCTCCGGAGGGAGTGACGGGGTCGTCGTTCGGTTCGCTCCGGACGGCACGCATCGCTGGTCTCGGTCGGTGGGGACCAGCACCACAGACGAACTGCTCGCGGTCGCCGATGACGGCGCGGGGGGCGTCATCGTGGCCGGTCGCACGATCTACGATCGTCTGAACAGCGATGGTTTGCTTGCTCGCCTCGACGCCGATGGAGACACCGTCTTCAGTCGAGTGATCAGCCCCCCGGTCATGTCGTTCACCCACCAACGCTTCGAGCTGCACGCGGCCTTGCCGCTCGGCGGCGACGAGACCTTGATCGTCGGGGTGGATACCAGTCAGTCGTCCACCTCACCCGGGGCGTCGCCGTCATCCTCCGGATTCGCAGCCGTGGTGGACGGGGCAGGAGCGATCCTCCGGCAACGAACGATCCGGGACAACAATATGGGGTTCTTCGATGCGATTCGGCTGAGCGACGGGGACATCCTTGTCTCCGGCGCCGGGCCGGGTAGAGCACTTGCCCTGCGACTCAACGCGAGCGATTTGACGGTTCGGTGGAGGTCGACTTTCCCGGGCGACTACTTCACTTCGGCCATTGAGCTTCCCGGTGGGGATCTCGTGCTCGGAGGCGTGTATGTGGAGACGCGCTTTACCACAGATTTCTCGCATTGGTTTCTGGCCCGTGCCACCCGGGATGGCGAGGCTGTCTGGATACGTCAGCTGGAGCTCGAGGACTCGGTGCTCCAAGGTCTCGTGATCCACGACGGGAAGATCGTCGCATCCGGCGAGGTCTCGGCGGCCGACAGCCTCGATGCACACGTCGCCGTACTCGACTTCGACGGCTTCATCGTGAGGGAGTTTCCCTATGCAATAGCCACCGACGATTGGTTCTCCGCCGCCACCACAACGGCGGACGGTTCCTTGGTCATGGCCGGTGGCGCGATCGTCTCATCCTATGCCCACGGGCGGCTCGTGCGCTACGCTGGGGCGTTCGATGATTGCGGGCTGGAGTCGCGCTTTTCGTCGATGAGCCTTCCGACGGTGGCCACTTCGGAAGCCGGGGACTTCGGTACCGAAAGCGCCCACTCCAGTGAGAGCTTTGAAGGGCTCGGCGTGGCGAATGGCCCCTCGATGCCCACGGTCGCAGCACTGGCCTGCGGCATGTGAGACCGGGATGCCTACGTCTCTTTGAGAACCGCGGCACCCCTGGCCTAACCGCGAGTGCCAGTGTCGAACTGCTTAGCCCGGGCTAGAACACTCGGACGCCGAGACGGAAGAATGGTCGGACGAGCCAGGGTTCCTCCACGCTGAGCTCTCCTCGCTGGGTAGCGATGACGTAGCGTTGCCGTGGGAGCGCGAGTTCGGCGCCAGCGTCGACGATGAGACCGACGTGGCTTCCGACGTCGACTTCGAAGCGCGGGCCGAGCTGAAACGTGGCGTCGATGTGAAGCTCAGGGTCGGACATGAACCCCTCCGGAGCGTCCACCATGGCAAACACGAAGTCGGCGCCCGCGGTGACCCGACCCCCAAGCCGGATCGGACCGGCGGAGGTGAGGCCGACGCCCAGCCGTGCCTGAAAGCGGTCGATGCGCAAATCAACGCCAGCCTCGGTTTGCGAGCTGCCGAAGCGATAGCCCAGCTCCAAAAAAAACGACGACCAGACTCCGGCGCGGCGATCCAGGCTCACACCGAGAACCGGTCCGTGGCTGAACGACGGGTCAAAGCTCCCCTCGTAGCTCAGCCAGGCGGCGACATAGAAGTCACGCTCGAACGTCGGGAGTTCGCGGAGCCGCTTCACCGCGGCGTCTGACGCGACGCCGACCGGCGCGCCGCCGACGATCGCGCCGACGGTGGCGGCGGCGGCATCGGCGATCGTTTCCGCCAAAATGTCGTCCTCCGCCGGCGCCCGCTCGAACGTCCGAAGCTGCACCCGTTCCCGGGTGTCGTCCACCGCGATCAGCAACGCGCGTTCTTCTCGAAGGATCAGGTAGATTCGCGCGTCGGCCGGTTGCGCGGGAGCCTCGGTGATCTCGTCGAGGGAAACGGTAGGGCTTCGCTCGACCGAAAGGGCCACGTCGGCTTCGAGTGCCTGGCGAAGTGGTACATCGAAGGCCGGCGTCGAATCCACAAGCACGAGCGCAACCTGCGGGGGTGCTCCCTCACGTTCCGGCGCCTCGTCGTCGCGACCGGCGGTGTCGGGCGCCTGGGCTGCGCTGGCGGCAGGCCCGTGGGTGGTAAGCAGAACCAGTACCGATAGCCCTAGCGTGCCGCGCACGCCGCATCTTATCCGATCTTCAAGTCACGGAGGGTGATGAAATTCTTGTGGATTGTGCGTTGGGCGACGAATCGGTCATCGCACGACGAGAGCGGTCCGTTGGCTATGCGACACCGCCGTAAAAGACACGGCGACGCTTGTCGGGCAGCGTCAAGAAGTTCTGCTCTCGAGAGGTGTGCATGCCTAGAGGTTCCCTTGCGCTTGTTGTTGTCATCCTGTGTTTGCCGTCAGGCTGCACCGGCGCGGTGGAATCGCCCCTGGAAGGCTCGTCGGCAAACCGCCCGCCGGGAACGGAGACTCCACCCTACACATCGCCAATTTTTACCGGCTGCGTCACCAACGAACGATTCTTCGCTCGCGAGCTTTGGGCGGGCACGCTCGAGCCGAGCTGCCTCGGCTGCCACAGCCCCCAAGGGGTCGCCGCCGCCAGTGCATTGGTGCTCGAGCCGGTCGAGGGCAACCCAACGGCGATGAACGACAACTATCAGACCCTGCTTCAGCTCGCGGGTCAGGAGAGCGACGACGGTCGACCGTTCCTCCTGCGGAAGCCGCTTGGCGACTTGGCGCACGGCGGGGGAGCAGTCATCGTCGAGGGAGACGAGAGCTATCTTCGCCTCGAAGAGTTTGTTTCGCGCGCGGCCGAGCCGGTCGAGTGCAACGACGAAGACGCGGACTTTCTCGACGGGGTGGTGCTGGAGTCGCCGTACCACACCCTGCGCAAGTTCGCGCTCCTGTTTGCGGCTCGCCTGCCCACAGCCGACGAGATCGCGCGCGTCGACGCCGGAGGCGAGGCGGCGCTCTCCGAAGTCATCGACGAGATGATGGGCGAGGAGGCGTTCGGAGTGAGGATCGCCGAAGGTTTTAACGATCTGTTTCTCACCGACGGCGTCGACTTTCATATCGCCGGGCTCGGCACGGTGAACCATCCCGATCTCCTCTGGTTCCGAGGGTTTTCTCCGGACGCCCGCGCCGAGGCGCTCAGCCGCACCAGCTTTGGCATTACCCAGGCGCCCAACCAGCTCGTGAAGCACATCGTGATGACCGAGCAGCCGTTTAGCCAGATTCTCCTGGCCGACTACACCATGGTGAACCCGTACGCCGCGCGGTCCTTCAGCGTGTTTGACCAGATCGAATGGACCGATCCCGAGGACCCCAGCGAGTTTCGTCCGGTGAAGCTCATCTATCGCCCGGACGGTTCGCTCACGATCCCTCACGCGGGAATGCTCAACACCTACGTCTACCTCGACCGCTACCCGTCGACCGAGAGCAATGTGAACCGAGGTCGGGCGCGCTCCTTCATGCTCCACTTTCTCGGCCTCGACATTTTGAAGTTTGCCCCGCTCACCGCCGATCCGTTGGAGATCGACGCAGCGTATGAAAACCCCGTTCGCGATGCTCCGGAGTGCGCGGTGTGCCATGTCCGCGTCGATCCCATCGCGGGCCTCTTTCGGAACTACCACAGCGCGGGCGCGCGCTACGCCGGCCCCGTGCCCGAGGACACCTTTCCGGCGGGATTCGAGATCCAGTCCGCCGATAGCGCCGACGTGCCGATTGGCGATCGGACCTTTGTTGATGGCCTTCTTCCCGAAGCCCGGAACTTCGATGCCCTCCGATGGCTTGCCGAGCAGACGGTCGCAGATCCGCGGTTTTCGCTCGCGATGACGCGGCAGTTCTTTGAAATCGTGATCGGCCGGCCGTTGCTGGAGCAGCCCGAAGGCCCGCCCTCGCTGAGTCGGGACGGCGCGTTTCGCGCCTACGAGGTGCAGCAAGCGGCCGTTGAGGAGTTTCGAACGCTCTTCGTCGAGTCGAACTATGACGCGAAGGCTCTCACCAAGGCGATCGTGCTCTCCCCGTTCTTTCGGGCCCGTGCTCAAGAAAACTCGTCGCCCGAGCATGACGCGATCCGGTTTGACCTAGGCCACGCGCAGGTGCTGACCCCGGAACAGCTGCACCGAAAGATCGTGGCTATCTACGGAGCGTCGTTTCAGTCGTTCCCCGACTTTAGCGACTCGCTCTTGGCGCTCCGGTGGTACCGGATCCTGTACGGAGGCCACGACTCGACCACCGTGACCTCCCGCCTCCTCGAGCCCACCGGGGTGATGGCCGGTGTACAGCACGTGATGGCCAACAACGTCTCGTGCCGCCAGGCGGCGCGCGAGTTTGATCTGCCCGCGGAGGAGCGGCGACTTCTCGGTGGGGTCTCGATGGCGTTGCCGTCGGGCTCCGAACCCGAGATTCGAGCGACCCTCGTGCACATCCATGAGCGGCTCCTCGGAGAGCGGCTCGCTTTCGACGACCCGGAGATCGACGCGAGCTACGGCCTCTGGGTGCGAGTCCAGGAGCGCGGCGCGGAGGCGGTGAGTGCGGGCGAGTCGCGGACGGAGCTTGGCCGCGCCTGTGACGCGGGGTCCGTCACCCGTGATCCGGACTATGTGGTGCGGGCCTGGGCCGCCGTCCTCAACTACCTGATGCACTCCTTCGAATTTCTTTACCCGTGAGGTCACGATGAAGCGAAGAAACTTCCTGAAAGGACTTGGCGCGGGGGCGGTCGCGGTCGCGGCGCCGTGGGGGGCAGTCCAGGCTGCCGACGATGCATACGAAGGGCCGCTTCTCATCACCGTCAATGCGCTTGGCGGCTGGGACGTGACCAACTTCATCGATCCGAAGGGCAATCACCTCAATCGTCGATACGACGTGGGCGACGTGGAAACCGCCGGGCGAATCGCTTACGCACCGCTCGATTCGAACGGTGCATTCCTCCAGCGTCACCACGGCGAGATGCTGGTGATCAACGGCATCGATATGGCGACGGGCGGCCACGTCGAAGGTGCGCGGCACGCGTGGAGCGGCGACCTCGCCGACAATGGCACGCCGTCGCTCGCCGCACTGTTTGCCGCCGCCAAGACCCGCGAGCTCAACCTGCCGGCACCGTTTATTAGCTACGGTGGGTTTTCCCGAACCGGGGATTTGGTCCCCCTGACCCGCTTGGCCAATCCCGCAGTGCTGCAAAGCATCGGCAACCCCGCCACCGAACGGGGGTTTCCGGGCTCGGCGCGCTATGTGGACGACTTCGTGGTGGAGGAAATCTACCGGGCCCGCCGAGCGCGCCATGAGCGCCAGCTTGCCTTGGAAACCCTGCCGCGGTTCAAGGCGCAGCGAAGCACCCTCTTTGCGGCCCAGCTCAGCGCTCCCGCGCTGCGTCGCTATCAGGACTTCTTACCGACCGAGGACGAGACTCGGGGCTTTTCCAACTGGCAGACGTCGGCGGTGGTGACGCTGGCGGCAATGAAGGCGGGGATCGCCGCGTCGGCGAGCGTCTACGTGAGTGACTTCGACACCCATAGCGACCACGAGAACCGCCATCAGGTCAAGCTCGAGGAGCTTCTCGCTGCGATCACCACATTGATCGACCGAGCGGACCAGCTCGATCTCCTCGATCGGCTCACCTTGGTGATCAGCTCCGAGTTTTCGCGCACGCCGGAGTACAACGGCAGTGGCGGTAAGGACCATTGGCCAGTGAACAGCATGATCCTGATGGGACCGGGCATCGACGGCAACCGGGTGGTTGGCAGCACCGACGACGCGCACCTTCCGCGATCGCTCGACCTCGACACCCTCGAACCCAACGATGGCGGCGAGCGGCTCCGGCCGGCCCATCTTCACTCGACGCTGCGCGAGCACCTCGGAATTGCCGAGTTTGGGGTGGCCAGCGGTTTCGACCTTCGCACTCGCACGCTTCCCCTGCTTCGGTCCTGAAGTTCGGCTGCGTTTGGTACCTTCGCCCGGTGCGGGTATGGGTCCTCGTTGTCGGCTGCGCGATCGGCTTTCCGAGTCCGGTGGCGGCACAGGACGACTCGGCGCGCGAGGCCTTCGAGCGCGGGCGTGCGGCGTACGCCGAGGGCCAGCTCGAGACGGCGATTGCCCACATGGAGGAGTCCTTTTCCCTCCGGCCGCACTTGGCGACCGCCTTCAACCTTGCGGTGATCTATGAAGCCGCCGGTCGCTGGCTCCCTTCTGCGGAGTATTGCGCTCGAATCTTGGCGGGCGAGTTTGGGCCGGTGGCCGAGGCGCAGCGGGCTGAAGTTCAGGGATTGCTGACCGGTCTCGAGGCGCGTCTCGGGAGGCTCGAGCTTCAGGTCGAGGGGGAGTCCGAAGCCTGGGCCCGGGTGGACGGCGGTCGGCGGCTTCGGCTCGACGCGGCAGCGCCACGAACGGTGTACGTGGTCCCAGGAGAGCATGAAGTGTCGGTCGAAGGGGAGTCGGTCGACCAGACCCTTCAGGTTCGGGTCCAGGCCGGAGCGGTTCGTGCGGTGCAGGTCGACCAGCGGTTGCCCGCGCCCGGAGAGCTGATCGTTGTCGCTTCGGACGACGCGGCAGAAGTGCAGATCGTGGGCGTCGGTCGCGGTGTCGGCGAACTCCGAGAAACGCTTGCGCCAGGGACTTACCGAGTACGCGTGGTCGACGAGCCGGGAACCGAGCGATCGGTCGATGTGCAAAGCGGGGAGCGGACCCGCGTCCAACTGAGGGTGCCCGACGAGGGGGGCGTTTCCCCGTGGGTCTGGGTGGCGTTGGGGGTTGCGGTGGTCGCGGTCGCCGCGGGAGCCGTGGCGATTGGATTCGCCCTCCAGTCCCCGGAAGCGGAGCCCGACCCGGTTCTCGGGATCATCGAAGCGCTGGAGCTTGCTCCTCGCCGGGCATCCACTCGGTGACGAAGTCGAGGGCCAGGCAAGGGTCGCGGCCCTCGGTGAGCGCCGAGAGCGTGGCGTCGAGCTCTCGCGCCACCGTCCCGGCGCTGTCCGGTCGGGCGCTAGGGTCTTTGGCCAAGAGAGAGAGGACGAGTTGGACAAGACGCGGGGGCGTTTCTGGGGCCAGCTCCAGCAGATCGGGAGGAGGTTCGTGAAGGATCTGTCGCGCCTTCGTCTCGCCGGTGTAGAGGCGTTCCTCGGCTATCGCCTCGAAGAGCACCACGCCGAATGACCAGAGGTCGGACGCGACCGTGGGGTCCTCGAAGCGGAGCCGCTCTGGGGCCATGTATCCGAGTTTGCCTTTGAGGATATTGCGGGTGGAGGCCGACTGTCGGCCGAGCGCTTTGGCGATGCCAAAGTCGGTGAGCCGGGCGATGCCGTCTCGGCCGAGCAAGATATTGTCGGGAGAGATGTCGCGATGAAGCACGCCGAGCGACTGTCCCTGAAGATCCGTCGCTTCGTGGGCGGCCCGGAGCCCTGCGGCAACGTCCCGCATGATCTCCAAGATCACGGGCAAGGGAAGCGAGGTTCCCTGCGCCACGCAGGCCCGAGCAAATGCGCTGAACGACATCCCCTGCACGTACTCCATGACGAGGTACGGGCCCTGTTCGTCCTCGCCCACATCGACGACTCGCACCACATTGGGGTGTTGGACGACCCCCATGATCCTTCCTTCGTCGATGAAGGCGCTTCGTGCCGCGTCATCGTTTCGAAGCTCGGCCCGGAGGCGTTTACGCGCGTACTCGCGTTGAAAATTGCCCTCAGTGCGCGCGACGAGCTCGACCACCCCCATGCCCCCCTGGCCGAGCGTGCGGACACTCCTCAAACTCCCTAGCGACTGGGGCACGGAATCCGCTCGGTCGAAACCACGAGGTCGTCGAGCCACATCTGCACCTCGGCCGGAGCACCGCCGGCCAGCCCGCCGCGCACGTGCAGACGGTTGGCTTCGGGCCACGCGGCTTCAAGTTCGGCGCTCGGCGTCGCCGGGGGCTGCAACACACCACCGACGCCGGCGATGAGCGACGACTCGGACATGTTGAATCCGAGCTCGAGACACATCCAGGTGTCACGGATCACCGGCGCCGGGATCGGGTGCGTCGTCTGCACATCATTGATGACGTACTGGAGAAAGAACTCTTCGCCGCCCC
>JBCCZL010000015.1:0-37301 GCA_039187775.1 Myxococcota bacterium
ACTCTCGTTCTGCACGAGGTCCGCGTGTCCAAACTGATCTCCGGGCAGTAGATAAACCGACTGCGCTACGGCGACCGGGGCAAACCCGATGAGCATGAATCCGCCCAGCGCAAACCCAGTCAGCACAAGGTGCCGTGCATGTTCCACGAAGTGTGTCTTCATTCGTTCCACTCGATCGACGGCTCAGACGCGAAGGTATTCTCCCGACCGCCACTGGGCTGGTCCCCTCAGGGAAGTTCGAACCGGATGGTGAACGGCACCCGTATGGTGAGAGTGGTACAGACGGGCATTGTTACCGATGATCGAAGTGTGGAGCCTGACCGCGGATCGCTTCGAGTTCGGGTGTTCCTCGATACCGACGGCGGGACACCGTCACCCTATCTTGATGCTCGTGAACGCAAGGCGTCGACCGCCGCGGAGACCGCTGCCCTGTCGCAGAGGCCGTCGGCGCGTGCATCGGCGAGGAGGGACTCCAGTGCCCATCCCGCCTCGTAGTTTCCGACGGTACTCATCGCCGCTCTCGCGGCCCAACCCACGGTTCGGGAAATCGTCTCATCGGCCCAAGTAGCACACACCGCATCGAATGCAGCGTCCGTCGGCTCGTCGATCCACCGCTCCACTGCTCCGAGGGCGGCGCGATCCTTATCTTGAAGACCGAGCCTCGCCGCGACTGCCGCGCTGGCACAAACGCAAAGGACCTTTCCGGTCAGAGCGTCGGTGAGCTCTTCTAATGGATCCAACCGACGTTGGTTGCCCGAGAAATAGCGCTGGGAGCGTGAGGCAGTCGCAACCTGTCTGTCGCTGGAGCTCTTTCGAAGAGGCCAGGGCTTATATGCAGTGCTTGGTGACCAAACCAACGGACAATTCACCGTTGTAGACGCAGGAATGCGCGCCAAGCTCATGCTGTCTTGGCGCGCCAGGTTCGCAAACGCGTCTATGCGGCGACTTGGGTGGAGGGCGGAGGTTCCACAGCGCAATGGTATCGGACGCGCATGCACCAGGTGCCGAAGGGAAAGACGGCGTCGAGGTCGCCTTCCTTGTAGGCCTTCCACGCGGCCGCGTAGCGGAGACGGAAGGCACGAATCTTGGCGACGGCCCGCTTGGCAGCCTCGACCACGCCGCCGGCGGCGAACTGCGGGTTGAGGGAGCCGAAGACCTCGTAGCTGGAGGCCTGCTTGGTGTGCTTCATGGTGAGGACCCGATGAGGTCCCTTGAAGAAGTAGTGGTGGGCCTTGGCTTCGGCGTGGGCTTTGGCCTCGAGCTGCTGGACGGCCTCGGCAATGGCCTTCTGGGCAGCTTCGAGGGAGCCATAGCGCTCGAGGAGGCAGGGAGGCATCTGGAAGCGAATCGTGTATTCGTCCTTGAACTGAGGCCCCCGAAAGTAGTGGCGCGGCCGCTGAACCTGGAGTTCGAGGGTGCCGATGTCTTCGGGGCGAATGGTGGCGCCGGGCCAATCGCTGGCCTTTCGGACGGCGAAGGCAGCGACGGGGTTGGCAATGGTGTAGGCGAGGGCCCGGACCATGGCTTCGGGGGTCAGGACCTCATGTGCCGCGGTGCTTGCGCGGTTGAAAACTTCTTCGGGCCATCCGCGAAAGGCCTTGGTGGCGAGGGCCAAGGCGCGGTGAAAGGCCTCGTAGAGCTTGGGGGCCTCGGCATTGGAATCCCCGATGTTGTAGTGGGGATGGGTGGACATCAGGCACGCGGCGAAGAGCGTGATGCCGGGGCACTTGTCGAGGGCGTAGGCGAGGGAGTACCAGAAGATGTCCGCCATCTCGCCCCGCTTGTCCGGCGTGAACAGGTGATACCGACGCGTCGTTCTCCGAGAGACGGCCAGGTTCATCCCTGGCTCCACGATCCGAGAGCGCGTCATGCCCCCCTTATCGGGGCGTCGGCGGGTGAGTTGCGTTCGGAGGGTTCGGGGGACCCGAAAATCCAACGTCGGTCCGGTCTATCTGGTGGTCCGGTCTATCTGGTCCGGTCTATCTGCGAACGTCTCGGTCCGGTCTATCTGCGAACGTCGTCAATACTCGTGCCGAAGAGGGTTCGGGACTGTGCGACAACTCGGTTTGCGAGCACGTCGCGAAGCGACGCGAGGGCCATCTGACCAAAGACCGTCCTGGCATCACCGCCCGACTGCTGGGCGGCTACATTCGCGATCTCAGCCGCGAATTCCATACCGCTCGCCGCTCGCGAGGGGTCTACGCCAACCTTCTCCAGACCGCTGGCGAAGTCACCGTGCTTGGCAGCCGTCCCAACCCGTGCCAACAGCCAGAGACAGGTTCATTAGGTACCAGAAGCAGACATGGGATTTCCATAACGTGACACTCGGTTTGTCTTCGGAGACCTGATAGGAATCGTCGCCAGACGGATCAGATGTCAGACCTCAAGCTAAATAGACTCCGCAAACAGGGACACGGACTTATCCTGGAGGAGTACTCCAACTGCGAAGTGCCCGCTGGCTGTGGGGGCGTGGTTCTTCGCTGGGTTCGGCCCGGTGGCCCGTGTCAGGTGGACGTTCGTCACCTCGCTCCAACCAAGGCGAAGCTCTGGATCGACGGAGTGGAGCCGGAGCGCGAGCGGGTGGTCTTGGAATCGGGCCCCCATGTCATCTGCCTTGAGTACCGGGCGTCGAAGGGGAGTGTTCTGCTGGCGACGTTGAAGATTCGGCATCGTCAGGTCCAGCGGATGCAGTTGCACTCCGCCCCTGACGGGGCGTGGCGGAGTTCGTGGTCCGGGGCGTCCGAGGAGTGGAGGGAACCCGGCTTTGATGACTCCGAGTGGGAGCCGATGGTGGAAGCGGAGCTTCCGAAGCCGGAGGACCGGACGGAGGAGTTCCGCGTCGACTTCTTCTCGCGAGAAGGTGCAAAAGCCATTGCTCCTGCCTCGAAAGCGCCTGGCCTGATAGCGCTGAGGCCGTCGCTCCTTCGAGTCCGCCGACGTTTCGAGGTCACGGTCGAGGGCCTGTCATGAAGCCTCTTGTCCTTGTTCCACAGTACTTTGGGTCGCTCGTCTTCGATCGGGACTCATCGAGGTACTATCCGTTCGACAACGAAGCCACCGCGTTCCTCAAGGCACTGATCGAGCTGCCGCTGGCCGAGGCGGTGGAGCTCCAGTCGGATCCCGCCGCCGCGCTCGATCTTGTCCGGCGACTGGATCACCTGTCGTTTCTTCGGCCAGACGGGCGCCTCGCTGGAGAGCTGCTGGATGTCGTGCCGCCGGAAGACCATCTGCTTGGCCCACTTGCCGTCCACGTTGAGGTGATCGCGCAATGCAATCTCCGGTGCTCACACTGCTTCGCCGACCCTCTCCCCCGAGGGGCGAGAGATCCGCTGACGCTTTCTGAGCTTGACCGACTCTTTGGCGAGCTCGCGGCGCTTGGCTCCTTCCGGCTGGGTCTGACGGGAGGTGAGCCACTGCTGCGCAGGGATCTGCTCGACATCCTCGATGCCGCAACTGGCGCTGGGCTGCATCCATGCCTCACCACCAACGGTTTCTTTCTCAGTGATGAGATCGCGCGCGAGCTGGGACGACGAGAGTTGGTCTGGCTCAACGTCAGCCTTGACGGCGCATCCCCGGAAACGAACGACGCGGTTCGGGGTGCTGGCAGCTTCGAGACGGTGATGGATCGCCTCCGGCATCTCCGTGATCTCGCCCGCTTCACCTTGGCGTTCACCATTACGAGTGGCAACGCGCACGAAGTCGATGAGTGTGTTCGTCTCGCGGAGAAGGTGGGCGCCCATACGGCCGTGTTTCGCCCCGTCTATCCCACGGGTGCGGCACTTCAGCACCCGAAGCTGATGCCGCAGTTCCAGATGTATCAGGGGGCCCTTCGGAGATTGTCGGAACTGTCGGCTCATGATGCTGACTCCGACTGCGCACACGGTCCGTTACCAGGCCGAGCACTGGATCCGTTCAGTCCGCAGGCCCGAGCTCAATCCTCAGGGAAGGTCACGCCAGGCCACGGTTGTGGAGCCGCGAACACCGTGTGCTCGGTCTCGGTCGACGGGAAGGTCAACCCCTGTTCGTTTCTGGGTTCGCGATTCAACAGCGCTTCGATACGAGAGCAGTCGTTCAAGCAGATCTGGGACGAGGGCTGGAGCTTCATGAAGCTCCGCGCCGAGAAGGGTGAAGCGTTCAAGGGCGGATGCAGGGCGCGCTCTCTCGCTCTGAGGGGTTCAGTTCACGCGCGAGACCCATGGGAAGCCGAGTGGCGACACGGCGCTGCTGAGCATCCGTCGCGCACCTTGGAGGTGGTCGTTGACCGCTGAGCTGCTAGCGCGGGCTGACGAGTTGGACGAGGCCGTGCGAGCCGGGGACCTGGCGAATCGTGGCGACCTCGAAGAGGTACTAGAGCAGCTCGCACGCCATGACCACGGTCTCGAGTGGCGGTACATACCAGGCGGTAGCTTTCGGATGGGGAGCGAAGTCGGAGAGCCTGACGAGGCTCCCGTGCACACCGTCGCGCTCGAAGGGTTCTGGATGGCTGCAGTCCCGCTGAGCTGGTGGGACTACTGCCGCCTGCTCGGGTGGGCCGAACCTCCAATCGGAATGCCCGAGCCGAAGGAGTCCGACGCAGAGGATCGGAGCCCGATGATCCTCCACATGGCCAACCGGATCCGGCTCCAGTACTGCGAAGACAAGACGATGCGGGCGCGGGACTGGCACGCGCATGATCCCAACAGCAAGTGGGAGAGCGGCGGGAAGATCCAGACATCGCAAGAGCTCTTCGGCCACCCTGATCGCAAGGACACGGACGCGCCCTACTCCTATCGCGAAAAGCCGCTCGTCGCCGTTTCGTGGCAAGCTGCTCGTGAGCTCGCGGAAAGCCTCAGCTCCGATGAGGTGACCATAGACCTTCCGACCGAAGCGCAGTGGGAGCGTGCCGCACGCGGGCTACTCGCGGGCGCGAGATATCCCTGGGGAGACGAACTGCCGAGCTCGACCGCCTGCGACTTTGATGGACTGTCGCGATTGAGCATCCAACCGAGTCGGTCGCTCCCCGCGAACGACTACGGGCTGCACGGAATGTCGGGTGGCGTATGGGAGTGGTGCCTCGACCAGTACGACGCTGAATTCTACAAAGATGCCTCAGAGGCCGAGCCGCTCAGGGCCGCCGAAGGCGACGAGCCCCACTACGTGCTGCGAGGTGGCTCGTGGACCGACGACGCATGGGCCTGCACCGTCAGCTTCCGGATGGGGCTGGGATCGCGGCACTGGCGAGCGCAGCCCTTTGGGGGAGTCCGCACCCCGAACGTCGGTTTCCGGTTGGTCCTCCGTCGGGTCTAGGTTTGCCCTTGCGGAAAGTATCGCGCCGGGCCAACCCCTAACGCACGGCATCGAACACGTCCTCGACCGAGGTGGAGAACCCCGCGTCGCCCCCGAAGTCGGCCTGGTCTTTGGCAAGCACGAGCACTGGCAATCGCTTCGCTCTGCCGCGAAACGAGCGGGCCTACCTGAGTCGAAACGGAAGCACCTCAGCAATCACGACTTCCGGCACGCGCGCACGACCTACTGGTTGGAGAGGACAGGCAATCTTCCGGGCGTCGGCTTCCTTCTCGGGCACAAGCACTCGACGACCACAGACCGCTACGTTCGCCACCGGCACAAGGTAGCCAAGGCAGTGCTTCGGGCGGCCGGTGCGCTCGATGAGCCCGAGGATGATTCTGGGGGAGAATCAAGGGGCGGCGCAGAAAACGACGAAGGCCCCGCCGAAGCGAGGCCTGTCGAAGTCACCGAGATGACTTCAGTGCGGAAGAGAGGACTCGAACCTCCACACCCTTGCGGGCACAGGAACCTGAATCCTGCGCGTCTGCCAGTTCCGCCACTTCCGCGTGGGAGAGCGGGAGGGTTATTCCGGTGAGGAGCTGGAGTCAAGGTGGTGCGGTAACCTTTGTTCCCGTCGAGCACTTTCTTCGACATTTGGCGTCGACTTCGGCGGCTGAGTGGCAGCATTGGAGTCTATTGGCGTTGAAAGACCTCTTTGACTGCGGTTGGTCGGTGTCGATCGGAAGGCGGTGGAGCTTCCGTTCCTTCGGTCGGGCGAGCCAAATGGGCATCGGCCGTCCCCCGAGACGTCAGCGCAGCTTCGACTCCTCCGCTCGTGGAGCGAAGGTCGCTAGAATGGGCGACGCGTGACGTAGGCGAGGATGTCCACGACCTGAGCCACGCTTCGAGTGGTGGCAAGGGCGGCCGCGTCGACTTCTTTCAGGGCGTGGTCAAGGGTTTCATCGTGGAGCGTAATCAATGACTTTCCGAGAGCGACAGCTGTCCCCGCATCGAAGGCGGCGTTCCACTGGCGGTACTTGTCGCCGAAGCGGACGACGACGATGTCGGCATTCCCCAAGACCGATCGGTTTCGAATGGTGTTGATTTTCGCCGATTTGTGATCGCGCCAGAAACTCGAGTCCTCGCTGCCCAGAATCGTCTCGCCGCAGGCGTCGCTCGTTCCGTGGTCGAGCTCTGGACCCGTGATCCGCACCCGCACCTGCCGAGCTTCGACGGCCTGCGCAATCTCGGCGCGCCAGTCGGTGTGGATCTCCCCGGAGAGGCATACGTTCCAAAGTCGTCGTTCCATCGCTCGAAACCTATGGTGCTGACGTTTGACGGCGCCAAGCACCGCAGCTCAGCTTTTTCTGTACGCCGGTATAGGCCCAGGCGGGGACACAAGCGCTGAACATCTCAGAGCTCCGCTTTAGCGACCGCGCCGAGCAAAACTGGCGGGCGTTTTACTGAGCGTCTGCGTAGGATGGCCTGCGCTCCAAAATAGTGTGACCAGATTCCGGAAAAGCCCTACGATTGTCGGATGAACGGGGGGTCACCCAACACTCCCGATCGCTTGGACGCGGCGTCTGAGCTCCAACTCCTACGCGACCGACTTCGCGACTTCGAACGCGCCGAGCGCCTCGCAGGGTTCGGAACGTGGCGTTGGAACATCCACACGGGAAGGGTCCGCTGGTCTCTCGGTCTCTTTCGGCTCCTCCACATGTCCCCAGAGGTGGAGCCCACTCCCGAGCTATTCTTTGAGTGCATTCATCCGGATGACCGGGCTCGGGTTCGTCGGGCGGTCCAGCGCGCCCTCGATTCGTTCCCCGCCGAGCCGATGCATTATCGCCTGACTGTCGGTGATGGCCGGACACTACACGTCCGTGGTGCGGCAGAACCGTTCTATGACGAACGCGGCCAGGTCGACGGGTACCGCGGCACGGTGCTCGACGTGAGCGAAAAACACGAACTCGAAACGATGCTTCGTCAGTCGCAAAAGCTCGAGTCCCTTGGTCAGCTTGCGGCCGGCCTCGCCCACGACTTCAACAACCTGCTGACGGTGATGACGGTCAATGTCGATATGCTTCGAGAGACTCATCCTGCGGAGGAGCTCGAAGAGATCGCCGAATCGGTAGGGCTCGCCGCGCGAGTGACCGGGCAGCTCCTCACGTTCAGTCGTCAGTCTGAGCCAGTGATGGAGGAGCTCGACCTGCGTGACGCGCTGGCGTCGATCGAGCCGCTGGTCCGCCGGCTTCTTCCGGCGTCGGTTCGGGTATCGCTCGAGCTCTCGGAAGACGAGTGCCGGGTCAAGGCGGACCGTTCTCAGCTTCAACAGATCATTTTGAATCTCGCGATCAATGCCGCCGATGCAATGCCCAAGGGCGGTGAACTCCGGCTGGCTGCGGAGCTGACCGTTCGAGACTCCGATGAATTTGCGGTGATCGTAGTGGCCGATACGGGCCCCGGCATCGACCTCGAAACGCAAAAGCGGATTTTCGATCCGTTCTTCACCACGAAGGAGGCGGGCCGAGGCACGGGGCTCGGATTGTCGACGGTGGCCAACATCGCTGAGTTCCTCGACGCCAAGATCGAAGTCGACTCGGAGGTGGGCGAGGGCACCACGTTCCGTGTCCTGCTGCCTTCGAACGAACGAATCACTCCCGAAGCGGCCGACGCGATCACCGCGGAGCTCGCGATGGATGCCCTCGATGGAGTGCACGTGGCCATCGTCGAAGGGCAGCTCGACGTGCGTCGGATCCTCGAACGGACCTTCGATGACGCAGGGGCGTGGGTTCGCTCTTTTGGAGGGCCGGACGATCTCTATCGCGCCATCGATGACGATCGACTCGCCGTCGACCTTCTGGTGACCGATCCTCACGAGCAGTCACACAGCGGGCTCGAGATCCATCAGAACATCAAGGTGCGCCTTCCCGACTGTCGCGCGGTGTACGTGTCGGGCTATTCGCGAGACCCAGAACCCGGCCTCGAGAGCCAGGCGGGTTGGGTAGTAAAACCGTTCACTCGCGCCCAGCTTCTCGAGGAAGCGGTGCGGGTGCTGAGCCAGACCGAGTAGCTACGCGCAGATCGAGATCGAGGACGGGCGTTGAAACTGCTCTTGGTCGCTACGGAGCGGGGGTACCGTCGGTAAACTCGGCTTCTCCCGCGCCCTCGAAGAGCGGTGACGACGCATAGCGGTCGCCGCGGTCGCAGATGACGGTGACCACGGTGCCTTTGTCGAGCGTCCGACAGAGACGTTGGGCACTCAGCACCGCACCGGCCGCACTCATCCCGGTGAATATCCCGACGGTTGCGGCGAGGGTGCGGCAGTGCTCGGTGGCGTCTTCTTGCGACACGTCCATGATCCGGTCGACTCGCTCGGGTTCAAAGATCTTCGGAAGGTAAGCTTCGGGCCATCGACGAATTCCCGGGATGCAGGAGCCATCGGTGGGTTGGCAGCCGACGATCTCGATGTCGGAGTTCTTCTCCTTGAGAAATCGGCTCACGCCCATGATCGTTCCCGTCGTTCCCATCGCCGAAACAAAGTGCGTGACCTCGCCGTTGGTGTCGCGCCAGATCTCTGGGCCGGTGCTCTCGTAGTGGGCTTTTGGGTTTGCCGGATTACTAAACTGATCGAGCATCAAGTACTCGTCACGCGAAGCCCGGTCCTTCGCGAAGTCGATGGCCGCCTCAATGCCGTCGCTGAGAATGACCTTCGCCCCGAATGCACGCATCGTGAGCACGCGTTCGCGGGTCGCGGTCTTCGGCATGACCAGTTCGATGGGATAACCGCGAGCTGCCGCGATCATCGCGAGCGCGATTCCCGTGTTGCCGCTCGTGGGCTCGATGAGGCGCATCCCAGGCTCGAGCGCACCCCGCGCTTCGGCATCCAGAATCATCGCGCGGGCGGCCCGGTCCTTGACGCTGCTCCCGGGGTTGTTTCCCTCGAGCTTGCCAAAAAGGCGGACCTGCGGGTTGTCGATGCCGCTGGGGAGCTCCAATAAGGGTGTGTTCCCGACCAGTTGTATGAGGTCCATAGGCTATGATACCGCTCGCGGCCATGCGTGCTGAACCAAAGCAGTACAAAGCTCTGGAGGAAGCCATCGATTCGGTGGTCGAGTCTTACCAGGGCTCCCAGCCGATCAACAATCTCGAGAGCGCGGCGCTTCCGAACAAACGGAAGGTCACCGAGGCGTTTCGGGAGCTCGAGCCGGTCCTGTTTATGGGCTTCTACGCAAGCCGCGGGCTCAATCGAGACAATCTTCGGCACGTGATCGCGGAGCATCTCTATCGTGCCCACGACCAGTTCGTGGAGCAGATCGAACGCGCGCTGACCTACCAAAACTGGTACGGCCTCTGCGAGGACTGCCCCGAGCCAGGGAGCGGCGAAGACATTGTGCTTCGGTTATTTCGCGCGGTGCCGGAGATTCGGCGCAAGCTGAATACCGACCTCAAGGCGGCATTCGAAGGGGACCCGGCGGCGGAGAGCATCGAAGAGATCGTCTTTAGCTACCCGTCGCTTCAGGCGATTACTGCGTATCGAGTCGCTCACGAGCTTTACAAGGCTCGGGTGCCGATGATTCCGCGCATCCTTACGGAATACGCACACAGCGATACGGGGATCGATATTCATCCAGGCGCACAGATTGGCGAGTCGTTCTTTATCGATCACGGGTCCGGTGTGGTGATCGGTGCGACGGCGGTCATCGGCGACGAGGTGAAGCTCTATCAGGGGGTGACCCTCGGTGCATTGTCCGTACCGCGGCGAGGCAACAAGGAAAAGCGCCACCCGACGCTTGAAGACAAAGTCACCGTGTACAGCGGCGCGACCATCCTCGGTGGCGATACCGTGATCGGCAAAGGCAGCGTGATCGGCGGCAACGTATGGCTCGTCGATTCCGTGCCTCCCGGCTCGAAAGTGTTCGGCGGCCCAAAAGCCAGCGGCGAAGGCGCAGGCGGCTAGCAACTCTCGGGGACGAGGTAATTAATTGCCTCACCTCGATCTGTAACTTCTTGAAATTACACACGCTCGCCTTCGACACTCCCGCTGGATCCAGTGATTCCGCGAGGTTAGGCGACGTGGTGGGGCAACTAATTACCTCGTCCCCGAGAGTTGTGGGTCCAGGCTGGATCCAGTGATTCCGCGAGGTTAGGCGACGTGGTGGGGCAACTAATTACCTCGTCCCCGGGAGTTGTGAGCCGGTTAGAAGGGGAAGTCGAGGGTTCGGGCGATGAAGATGAGGTCATCGGTGGCGCCGTCGCCGTCGCGGTCATCGGTGTCGATGCCTCGGGCTACGGTGAGGACGGAGTATCCAAAAGCGGTGCGGAGGAGGGTGCCGCCTTGGCTGTTCGCGGCGCAGACTCCTCGGCCGTTTCGAAACTGAATGCGGCCCTGCATCCCATCCCATCCGACCACGCGACCGACTCGAAGGTTCTGCGGACCGAATCCGCTTGGAACAAAGTCCTGATAGTTCGAGCCGCTGATCACCGCGCGTTCCTGTTGGGGCAGGATTTCCTCGGTGAGCAGCATTCCGCCTTCTGAGATAAACCGAATCCGGTGGGAGATCGTCATCTGCTCACCGTCGAGGCCCGGCGCGACGCCGGGTTCCTCGGCGAGTGGCCCCACGAAGGAACCGTCGACCTCGGGACTGCCGAGGAGTTCAAAGCCGTCCGCGCCGGCGATCGGATAGGTCTCCGGCACCGCGGTGACCCCGCTCAAGATTCCCTCGCCAATGAAGATAAAGCCGGTGGGGTCGCCCTCGACGCGTGCGCAGCCGGTGAGCGCCGCGTCGCCAATGTCCTGCACATAGAAGGCCTGCCCACACTCGATCACCAGGCTGGTGTTGACGTCCGGCGGAAGTCCGCACTCGGTATCGCCGCCCACAAACACGTACTCGCCGTCAAGCTCCGACGCGGGACAGCCCTCCCCCACGCGGACCGCGCCCCGCGATAGCGCGTGGGTTTGCACGCCTTCGGGCGAAACTTGGGTGGTCCAAAGCTCGAGGTCGACGCGCTCGTTGTCACCGAGCGGCGTGATGCCGGTCGAGGTCGGAAGATCGAAGGGCGTAAACGAACTGAGTCCTTCCGCGAGGGTGACTTCCCACCGGCGCCCTGACTCGCAGGGAGTTGGGGTCCGGGTCAGCACAAGCTCGGAGATCCCGTTGGCGCCATTGTTTTGGAACTGAATGTCGAATCCTGGGGTGACCTGCGCCGGCGCGTCTTGCGGTCCGACGGGGCTCGTGAACTCCGGCGGGTCGAGCATCTCGATCTCGATGACTCCAGGCGCACTTCGAACGCTCCCCACGAGCGCACCTTGCGCCGTCTCTTGGCCAAACCCTTCGAAGATGCGGGGGCCGATCTCGAGTCGGCCATCCACGCCGGAGTTCAGCGACCGATCGAACGACGGGATGTTGACGCGAAAGGAAGGTTCGGGTCCGCCGGTGGTGGTCGCCTCCGAGCGAATGCCGTCAACCCGACCGAGACCGTCGAAGATGTACGTGAGCGTCGCGGACAGACTCTCCGGCCGCTGAACATTTCGAGTGTTGGCGACAAGCACGCTGCTGAAGATGTTGTCGATTTCGACTCCCGTCATCGTCGCGCTGGTGGGCTGGAAGTCCTCCAACACCACGCTTCCTGCGGCGACGATTTGATCGCCGGAAAGCTCGAGGGCGACCAAACGCGCCAGGTTCACGCCCGGGTGATTTCGGTCGACTTCGAGTTCGAACGCGAGGGTGGGATCCACCCGGGCCTGCCCCGCGGGACGCCCGTCGAAGAACAAGCGCACGAGTATCTCTGGCCCCACACCCGCCGGTGTCACATTTCCGTTGACCTGCCCTGGAGGAACCGGCGGGGGCGGGTCGCTGACCGACGCCGAAAACCGAGGTTCGAACGTGATCGTCGGACCGTCGAAGTTCACCAGGGTCCGCACGGTTTGGGTGGCGAGCTCCGGAACCAGCGACACCGTAAAGGGTCCGGGTCCCGGCGAATCGAAGTCGACCCGGTTGTTCGGACCGAGGACCTGCACTCGCGCGCTCTCTCCGATGCCGAGGACGACCAAGTTTGCTCCCCGCGCATCCGGCGCGACGACCGTGAGGGTGCCGGTCGGTGCGTCGATCGGCGCGTCGGTGCCTCCATCGAGATCCACGGTGCCGTCGGGAGGAGCCAGGTTTTCGATGACCCGGGTGCGCCCACAAGCCAGGGCCAACCCGCCAAGAATAAGAACGACCGCGAAGCGTGCCATATACTCTCAGCGTGGCGGGCGGAGCTCGTGTCCGCAAGGGCCGCCGTGATATGGTCCGCGCCCATGGCGAAGGGACGCGAAAGGCACCAGGCGCGCATCGACGCCATCAACCTTCTTGGCAAAGACCTCGCGAGGCGTGCACGACGGAAGTGCGAACTCTGCGAGTCTGGAGGAGAGCTTCGCCCGTTCGATACCGCGCCGGACGATGAGCCGAGCCTCGACACGTTGGTGCTCCTCTGCAACCGCTGCCGCGGCTTGGCGGAGGGTGGCACTGCGCCGGCAGCCGAGCTCCGATTTCTCGAGGTGGCGATTTGGAGCGAAGTGCCGCCGATCGCTTCGACGGCCAAGCGAGTCATCGCCAACGTCGATGCCGATTGGGCGCGCGCCGCGCTCGAGATGATCAGTTAGTGGATTCGGCAGGTTCGTCTGCGACTTCGCCGGCTTCTTCCGTCGTCTCCTCGCCTTCGGAAGCGCGCTCGGCCTTCACGAAGCGAAGGGTCATGCGATCGCTTTCTCCGATGGCGAGGAAGTGCTCTCGGTCGGTGTCGCCGCCGCGGAGCGCGGGCGGTAGAGACCACACGCCGTCCGGATGATCGTGGGTGTCGTTGGCGTTGGCGTTGACTTCTGAGCGCTCGTCCAAACGAAGCCCCGCCGCTTCGGCAAGACGAATCATCAACGCCTCGGTCACATATCCGAGCTGTCCGGACTCGCCGCCGTCGAGGCCGTCGGGGGCGCGGTGCTGGACCAAGCCGTAGACCCCGCCGGGCTTGAGGACCCGCGCGACGGCCGACAGAAACGCTGCAATGTCATGGTCCTCCCAGCGGATCATGTTGTGGGAGTTTCGCGGATTGATCACCAGGTCGACGGACCCGTCAGGGACGTCGTCCATCATGTTTCCCGGTGCGAGGACGCTGAGCTGCACTCGGTCGTAGAGCTCAGGTGCTGCGGGAAGAAACTCATCGCGAAACGAGCGTGCGAAGCGGCCGCGAAAGCTTGTGTCCTCCGGGTCGAGCCCCGCAACGATGAGCTTGCCTTCGTCGCGAACCACGGGCGCGAGGATCTTGGTGTACCAACCGCCGCCCGGCCAGATCTCAACCACCGTCATATTCGGTTGGAGCCCAAAGAACTCCAGGGTCTCTTTCGGATGCCGATACTCGTCGCGCGCCCGCTCTCGGTCCGTTCGGTGGGCACCTGCAAGCGCCGCATCGATGCTCCCGCTCGGGACTTGATACGGAGTGCGCGGTCCGGCCCGGCCGGGGGCCACCGTCGATTCCGGCGTGGTGCCACCGCAGGACACGAGGAGAGCGGACAGGATGAGCGCCGTGGTTCGCATGGGGGCGAAGCCTACACGACCGTTCGCCGGGTCTCGAGACTCGGGCGAAAGTGGCGGTCGGGTTGAAGAACCTGCCGACGGGATACTCGCGGCCTCACTAAAGAGGCCGCCAACGGAACATCCGTGGCGGCCGGAACAAGCGCGAGTGGCCGCCTACGGGGTTGCCCCCCGCCGTAGGATAAAATCGCGGCTAAGCGATCTTGGCTGCGTGCTTGAAACCAGAACCTGAACCGAGATTTGTGCTCGGTCAAGGCGACGCTGCGTTTCCCGGAGACATCTCGTTTCCCGGAGACATCTCGTTTCCCGGAGACATCTCGTTTCCCGGAGACATCTCGCTTTCCCGGAGACATCTCGTTTCCCGGAGACGTCTCGTTTCCAGAAGCGGCTTAGGGTCCGACCTTCTGCGCGCGAAGCGTTGCCGGTGCCGTCCCCGGATCCAACCCCCGCGGTTTCTCATGCCGAAGAAGTTGCCCCGGCGTAGAATCGCCAAGATGGCCTGCGGGTATCGAGGGCTCCCTTACGGTGATCGGCTCGGCGACAGCGCTCCGGGAAGCGCCCGCTCTCGCGCATCCGCGGTCGAGCGACGAGGGAAGTAGTTCCGGTGCGTGCGTCCGTTTCCGTGCTCGTCCCCGCGTTTAATGAAGCGCCCGCGATCGCGAGGGTGGTGGGCGTTGCCCGTGCGCAGCCGTCGGTCACTGAAGTCGTGGTGGTCGACGATGGGTCGACGGACGACACCGCCAAGGTCGCCGACGAGGCAGGAGCCCGGGTGATCCGGCTTCATCATAACCGTGGCAAAGGCGTGGCGCTTCGCCGAGGGTTTGCAGTGGTGCGGGGAGATTTCGTGGCGGTGATGGATGGAGATGGCCAAGACGACCCCTCCGAAATCGGGCGGCTCTTGGACGCGATGGACGAAGGCGTCGCCATGGTGATCGGTTCGCGCTTCCTCGGCGAGTTTGAGCCAGGGGCGATCAGCCGCACCAACCGGCTCGGTTCGCTCGGGCTGACGTGGGTCATCAATCTTGCGTTCGGGGTGCGGGTCAGTGATCCGATGGCAGGCTTTCGCTTGCTCCGGCGGAGTGCTCTTCAGGGTCTTTCGCTTCGTGCAGACCGTTATGACATCGAGGCCGACGTGCTTCTCGCGCTCCTCGCGCGCGGCGAAGCCATCCGCGAGGTTCCGGTCACGCGCAGTCGCCGACAGGGCGGCACGAGCAAGCTTCGATCGTTTCGCGACGGCAGTCGTATCCTCCGTCGAATCGTCCTCCGCCGAATCGGCGTTGGTTGACCAGCAACCTGCTACTCCTCGCTCACGCCTTGCGTGGCGACGCGCTCCAAAAAGCGCTGCATATCGGTAGCGTCCCATGGGGGCGGGACGCGGTTGAGCAGCCCCGCCACCCATCCGGCGGCCACCCCGCAGTCACTAAACACTCGATTGGGCACGGTGGACCGACCCACGAGAAGCATGGTGCTCAGGAACGCTCGCACCGCTGCACCCGCCAGGCCATCGACGAGGATGAGGTGAGCGGTGGCCAAATCTTGCTCGTCGCCCTTGGCGGTTTGTCGCGCGGCATCCTCGCGAACTTCGCGCGAAAAGTTGGGAACGCCCCCGACGATCACATTCGCGAAGCCGACTCCGTCCGGCCATTCGGAGCGAAGGTCTTCATAGCACCGTTCGACCTCGTGCATGTGGCGGAGCTCGGGCATGCCGAACCAGCCCGCGGCGAACATGTTTCGCTGGACACAGATCTGGAGGCGCTGGTCCTGGTACAGGATGCGCATCTTCGGTTTGGACGACAGGTCAGTCCACCAACCGCATTAGGTTTTCTTGAGCGACCGACGCTGCAAGCACGCCGTCCCGAGTATAGATTCTTCCGAAGTTCATGCCGCGCGCGTTGCTCGTGCTCGGGCTTTCGGTGGCGTAGAGGAGCCATTCGTCGGCGCGAAACGGTCGATGAAACCAAATCGCATGGTCCAAGCTCGCGACGATGAGCTTCGGATCGAACCACGTCTTTCCGTGCTGGCTAAGCGACGCATCGAGGAGCGTGTAGTCGGAGGCGAAGGTCAGAACGCACTGGTGAAGAAGCGGGTCGTCGGGAAGCGGGTGCTTCGTCCGAAACCACACCAGGTGGGTTCCTGTCCGCTTCCGAGGGGCCAGTGGGTTGATCGGGTCGAGGTCGTGAAGCCAAATCGGCCGCTCCAGTTTCAAGAGAAACTCAAAAACCGAGTTCTGGGTCTCCGACGCCGCTTTTTCAATGAGGGCTTCGGTCGACGGCACCGACTCCGGTGGCGCGGCCTCGGGCATGGGGTATTGATGGCTCAAGCCCTCTTCGCTCTTCTGAAACGACGCGGACATATTGTAGATGGCGTCGCCGTTCTGAATCGCAACCACTCGCCGCGTCGTGAACGAGCGGCCATCCCGAATTCGATCCACCTCGTAGATGATCGGCGTCTTCGGGTCACCGGGGCGGAGAAAGTAGGAGTGAAGCGAGTGCACTCGCCGTTCCCCGTCGATGGTACGCACCGCGGCGACCAGCGCCTGGGCGGCAACCTGGCCTCCGAACACCCGGCGCCGGCCGTCTTTGGGGCTGAAGCCTCGAAAAAGATCCCGGTCCAGCTGCTCGATATCGAGGCGCTCGACCAGCGAAGTGACGACGTTCTCGCTCATTCTCCCGGATGGTGCCGGCGATAACGAAACGACGCCAGAGGCCCACGTTGCGAAACCGGGGATGCCTGTCATCCTCCGCGGGTGCGGGCGCGACGACACGGTGGTGTGGGGCAGGGTTCGCCCCAAAGGTCCTGCCCACCACCATCGGGACTTCCGTCCGGTTCACGTGAGCAACGCTGGCTCGTTCCGTGGCGCGCGGCTCGTAGTTTGGGGTTTGCGCTGTGCGCGCTGTCGGCGTGTGGCGATTCCGACCCGGGGGGTGGCGCCACAGATGGTGGCGTGGACGGCAGCATGGATGCCATGACGGATGCGCCGACCGATGGGGGGCTTAGTCGATTCGACCCACCTCCGACGCTTCCGGACCTCACTCCGGACGAGGTGAGCCGAATGGCGACCACCATCGACACCCACCTTCGCTCGGTGCCCCAGGCGAGCTACTCGGTGCAGGTGGTCCTCGGGGACACCGGCCAGGTGCTGTTCGAAGAGAATCCCGACGCGCTGCTCATCCCCGCGTCGAACACGAAGCTTTTCACCACCGCTGCGGCGCTCGACCTGCTTGGCGAAGACCACCAGTTCACGATCCGCGCCCTCAGCGAAGCGGGCCCCGATGCGGCCGGCCGGATCGGCGATCTCATCATTGTCGCAGATCACGACCCGACCCTGAGCACGACCTTCTATCCGTCGGCTTCGGCGCCGCTCGAAAGCCTGGCCCGAAGGCTTGCCGCTGCGGGAGTCACGCGGATCGATGGTCGGGTCTTGCTCCGGGGCGAAATCCTCTTCGATGGGGCGCGCTTCGGAGAGCTCGATCCTTCCCGGGAACGACAGGAGGCTGCGGCGGCGCTCGACACGGCGTTAAGAAATGCCGGAATCACGGCCGCGGCTTCCGCCCGCCCCGAACCGTCGTTTGCTTCGGCTCCGGCGATGACAGCGCTGGCGGAGGTCCGATCGCGGGCCCTCCACGTCGTCGCCTCGCACATCAACGACATCAGTCACAACGAGATGGCGGATCAGCTCATTCGGCTGCTCGGGTTCCAGTTTCGACGCGACAGTGGCCTCGTCCCCGGCGGTCAGGAGGTCACCGCATGGCTCGGCACCACCGACGTGGAGGCTTCGGGGGCGACGTTCTCCGACGGCTCCGGCCTTTCCTATGCGAACCGCGTGTCGGCGCGGCAGGTGATCGAGCTGCTTCGGTTCATGGACCGGACGCTGCCCCGCTATCGCCGCGGACTCGCGATCGCCGGCGCCGACCCGGGCACGCTGCGAAACCGGCTGGGCGGAGCCGACACCCGGGGGCGCGTGTTCGGCAAAACGGGGACCCTGAATGTCAGCATCGCGCTCAGCGGCATCCTCCACAACCGATACGACGGCCGCCCGTACTATTTCTCGCTTCTCGCCAACGACCTTACGCGCGAACTTCAAACGGCGGTTCGCGGGGCCTTCGACCGCATCGTGGAGACGATTGGCCAGAACCACCGTGGGGCCGGGGCGCGGCTCGCTTCGCCGACGCTTCGGTGCCTGGTGGCCGAAGGCGACGCCGCGCAGCTGAGTTGGGACCCGGTGGCAGGAGCCGACGGGTATCTCGTGTGGCGGAGCACCGACGGGGAACTCTGGCCGCGCAGCGAGGCCCATCGAGTGAACGCGTCGAGCCATCGCTTTGCGATGAACGGCCAGGCCTACGTCCGGGTGAGTGCGCTTAGCGCGGACGGAGAAAGCGAACCGAGCGACGTGTTCGGAACGCGAAGCGGTTCCGCGCCGATCCTCCTCGTGGATGGGGCAGACCGCTGGGCCCGCCAGCCGGTGCCGGAAAATACGCTGGCCGCCAACCATGATTTTCTCACGCGCTACGGAGCAGCCCTCGGGGCGCAGGCGTTTGACAGCTGCGACCACGGGGCGCTGATCGCCGGCGAGCGAAGCCTGGGCGCATATTCCGCCGCGGTGTGGGTTCTCGGGGAAGAATCCACCGAGGACGAGACGTTCGATCGCGCCGAGCAGATGATGCTTTCCGACTATATCTCGCAGGGGGGAGGACTCGTCGTCTCAGGCGCGGAGGTCGGCTGGGACCTCGTCGAGCAGGGCGACGCGCAGGATCAACGCTTTTACCAGTCGGTCCTCCGAGCGGGATTCCTGGGAGACAGCGCTGATACCTTTCTTGCGCGCGGGGTTCCCGGAGGAATCTTCGCGGAGGTCGACACCGTGGGCTTCTTCGATCCTCGCGGTGTGCTTGCGTCGTTTCCTGACCGCTTGGGCGCCGAAGGCAACGCGACGGTGGTCCTCGAGTACGAGGGAGGTGCGGGGGGCGGCGCCGCGATCGCCTCAGACCACGTCGTGTACTTCGGTTTCCCTCTCGAAAGCGTGGAGATGGGAACGGACCGTGAAGCTCTTCTCCGCGGGGCCCTCGACCACGTCCTCCGCTGACGGCTACACTGAGCGAAGTGAGCCGGCGCAAGTTTACTGCAGTCCTTCAGCGCGGGAATCCTGACGAGCTCCTAGTCTACGACGAGGAGGAAGCTTGTCCCTACCTCGAAGGCGAGACGGCACGCTTGCCGATGCGGTTGCCGCTGCGACCGCTGTCCAACGAGGAGGTCGACGACCGGCTGTCTCGTGGAGACCGGCGCCATGGGCGCTTCCTCTATCGGCCGCAGTGCCCAACCTGCCGAGCGTGCCAACCGATCCGGGTCGACGTGGCCGCGTTCACGATGTCGCGCAATCAGCGGCGCCACTTTGCCCGCGCCGAGGCGGTGCTTCGAACGGAGATCGCGAAACCGATCTGCGATGCCCGTCACCTCGAGCTTTATGAGCTTCACAAATGGAAGCGGGGGCTCGCCGGTCCCAACACTCGACCCCTCACTGCACAAGGGTACGCCGGGTTTTTGGTGGACCGCTGCGGTGACAGCTTCGAGCTCCAGTATTATCTCGACGACACGCTGGTGGGCGTTGCGGTCACCGACTCGGGCCACCACGCGCTTTCCGCGGTCTATTGCTACTACGACCCGGCCCACGCCAAGCTCGGCATCGGGACGTACTCGGTGCTCAAGCAGCTCGAGCTCTGCAAACGGTGGAACCTCCGATACCTCTATCTCGGCCTGTTCATCGAGGCGAATCCGCATATGTCTTACAAGCAGCGGTTTCGGCCCCACGAGCGGTTGATCGACGGCCGCTGGCAGCCCTTTGCCTGACTACTCGGGCGACTCGGGCGGTAGATTGACTCGGAACAGGGTGCCCTTGTCGACTTCGCTCTCAAGCTCGATGGTTCCGCCGATCCGCTCGACGAGGTTCTTAGCGATCGACAGGCCAAGGCCCGTGCCCCCTTCCTGTCGGGACCGACCTTTGTCGACGCGGTAGAACCGCTCGAAGATCCGCGGTCGGTACTTGGCAGGAATGCCCGGTCCGTGATCCTCGACCTCGATGCTCACGTGCCCGTCTTCCTGCGTCGGGTCGGCGGGAAGGAGCCGAACGGTCACCTCGCTGTCGGGCGGCGAGTATTTGATCGCATTGTCGACGAGGTTGATGAGCACATGTTCGATCGCTCGGGTGCTCACCTGGATTCGGACCGGCTCCCCCGGAAGCGCGAGCTGGACCTTGACCGACTTGCGCTGGGCGTGCTGATCGAGGCTCGAGACGCTGTCGGTGCACACGTCCCGGAGATCGACCGGCCAGTCTTCTAGCTCGTAGTCCGGCGATTCTGCCTGCGCGAGGGACGTCAGGTCTTCGGCAAGGCGCTGGAGCCGAATGGTGTGGCGGAAGATCGCCTCGAGAAACCGTGCCCGAAGCTCGGGCTCTTCGGCTGCCCCGTCGAGGAGGGTTTCGGCGAACCCCCGGATCGCGGTGAGCGGCGTTCGAAGTTCGTGGCTCGCGTTCGCCACGAAGTCGCGGCGCATCCGGTCCGCGTCCTTCAGCGACGTGACATTGTGAAGCACGGTGACGACGCCGGCCTGATCGGGGAGCGGGGCGACCTGCGCTTGAAAAATATGAGTGCGGTCACCGATGACCGTCTCGAGCTGAACCTCGGTGGCTTTGTCTTTCTTTCGGGCGCGGCGGATGGCCACGCGAAGCTCATTGCTCTTGATGACGTTCTTAGCGCGTTGCCCTCGGACATCTTCGGCGATCAAATCGTCGAGGGCCCGGTTGGTCAGAGTCACGCGGCCCTTTTCGTCGGTGACGAACACGGCCTCGACCATCGAGTTGAGGATGGTGCGAAGCCGGGCTTCTTCCTCGGTGCGAGAGCTCATCGTCCGAGGCCTCGACGGGTGGGTGTATCCATCACGTTGCTTCTTCAAGTCAGAGGAGTGACGACGACAAGAATCGTCCTGAGTCGCCTTTTAGGCCTGGACCGGTGCCATTTCCAGCTGGGCGAACAGATCTCCCAGATCTCGCCGGGACCGCAGGGGATCACAGAACCGACTGGCGAGCTCGAGAAGCTTCGCTTCGAGGGTTTCCACGGTCTTGCCGTTCTCGCGAAGCGCGGACTCGTTGGCGGCGCGGTCGACTTCATACTGCTCTTCGACCCGCTGAAGCTGCTGGCGGAGTGCCTTGATCTGAAACTCGAGGTCCGAGACATCGCTCTGCTTGGCGTCGATCCAGCGCCGGGCCTTGTCGGCGGCCCCTCGGCTCATCACCCAGCGGTCGAGGGCGTCGACGGTTTCGCGAAGCGCACCGACGAGGTCGGCTCGCGGCTCGTTCATCTCGGAATACCCACCGAGGGCGTCGAGCGCCGCGTGGCGTCGCCGATAGCTTTGCTCCGCCTGGGCATCGGCATCGAAGTAGGGTTGCACTTCGGTCACTGCGCTTCGGGCCGCGGCCCGGGCGTTCGAAAGGTCTTCGCCGAGCGTCTGCACCGCATTGCCGAGTCGCTCTCGACCCTCACGCGCATTCTGTTCCATCGCCTCGAGCTCCCGCTGCGCCCGAAGGCCCTGGGAGCGAAGGTTGTGAATGTCGGCCAAGGTGCTTCGAATCTCCTCGAGGGCCGACCGCATCGGAGGCGGCGCCGCGCCGCTCGGGTAGACGCGCCGGAGCATTTGATCGAAAAGCACCGCCCGCTTGGCCCAGCTTTCGAGGGTCGTGGGTGGAAGGGTGGGCGCGGGCGACGACTTTTGTGCCGCGGGACCGATCGGTGGGGGCGGAACGCTCCGCGGACTGTCCTTGGGGGCAAGGGCGGAGAGCTCACGAATCACCTGGTGGGCATCGACCGGGCGATCTTCGGGCTTCTTTTCGAGAAGACCAAGGATCAGCTCTTCGAGGCGACGGGGGCACTGGGGCGCGAGCGCCGAGGGCCGCGGCGGAGTCTCCTTCATATGCTTGATGAAGAACGACGGAATGTCGTCGGCATCGAACGGCGTCTGGCCGGTGAGCATTTCGAAGAAGATCGTTCCCAGAGCATAGAGATCGGCACTCGGTCCGGCGTCGATGCTCGTGATCCGCTCCGGGGCGAGGTACTGCGGCGTGCCGAAGATTTCCCCCGCGTTGGTGAGTCGCGGGTCGTGCATCGATCGCGCGATCCCAAAATCAACGATCTTCACGAGGGGCGCGTTGTCGGGATTGCACACGAAGATATTGTCGGGCTTGAGGTCCCGGTGAATGACGTCGAAGTCGTGCGCGCGAGCGAGGCCTTGGGCGATCTGCACTCCGAGGAGTGCGACCTCGCTCGGCGGCATGGGTCCGCGCTCGATCAAGTCGGTGAGCGCGAGGCCGTTGAGGAGCTCCATGACCATGAAGCAGGTTCCATCCTCGGTTTCGCCGAAATCGTCGATCTGAATGATGTGGGGATGCTGAACCGAGGCCGCGTTCTTGGCCTCGCGGCGGAACCGCTCGCGCATCGATGGATTGCGCGCCATCTCTGCGTTCATGATCTTGATCGCCACCGGGCGGTCCACCAGGGTGTGCCGTCCTCGGTACACGATGGCCATGCCTCCCTCGCCGAGGGGCGCCTCGATGAGATACCGGCCGTTCAGCACGGTCCCAAGGCGCTCGTCCTTGGCCTCCTCCAACGTCGCCCCGTCAACGAAACAGACGTTGTTGTCGTTGGGGTACTTCAGGGCGCAGCGGGGGCAGACCTTCATCCGTAAAAAGGGTACCAGGCGACGGCCGGGGAATCGTGCTACCGTTGCCTCATGTCTGAGACCGCAAAGAAGCAGCCCGAGAGCATCCCGACGCCGTCGACCCAGGACGAGCAGCGCGAAGAGCTCCTGCGCGAGGTCACGGCCGACGCGACCGAGCGCCCGGAGGAGTATCTTCGTGGCACCGAGGTGCGCGAAGGCGGCGAGTAGGACCCTTCATCGGTAGCCGATGCTCGACCGCCTGATCGGGCAGGAGACCGAGTACGCGATCCGACTGGACGCGGGCGGAGGGACGACCGAAGCGCTTGCGGCGATACACGAGCGCCCTTCCAACCAGCGTGTCTATCAGGCCGTTATTGCTGCGCTGAAAACGCGGGTGAGCACTCGGCCCGGTCGAGGGAGCAAGCTCGAAGCGCTGTTCGTCGAGAACGGAGGCGCGTTCTGCTACGAGGTCGTACCCTGGGCGCTCGACGCAGGGCTCCTCGAAGGCGGAACGCCGGAGTGTCGCGGGCCGAGCCAACTTCTTCTTTACCAGCGGGCGCAGGAAGCCATGCTCCGCGATGCGCTGACCCGCGCCAAGCCCGCGCTTCACGCGGCGGGGATCGCGGACGTCGGGCTGCTAAAGAACTGCCGCGACGCCTACGGAAATGTGTACGGTGCGCAGGAGAACTACGAGGTCCAGATTGCCCGTGGCGGCTGGCTTCGCCTCTATCGCTTGGGCCTCGTCGCCCTCGCCCCGATCAGTCTCCTGTTCACCCTCGTCGCGTGGATCTACGTCGCCCTCCTGGTGCTCTTCGCAGTACCGGCCATGATCCTGCTGTTTGTCGTCGTGGCCGCGGTGGCGATGCTCGGAGGCAGGTTTGCTTCGCGGCTCGACCGGCTGTTCGACGATAGCCGAACGTTCGAAAAGCTTGGGAGCCAGCTGGTGGCGCCGCTCCAGCATCTGAGCCTGCCCCTCGGAAGTCCGTTCACCCTGTGGACGCGCTTCGTTGCGTTTCGTGAGCTTCGCGGGGGCCTGACGACGTTTCTCGTGTCCCGACCGATCGTATCGGGCGCCGGCTCCCTCGAGGAAGACGGCACATTCGTGCTTGCGGAGAAGCCGTCGGGGATTCGAACCGTCCAGCGTTCCTTCGCGACGGTCACCGGGCGAGCCATGCTCGATACCGGCAACCTCGTGAAGCGATTCATGGGTTCGTTCAGCTGGTATCGCTCCTACGCCTCGCTCTTTTCGGCGCGACAGCGCCTTCAGCTCGGCCTCTCCGACAGCAACCGAGCGCAGGTGGCCGAATATCTGAAGATCGGAACCACGTGCCTCATTGTCGACATGATCGAAGCAGGGGCCCTCGCCGATGCGCCGGAGCTCAAGGCCCCCGTCGAAGCGCTTCAAAAGATCAACGCCGATCCTACGCTGGCCGCAAAGGTCCACACCAAGGACGGAACCGCCTGGACCGCGCTCGAGCTCCAGCGCTGGTACCTAAAGCGCGCGCAAGCGTTTGTGGCGGCCTCGGCGACTCCATCGCTCGAAGCTCGGGAAGTGCTCCGGCTCTGGGGCGAATGCCTCGATCTGCTCGAGCGTGACCCTGGCCTCCTCGTCGGGCGGATCGACTGGGTGACCAAGCGCTGGCTGATCGAAGAAACCGCTGCCGGGGAACGGCCGGCGGTCCGAAAGAAGGTCGACCTGAAGTATCACGAGCTCGGGGAAGGTTACTTTGAACGCCTCGAAGATGTCGGCATGGCGCCACTCCTCGTCTCGCGAGCGGAAGTAGAGCGAGCGATTCACGAGCCGCCGGAGGCGACTCCCGCGCGGATGCGTGGGCGGCTCATTCGAGAGCTTGGCGAGGACCAAAAAGTGCGGGTCGATTGGGCTTCCGTCCAGATCGGCGGGGCGGTTGGGGGCAAAGTCATTCGCCTGGACGACTTCCGCAAGTAGTGCGGCGAACCTCTCCCGTAAACTTTCGGTCGATCGGGTTCTTTGCATCTACCGGGTAGGCTAGCCTCCCCCGCCATGGGTCGAGGGCCGCGGCTAAATCCGGCACAGGCGGAAGCGGTGGAGCACGCGCAGGGTCCGCTCCTCGTGCTGGCGGGTGCGGGAAGCGGCAAAACGCGGGTGATCACCCATCGGATCGCGCGGCTCCTCGAGCGCGGGGTGCGGCCGGAGGCGATCCTCGCGGTGAGTTTCACGAACAAGGCTGCGGCCGAGATGGCGGATCGGATGGCGACCCTCGTCGGCAAGTCGACCGCAAAGAAGCTCTGGCTCTCGACCTTTCATAGCTTTGGGGTCCGCTTCATCGGCGAGGAGTCGAAGGCGCTCGGCCATGGCGGGCGTTTCGTGATCTTCGATCAGGGCGACTGCCTCGGCATGGTTCGGGAGCTCCTGCGCAAGAAGCGGGGCGGTGACCGAAAGCTCGACGCATCGGCGGTGCACTCGCGGATTTCCCTGTGGAAGAACAAGTTTCTCGGCCCCGGGGACATTCCCGAGTCGGAGATCGAATACGACGAAGCGGCGCGGGATATCTATGCCGATTACGAGTCGTCGCTCCGCTCGATGCGCGCCGTCGACTTCGACGACCTCGTGCTCGTCCCCGTCCGGGTGCTGTCGGAGCACGAAGGCATTCGGGAACGATGGCGGGCTCGGTTTCGGCACGTGATGATCGACGAGTTTCAGGACACGAACCGGTCCCAGCTCGAGCTCGTCCGGCTCCTGACCAACCAGCTCGGCAATGTGTGTGTGGTCGGCGATGACGACCAGAGCATCTATGCGTGGCGTGGGGCGGATGTCGGGAACATCCTCGACTTCGAACGGCACTTTCCTGGCGCCCGAGTGGTGAAGCTCGAAACGAACTACCGTTCGTATCAACCGATTCTCGAGGTCGCGAATGCGGCGATCGGGCAAAGCACCCAGCGCCGCCACGGCAAGTTCCTCCGATCGGCGCGCGGTCCGGGCGAGCCAGTTCGGGTGAGCGTTCTCGATGACGCGGCCGAGGAAGCAAAGTTCATCGTGCGCGAGATCCGCGATGCGGAGAAGCAAGGTCGGGATCTTGCGGACTTTGCGGTCCTCTATCGGTCGGCGCTTCAAGCGCGGCTCGTGGAGGAGGAGCTTCGTGGGATGCAGATCCCCTATCGGGTGTACGGCGGCGGTCAGTTCTTCGATCGAAAAGAGGTCAAGGATGCGACCGCGTACCTTCGGGTGCTCGTCAATCCCCTCGACGAGCTCTCGCTTCGACGGATCGTGAACTACCCCGCGCGGGGCATCGGAGCGACCACGGTGGAGCGGGTTGGGCAGCATGCGGCCGGGCATCGCTTGTCGTTTCACGATGCGCTCGCGAACATCGACCGGATCGAAGGGGCCAGTACCAACGCGCGTCGAAGCGCCGTCGCGCTGCTCGCGACGCTGGAGCGGCATCGACGGAAGTTTGCCGACGGTGGCTCGCTTGCCGGCACCGCCTTGAGCCTGTTTGAGGAAACCGGACTCAAGCGAGAACTCCTGGACGAAGAGGGCGGCAAGGTTGGCGCGAAGAAATGGGAGAATGTGCAGTTCCTCCTTCGGAGCCTCGACCGCTACGAGAGCGCGGAGTACGAAGGGAAGCCCAAGCTCCAGACATTTCTTCAGCGCCTCACGATGCGCCAAGAGACGAGCGTCGAGGAGGCGCGCAATCGGATCACCCTCTCGACGCTTCATGCGGCCAAAGGACTCGAGTTCCCCGTGGTGTTCCTCATGGGTTGTTACGAAGGCCAGCTTCCCCACAACCGGACGACCGATCCGAAGGTCACGGAGGCTGCGCCGAGCGACGTGGAAGAGGAGCGCCGCCTCTTTTATGTCGGCGTCACTCGTGCCCAAGACGTCCTTTATCTCACCCGGCCGCGACAAAAGATGATCCGGGGCCGGGTCTTGCCGCTCACGCCCTCGCGGTTTCTCGACGGCCTGCCGGAAGTGCACCTGGCGAGCTACGAGCGGGACGACAAAAAGCCGCTGACCACCGAAGACGCGGCAAAGGCGGCGGCGGATATCCTGAAGCAGCTCGGTGGCTAAGCGATTTTGAGTTGGGGTCGGCGGCCACCAATCCCTGGGGTCCCCAAGTTGGGATATCGAGAAACCCGATCCTTGATGTCCCACTTTCTCGTGCCCAGGTCCACTAAGGAGGCATGGTTGACCATCGCTGCTGTCGCATGACGGGAACAGACCCGACGGTGGGGTGTTGGGAAGGTGGGAAGGCCGGTGGGTGAAAGGTCATTGGCGGAGGACACTCGGCGAGACTGCGCGCGCAGCATCCGGCAGAGCTCCGCATTCAAGCCCGGCGGATTTCTACCAGATGGTCCGGGTTCGCCTGCGCGGTTCCTCCGCGGCGTCATCATCTTATGGGCCTTGGGGGTCGCGGCTCCCGCGGCTGCGCAGAGCCCGGTCTCGGTCTGTCTTCCTGAAGGCCGGAGCCAGCTTTTTTCCGAACTATCGCTCGAGCTCGCGGCCCGAGGGCACCGGGCGGAGGCCTCATGTCGATCGCGCCCAGGCGCGATGAGGATCTGGGTCGTCGAACACGACCCCCTTCGCCGCGCGGTGGTGCGCGTGTCTCCGCCGAATGCCGAGCCAAGGACCACCCAGCTTCCCCTTCCGCTCTATCGCATCGATCCTCGGGTATTCGCGGTGCACACGGCCGAGGCCGCGTTTCCGACTCCCGCCCCGCGGGTGCGTCGTTCGGATCCGCCGCGGGAGCGCGCCCCGTCCCGCGACGGACCCGCGGAACCGCCGGCCGACCGGCTTCGACTCGACGGCGACGGCTTGGCTTCAGCGTTCCCCACGACCTATCTCAGCGTGGCGTTTCGTGCGCTTGCGATGAACGAGCAGCTCGTCCTCGGGGCATCCGTTGGGATGGGGAGCCGCCTCACCTCGTGGCTTCGTATCGAAGGCGACGTGGGCGGCGGCGTGACGCTGGACGGCGAAACGAACCTCACGCTCGGGTTGGGACTCGCTCCGGGCCTCGCGGTGAGCGATCGCTGGAGAGTCGAGGTGTCGGTTCACTTTCGGATCCAGTGGTGGTTCGATGAGTCCGAGCAGAGTACATCGGACTCGCTCCTCGGCGTCGACGTGGGGCTTGGCGTCGCGTACCGGCTTTCGCCCCGCAATAGCCTTTTTCTTCGGGCCTCGTGGGCTCCCCTCTACAACTCGGCGACCGGCCAAGTCGAAACCTGGTTCGGGCTGTCGGCAGGCTTTCGATTCGAACTGCGATGAGTTCTAGCGCCCCCTTTGCGACCCCTGGCGACCTCGTGGCCGATCTCTCTCCCTCGGAAGATGCGCTCGCGCCAGTCCGAGAGGAACTGCTCCGCAGTCTCGCGCCCAAGGTCTATCGCTGGGTCCGAGGATATCTCGGGCCGATCGGCGAAGCCGACGATGTCGCGCAGGAAGCGCTCATCGCGGTGGCGGGCGCGCTCGAGCGGTTCGAGGGGCGAGGCAGCCTCGATGCCTACGCGCATCGGATTGCGATTCGCGTGGCGGCGCGGGCGAGTCGGAAACGTCGTCGCGTGGTGCAGGAAAGCGCGCCGCCTCCCGCCGACGAGGATGCGCTGAGTCCCGAGCGCCGGGCGATGTCCCGGGAAGGGCTGCGCAGGTTGTACCTGGCCCTCGATCGATTGAGCCCCAAGCTTCGCTCGGCCTTCGTGCTGTGCTGTGTCGAAGGCTTGGGGCATCAGGAGGCGGCCGACGTGGCCGGCACGTCCCTCGAGACGATGCGGGCTCGGCTTAAGCGTTCCCGAAAGAAGCTCCGGACCATCCTGGCGGACGATCCTTACCTTGCCTCAGCGTTTCGATCGGAGGGCCCATGACTGATCCGCTCACTCTTCTCTCGCGGTCGGCGCAGGAGGCGGCGAAGCCGGTGGAGCTCGCGCCCGACCTCACTGCGCAGGCCCTCGTCGCGGCCCAGGGACGCCGTCGTCGCCGGGTACATCTCGAGCGTTGGGCGGCTGGGATTTTCACCGTGGCCGCGGTGGCGCTTTCCGTCTTCATTCTCCTCCGGCCTCGCGGGGCCCCGGTTAGCGATCCGATGGCCGACGTGGCCCTCGTCGAGCTTGGTGAAGGCGACCTCCTCGCCCAGACCCCGGGCACCGAACTCGGGATGGTGGGCGACGCGCGCGAAGAGCGTGTGCTCCGGCTCGACGGCGGCGAAGCCGTATTCAGTGTGAATCAACGGGTTCGCGTGATGGCCGGCGATGCCGACGTGGTGGTGCACGGCACGGTGGTGGCGGTCCGGGTCGACGACGACCGAACCCGCGTCCGGGTGTACGAAGGCACAGTCGAAGTCGTGGCCAACGGCAGGGCGCACGTTCTTCGGGCGGGGGAGAGCTACGACAGCGATGCGGAGGTCGCAGCCTGGCGGCCGTCGCTGCATGTGCTTGGAGTGATCGCGGGCCGGGCCCGGGAGAGCCGGATGCCCTCGAGGCCAACGGTCGAGCGAGAGCTGCGCCAAGATCGGATGACGGGACGTCTTGGCACTCCCGGTGACGGATCGTCGACGGTCGACTCAATGGACGGGAGCTCGACGGGGCCGACTCCGGAGGAAGTCCGGAGCTGGCTCCTCGAAGGCGATCCGGAGCGGGCGCTCGCTGAAGCGCTTCGCCAGGCCCACGCCGAGCCTAGCGGCGCCTGGCTGTTTCTGCTCGGCGATTGCTATCGGGCCACCGCGGAGCCGGCCGAAGCGCGGGACCGGTATCTTGCGGCGGTTCCCCTTCTGGATGCGGAAGAGGGAGCGAAGGCCGGATATCTGGCGGCGGACCTTGCGTACCGGGTGCTCTCCGATCCGGAGGGAGCGCTCGCCGCCCTCGAGCTCGGAAGAAGCGCCGCTTCGGGTTCGCCGATGGAAGAGCGCGCGCTCGCCCTCCAGGCCCGGGCGCTTCTTGCGATGTCTCGGCCCGAGGAGTTCGTGGAAGTGGCGGAGCGGTATCGACTCCGGTTTCCGGAGGGTCAGGCCCACGCCTGGCTCGACGAGGCCGTCGCGCGAATCGCGCCCTAGCCTCACCGCGGACGAGCCTGAGAGTCCCGAAACGTTCGGCTGGATGTGCGGGAATCGCCCAGGAATTCTCGGGCACCACGCTTTCGTTTGCAGTGAATACAGATGTTCGTGCGACAGATCCTGCCCTGCGGCATCTGCTGTTCGCGATGAGTCTCCGCGCCATCGGCGGGAGTAGACGACGAAGTTCACACGATCGGCGTTTGAGAGCCGGGCGAAGGGAAATGAGGCGAACTGTGCAAAAACTACACTGGGCCGTGGCGGGGACGGCGCTTCTTCTATGGGGTTGCTCTCTTGAACAAGAACCCGTGGGCGGTGTCCAAGCCGCGCTGTTCGACGCCAACGTTCACGGCTTTGGGTTTCAGAACTACAGCAATGAACATAACCCAGTGAACCTCACGGCCGAAGAGGTCCACCGCATGTTCGGCGATCGGGTCTGCGCGTCGGGAAGCGGCCCCACCTGCAGCCTGACGCCGACCGCCGCCCAGTGGATGCAGCAGGTGAGCAACGGCATGAACGGTGGCCACTGCGAAGGAATGGCGGTGCTTAGCCTGCGCATCGAGCAGGGGCTCGACAGCCACACGAACTACGGGGCCAACGCGAGCAACACGTTCGATCTTGCCCTCGAGGGGAACGACCGGCTCACGCGAGAGATCGGGTACTGGTTTGCGCTCCAGGGCGTCGCCCCGGTGAGCAGTGCCGAGACGCGCACCCCACCGAGCGAGGTGGTGCGACTCCTTGAGGAGGCGCTCGACACCGGCAATGAGGCCTACACCCTCGGGTTCTACAAGCCTGGGTTCCAGGCCGGGCACGCGGTGACGCCGATCGATGTGGTCGACGGCGACAACGGCACCGAGATCCTCGTCTACGACAACAACTTTCCGGGTCAGACGCGCTCCATCCTGGTCGATGAGGAGAACGAGACCTGGGAGTACTCGGCCGCGGCGAGCCCCGATGTGGCGGAGAGTGCGTACCATGGAGATGCTTCGACCAAAACCCTGGGCCTCACTCCGCTGTCGGTTCGCCAGGGCACGCTCGAGTGTCCGTTTTGCGGCGACTATCAGGCGGGGATGGCCGCGAACCGCAATGTCAGCGTCACCGGCGACGCGTCGCTTCTCATCACCGACGAGAATGGCAATCAGATCGGCCACACGAGCGACGGCGAGCTCGTCAATAGCATTCCCGGAGCAAGCTTTGGGGCGCAGCGATCCGACGATCTTTGGCAGGACCGACAGGAGCCTGTCTACCTCGTGCCGGGTGGCAGTGGACTCGAGTTGGCGATCGGGGACGGGGGCGATGGGTCGCTCGATCCGAGCGATGTGGCGGTGGTCGGTCCGGGCTATTACCTAGGCATCGAGAACATCGTGCTCGAGCCGGGCCAGATCGATGGCGCGTTTATCGGGCGAGATACGACGTCGATCAGCTATGTGACCGACGGACTGGAGACTCCGGACATCGTGCTCGCGGTGGAGACGGCGGCGGCCGACTGGATCGTGGTGGTGCGCTCTCGGGGCGATTCGGGAGGCCAGCAGATCGACGCGAGCGTGGACTTCGCCGACGGCGGCACCCTTAGCCTATTCTTTGCCGGTACCGACGCGGAGAGCGAGTTCGATCTCTACCTGACGCGAGTGGATGACACGACGGTCGTCGACTTCGGCACCGACATGGTGCGCGTACCGAACGGCGCGGCGCTCACGCTTCGGTTCGCGGACTTCGACACCGATGGCGAGGGCCTTGTGCTTGGGGTCGACAGCGATGGGGACATGATGCCCGACACCATGGTCGACCTGGCCGACACCGGGGGACTGCCCATGAACATGAATCCGATGAACATGAATCCGATGAATCCGATGAATCCGATGTCTCCACCTGCGCGTGGGAGCGATGGCGGGGGATGTTCGGTGAGCCCGAACGCACCGGCCTCTGGGTTCGCGACTTTGAGCCTCGTGTTCGGCATCCTCGTGCTGATCGGTCGTCGCCGCTTCTAACGCCTTGCTCACCTACGGGGTTGGCCCGTTTTTGGCGGAGCCACTCGGTCGGGAAACTGCCGAGTGGCTTTTCTGCCATCGATAGTGGGAGCGTGCCAGGTCGGTCCGAGGCGATCTACGGGCGGGTTCCGCCGAGGACTCGGACCAAGAAGCCGGTGACTGCGAAGGTGCCGACGAGCACCAGCACGGTCCCGATCACGGAATCGATCTGAGGCGCGAACATCGTCACGAAGAGCCAGGCGAGCGGCGACAGAAGCGCCATCACCCAGGCTCGCATCCCGAGTGGGAGTTTGCGGAGCCCCATCGACAGTAGAGTGACGTCGGCGACGAGAAGGGAAAACGAAAGGCCCATCCCAAAGACTGCGCCCGTGAACATCGCGAGCACCCACGCGTCGAACGGGACGCCAAGGCCGATCACCGACACCGCGATCGCGGAATCCGGATCCAGGGCAAGGAGGAGCGCGGCAATGAGCCCGCACATTCCGGCAATCGGGCCGACGAGGGTAGGAACGATCCAGGGGCGAAAATCAGTCATCGCCCCCAGTCTAGGGCGCAGCAAATCGTGCCGCGATGTGCGCGCATGTCGTACCGCCCAGGAACACTTCAGGGTTCGAAGGAACCTGTATCGAGTCACCACGTCGCCGGCGTTGAGGAGCGGTCAGCCGGTGTGCGTGAGCTGAAGCCTCGGCGGAAACGAACAGGTCAGCGGGGTTCGGCGGAGTTCGGCGGTAGTGATTTCGATGGGTTAGCGATCGTGGTGAGGAAAGGAATTACCTCGTCCCCGGGAGTTAGCCTGAGAGGGATTCGATGCGCTGGATGTAGGCGATTTCGTCGGGGGCGAGGGCGGGGGCGTGTTCTCGGAGCACGTTGACGTAGTGCTGTACGGCGTCGCTTCCGGGCTGAACCATCCCGAACTCGATCCGGTTGATGGCGTCTGCGTCGAGGACTCGGCCGGTTTCGGCGAAGAGGCTGAGGAGTCGGTCAAGCCAGTCGTGGTCTCCCGTGTGCTCGGCGAGGAGGAGCGCGTATTCCGTGGCGACGCGATAGATCGATTCTCGTGGGACTACGCCTCGGCTAAGGCCCGCCTGCATGCTGATGAGGAGATTGCCGGTCGCGAACTCGGCGTCGGCGATGCGACCGTCGTCGAGGGCGAGCTTGCATTCCCGCACGAGCATGCCGAACACGTCGCCGCGTTTCGTGTCGGCCACGCTATCTTCCGCGGCTTGCCTGGCCGAGTGAAGGGCTCGCTCTGTGGTGCTCACCTTGCCCTTGGTCACGACCATACGGGTGTTGCCGATGGAAATCCGACTTCCCACGTCGAGGCGAGCGCGTTCGGCGATCATGCGGCCATCGACGAGCACTCCATTCCGGCTCCCCAGGTCCTCGATGAAGATCTTGTTGCCCATGATCACAATCGCCGCGTGTCGCCGCGACGCGATCTCTTCGGGCACCACGACATCGCAGGACGTGCTCCGCCCTAAGACGTTTTCGCCTTCCGAAAGCGGAATCGTGTGTCCGCCGAGCCTTAAGAAATATCGCTCCGCCACCCTGCGCCGAGGATACCTCAAGGAGGCCTGCTCGAACTACGAGGCGCCATCCGATTCCGATTCTTCGGGGGCACATGCACCGACGATCAGGTCCGGTGCGAGCGCGGAGATCGCAAGGGGTTGGTTCAGAGGTCGTCGGGCACGCGGTAGACCGTGACCTCGGTCCCCTCAACTGGGGGCATCCAGTCGGGCTCGGGAAGCTGGTCCGCACGGGCTGCGCAGAAGCGATGCCAATGTGCCATATCCCGCACGGTGAGCGCGTTTGTCGCACATGCACGGTAGGCGACCCGCGCATGGTTCCGGTACGGCGCGGCGTTCGCGTCGCGCACTTCCCGATAGATGTAGAGAATCTCCGGGTCGTCGAAGAGCTCCTCCGGCGGCGGGATACGCAGCAGAAATGCAGCGATGTCTTCGTACACGAGTCCGACGATCGCACCCGCCATCACGCGCTGGTCGGGCCGCTCGTCCGCCGCGCGGTCGAGTTCTCGCCGGGCCGCGGCGGCGGTTTGCGACTTGCGATGAAGCCAGCGACTGAGGGTGTCCTCGTTCCACGCGAAGATTTCTGGACCAGATAGTCCCTGGGGAAGGGCGGGCTCTTCGATACCGAGGGACTCTTCCGCGAGCAGCCATCCAAAACGCATCGTCTCCGACAGTTCGCTCCGCTCTCGCGGCAGGCTTGGGAGGATGTGCACCGCGGGGCTAGCCGTGGGGTCGCCAGGAATGGTGAGCGGTGCGGATGGACCGCCGGCGCATCCCGTGACGGCAACCAGAACCAGAAGCGACCACCCTACGCGGAGCGACACTCGGCACCTCGATGAACCGCCTCGACCAGATGGTCGCCGTAGCGCTGGGCATCCTCGCTTTCGAGTTCGATCCCGGCGAGCTGCTCGCGGACATGACGAACGGTGCCGCGGAGCGTGAGATGCACGGGATCGGCGATGTGAACCGATACGTGCTGGTCGGGAAGCAGTCGGTGCGCGGTGCGAAGCAACAGTCCTCCTTTGGATACGTCGGAGATTTCCGCGACGCTCCACTTGCCCCGGATCTCGATGCTTCCCCGCCAGTTCACCGGGTAGCGCTGAAAGCGTCGGAGATAGCGGCCGATCGGGCCGGGCAGGCTCTCTTCGTCGCCGGCCAGGTCGGTGGGGGATGGGTCGTCCTCGAAGCGTCGACGCTGGGCACGGAGTTTGTGAATGTCGGTGCTGAGGAGCTGTTCGGCGATGTCCCGAAGAAGCTGGCTTTCGCGGCTTCGGGGCGCGCTCTCCACGAAGGCACGCCGAATCGTGACCGAACGATGAATCCGGTCCGAACGAGGAATGCACGGGAGCACTTTGAGCCGAACGTTGAGAAAGTCCTCCACCATGCGGGCGAGGGCGTGAATCACGTTTTCCTGGCCCGAGTGTTCGAGCTGGTTTCCGATGGCCGAGGCGCCAAACGTCTCCACGCAGTTCGTGAGGCGGGTGGCGAGGTTCGGATCTTCGGCGGCGATCCGGGTCAGGATCTCCGAGATGCGCTCGGTTTCGGTGCGGTCGGTGGCGAGGGCGAGGGCTTCTCGCTCCCGGTGGTTCGCCGCTTCGGCTCGGAGGTCGCGATAGACCGCGGCCTTGAGAAAGCCGTATGCGTTCTGAAGGGACGTGAGCTGGGGCGAGGCGATGACCAGCCGAACGTCCGCCATGTTGAAGAAGTCGACCGAGTTATGACTCGTCCCCGCGCCGCAATCGATGACCAAGGCGTCCGCATCGAGCTTCTGAATGCTTCGGATCAGCTTGGTTTTTTGAGCGTGGGCGAGGTTTGCTGCCCCGGCGACGGCCCCGATTCCCGGCACGATAAAGAGACGTGGAATGACGGTGGGCACCATCGCCTCCTCGAGGCTCTCGACCTTGCGGTCGAGCATCGCCTGAAGGGTGAGGCCCGGGCGGTCGATGCCCAGAAGGGTGTGGAGGTTCGCGGAGCCGAGGTCGGCGTCGATCAGCACGACCCGGAATCCGAGGTCGGCCATCGCCGCCGCGAGATTTGACGCGATGACGCTCTTGCCAACGCCGCCTTTACCGCCTCCGACGGCGACGCTGAGGGGGCCTCCTAAGTTCATCGATCCGGTCTCCTCAAGAAGTACGGCCGGCGGGCAGGCTCCTGAAGCCTGCCGCCGGCCGTGGAAGAGTGCCGACTGGCGAAAACCGCCAGGAGGAACTATCGCTTGAGGTTCACGAGCTCGCTGTAGACCTCATCCGCGGTAGTGATCACTCGAGAGTTCGCCTGAAAGCCGCGCTGGTAGGCGATCATGTCGACGAACTCGCTCCCAAGGTCGACATTCGAACCTTCGAGGGCGCCGGCCACGATGCCCCCGCGGGCCCCGCTTTCCGGAGCACCGACGAGCGCCTGGCCCGAGACGTTGGTCGCCGTCCACAGGCCCTGACCGGCGCGCTCGAGGCCATCGACATTCGAGAAGGTCGCGAGCGCCACCTGGCCGAGGTCTCGCCGCTGGCCGTTGGTGAAGGTGCCGAGCACCGTCCCGTCGGAGCCCACGGTGATCCCAGCCACGGTTCCCGCCGCGTACCCGTCCTGGGCAATACCGTTGTTCGTCGACTGTTCGCCGAACTGCGTCGTCGCATCGAGACCGGTCCCCCCATCGGCGATGCTCGTACCGAAGTCGAAGGCGATCGCCTGCGGGGCGGTCGCGTCGACGAAGTTCCAGTTGCTCGCGTTGGGCGCCTCCGAGTCGAGGGCGCCGTTGGACGTGAAGTTGAGCGTGCCGCTCGCAACCTCAGTGGGCGTGTTGGCGGTGCCGCCGTTGAGGCGTCCCCCATCGATGACCCCGTGCCAGTCCCAAGTGTTCGACGCGGTCTTCCGGTAGTAGACCGTAATCTCGTGGGAGTTTCCGAGGGAGTCGTAAACCGTGACGGAGCCGCTGTGGTTGCTCGTGTTTGACGCGTCGGCTGGGTCGAACGGGACCGCGATAATGGGGTCATTGGCGTTGAGCTGGACCGAGAGGTCCACCTGGGTGGTCGCGTTTGCCGGCACGGTTTGTCCCGCGACATTGAGGTCTTGGAGCTCGGTGCCCATCGTGCCGTCCGCCCCAACCACATAACCCTGAAGCCGGAGCCCCTGGGTGTTGATGAGCGATCCTTCCTGGTCGAGATTGAACTGTCCCGCTCGGGTGTACATCGGTCCGCGGGCAGGGTCCTGCACCATGAAGAACCCGTCGCCGGCGATCGCCATGTCCGTCGGCGCGTCCGTGGTCATCAGCGCGCCCTGAGACCACATCTGCTGGATGGCGGCAAGCTTCGACCCGGCACCGGCGGTCGGAGGATTGAGGGATGCGCCGGCGATCGAGCGACCGAGCACGTCCTGAAAGACCGCCCGAGAACGCTTGAAGCCGACGGTGTTCACATTGGCGATGTTGTCGCCGGTCACGCCCAGGGCCTCGCCGTGGGACCGGATGCCGGAAGCACCGGTGTTGAGGGTGCGGGTGATACTCATTCGCTAGCTCCTTCCGCGGCGATGGAACGAACATCGCCGAGCATGACCCGAGCCTTGTGGATAACGAGCTCGGGATAACCGTTTTGGTAGCTGACCCGGTCGACGCGACCGGTGATCTCGCTGTCCGCGTCGAGCGGATTGCCGTCCTCGTCGCGCGCTTCGACGGATACCGAGTAGCGACCCGGTGCGAGCCGCGCACCGGTCTCGTCGAGGCCGTCCCAGCTGAATGTGCCAGTGCCGAAGCGCTGAGCCCCGAGGTCGAGCGCCCGAACCTCTCGCCCGTTGGCGTCGCGAAGCGAGATCACCACCGAGGCGGCGTCGGTTGGCAGGTCGAACACCCCTTCGACATCGCCGGTTTCGCCAAGCCGGAGATGGGTCATGTCGGCGGTCACCGTCTTGCCGGTGAGGTCGGCGGCCTGAGTGTTGGCCATCCCTGCGGTGGCGATCTCGAGCGCTCCGATCCGGTCGTTGATCGCGGTGAGCTGCTCGACGCCGGTGAGCTCGGAGAGCTGCGTGATCATCTCCTGCGAGTCCATCGGCTCGAGCGGATCCTGGTTTTCGAGCTGGGCGACGAGGAGCTGCATGAAGGCGTCCTTGCCTAGCTCGTTTTGGTCGGGCTCGCTTGGCTGGGTGGCCTCCGGTCGGGCCAAACTGGTCAGAGAATCGATCATGTCATACCTCCAGGTCGAGTCGTTTGGAGCGGCGCGGGCGTGCTCGACCCTTGCCGCGGGATGCTTGTTTTTCGTC
>JBCCZL010000016.1:0-36038 GCA_039187775.1 Myxococcota bacterium
CCGGCCTGCTTCTTCGCGGCGTTCTTCTTGCTCCGAGCCGTCTTCATGACCTTCTTTTGAACTCGCTTCGCGGTTTTCTTCGCTGATTTCGCGGTCTTCTTCGCAGCCTTGGCCACCCGCTTCTTGGCGGTCTTCGCCGCCTTTCTTGCTTTCGTTCCAGCCTTCTTCAGTGATTTTTCGACGTTCTTCCCGGCCTTCTTCGCAGCCTTCTTTGCGGATTTTTTCGCTTTCTCTTTCGTGTTTTTCTTCGCAGCTTTTTTCGTCGCCTTCTTCGTCGCGGGCGCGGCGGCTTCCCAGATTCCGATCGCAGCACCCTGCGGATCTGTGAACACTGCGTACTTGCCCATGCCCGGCACTTCGATGGTCGGCATCACGACCTTCGCACCTTGCTTCTTTGCCTTCGTGAGCGTCCGAGTCAGCGACGGCACGGTCACATAAGCCAACCAGTGGGGTCCGGAGTCCTTCATCGGGTTGGCCTGCAATCCGGCGAACGGTTCCGCCGCTGCCTGAAGCATCGTGTAGACGCCACTGGGCATGTTCATGTCTTGTGCCTTCCAACCGAAGACAGACTGATAGAACTTCTTGGCCGCCTGAGGATCGGAAGTGTTCAACTCGTAGTGTGCAAAGGTGCTCATTGCAGGTCCTGGGGTAGAGAGAGGGACGCCGACGATACACAAAGGCACCCAACTCGTCCCGCGCAATGCAGGTTCCTCTGAAATTCTCGTTCCGGGCTGCGCGTCCAAATCGCGGCGCACCCCTGGTCGTCCATTTCCCACCAGGATCTCGAGCGTCGCAGCGACCACGGGTGCAGCCTACGTGCTCTGAAACCAAAGAGCGCAACGCTCGCTGCGCGAAATCGCCTGGCGCTGAGACCGGAGTCATTCGGAGCGGGGCGGAGAACCGAAATCAGGGACCAACGCGAGTCCCGATGATTTCGAAGTCGATCGCCTCGTGCGAGCAGTCTCGTTCCTCATCGTTGTCTCCGATCGTGACAAACCGAAGCGAAAACGGAGCGCCGGACGCGAGCTCTGCGGCAACCTCCGCCACGAATTCATCGCCGAATTCGATCGCCGCGTTGCCACGTTCTTCGCTCGCGGGGATTTCGCAAGTGCTGAGCCCTTCCGCTTCGCCCGCACAGTAGGCAAGGTTGTCCGACAGCACCATCGGACGCCCGACCACCCTCGACCAATCCCAGAGACGAAGCTGGCGCCGGAGCGGCAAGTTGCCGGTCATCTCTCGGTCGCTCGCGGCGAGGACGACGTCGCCGAGCACGAGGACAAAGTTGTCGTCATACCGAAGCTCCGCCGACGGTCCACCGAAGCGCATCTCGAGGGAGCAGAGGACGCTCCCCGGCTCGATGCCAAGGTCTCGCTGTTCGGTCACTCGAGCCGCGGCCACGCCGTCCCGAAGCTCGAGGTTGTCCCCTTCGCCCCACGGGCAGCCCGGCGCACGGCTCGGAAATCGTCCCGTAAGAACGAAGGGAACGTTCGGCTGCTCCGCGCAGAGAAGCTCGACTTCGGTCGGCGTCCTCGGAACCATCGCGTCGCCATCGGGAACGTCTGCATCGGCGAGGGACTCCGCGTCCAGCCCGGTCGCATCGGGAAAAGACGCGTCGCCGTCGTCCACACTCTCTCCGGGCGCTGGCTCATGCGACTCGTAACACGCGGTCAACGCAAGAACCCCAACCCACATCCCGCGTCGAAAACCGCCCATCAAACGAGCGTACCCGGCGCCGCCGCGATGGCGCCAGCATCCCCGCGAAGGTTTCGTATTCGTTTCGAAGCACGCCAAAAACGCAGTGTTTCCCGCGGGAGCATCGGCGCGGTTGTCCGTATGCTGTCCCCGTGGAGCTCCGCTGGACCGAAAGCCTTCGCGCGTCGCTTCTCCCTCGGCGACGCACCGACCCGGAAAAATCCACCGTCTACCAGCCTGGCCTGCTTGCCGAGCTCGACGACCTTCTCGCGGCGGAACACGGCTTCGTACGAAAGCTCCGTGAGGAGAAGGAATGGATGACCATTCGCGAACTCCTCTCGAGGGCCACGCGGGAAACCTACGAGGCGGCCCTCGCGCATATCGTCCCGAAGCTGGACGGGCACCCGCTCTGGCGACGGATCCTCGTACGGCAAGCCTTCACGACGGACCACGAAGGCGCCGCCCAACTGATCGACGAGTGCCTTTCGATTCCGAAGTGCCCCGAGCAGGCCAGGTTTCTCCTCGGCATCTCCACCGACCTCGATCGCACGGACCAACTCATCCGCGCCCTTCCCGCTGCGCCGGGTCCGGAGCTTCTCGAGATCGTCGAGACCTTCGGAGATCGCGCGACCGGACCGCTCCTCACCGCGTACGACCGCGTCACCGAATCGGCCAAACCCAAAGTCGGCGACCTTCGACCGGTGCTCGTGGCGCTCTCGTTGATTCCTACCGAGGAGTCGGGTCGCCGACTCGCCCGACACCTCGGGTCCACCACTCTTCGGCGCGTGGCCGCGGGGTTTTACCGCGACTCCCCCGACGTCGCGCGAGCGGTGCTTCCCGAAGCCGCCAAAGGAAAGAGCAAAGCAGCAGCAGCCGCGGCGACCCTTCTTCGCCTAGCCGATCCGACCGCCACCGCAGGTCCGCCGGCCGCACCGGAGGAGGCTTGGCCGGAGGAGATCTGGCCGGCGGTGCTTCGCCGACCTCGCTGGCGGAGCAAGAAAGGCCGCGTCCTTCCGCGTCTGGATGGCCTCGCGCCCCCCGATCTCGAACTTCGGGTTCCGGGCGAACTCCGTGACGAGTGGGCGAAGCGGCTCCCAATGATCCCGGAGCGGAGGATCTTCTCGCCGCATGCGGGCTTGGCGATCGCGCACGCTCGCGCGAACTACCAGCACCGCGCCGCGTGTGACGAGTGGATTCGGACCTTTCCGGACTTGGCCGCGATCGGTCTTATTCCTGCGGCGCTTCGCGAACCGGGGGTCGCACGAACCGAAGCGGGAAGAGCCCTTCGCCGAATTGCGAGCAATCATCCCGAGGCCCTCGAACGCGCCCTCGCTCGCTATCCCGAAGGGGTCGTGGACCTCGCCCGCCAAGTGGTGGCCCTCGACCCACTGGAGGATTGCCCGCTCCGTGCGCCCAAGGTCCCCGCGTTCATCAACTTGGATGCACTCGAGCCCCTGGTCGCGAGCGACGCCAACCGTGAGCCTAGGGTGACGCTTCCTCCGGCCGCGCTGAAGACGGTTTGCGAGATGCTCATCTTTTCCGATTTCGACGCTCCCTACGCGGGCATTGCGGAAGTCCGCAACGCGTGCACTCCCGAGTCCAGCGATGCGTTTGCGCGAAGCCTCTTCCGCGCGTGGCGCGACAGCGCCCAGAGCGCCAAACACAGCTGGCCCCTTCTCGCGGTCGCGTGCTTCGGGGGCTCGGCGTCGGCGCGCGAACTCGATGCCTGGACCCGTGGCCGCGAGGACGGCAAGGTCAGCGGGACCGTCGAGCTCGGCCTTCGGGCGCTCAGCCAAATGAACGCCGAAGGAGCGCTCGCTCGGGTGTATGCGGTGGCCGAGGCCGGTCGCCATGAATCCCTTCGTACGACGGCAAATCGGATCTTTGCCGAAGTCGCGGCCGCGCGCGGGATCGATTCGGAGAGCTTGGCCGATCGGGTGGTCCCGGGTTTTGGCTTCGGCGCCGAAGGAGCGCTCAAGCTGAGTTACGGGGCGCGAGCGTTTCGCGTCACGCTCGACGAGCATCTTTCACTTCGAATCCTGGGCGAAGACGGGAGCTCGTTCAATACATTGCCCAAGCCACAAAAAGGCGACGACCCGGACCAGGCCCGACACGCCGCAGAGCGCTGGGCCGAGCTCCGCGATGAGGTTGACCGGACGCTCCTCGGCCAACGACGCCGGCTCGAGCGCGCGATGATCTCGCAGGCTCGGTGGTCTTGGAACGATTTCGAAGCCTACATCCTCCAGCACCCCCTTTCCTCACAGGTGGCCCAACGGCTCGTTTGGACGGCTCACGGAAGTGATGAGCTGCTGTTTCGCGTCGCGGAAGACCGCTCGCTCGCCTCGGAGGAGGACGAAGAGCTCAACCTCGATGTGGCAGAGGTCTCCCTTCCGCATCCCCTGAGCTTTGAGCCGGCTCAACGGCAGCGCTGGTCCGAAATCTTCTCGGACTATCATCTCCTGCAGCCTTTCGAACAGCTCGCGCGCGCCGTGCACGAGCGCCGCGCCGAAGAAACTGGCCAGCAGAGCCTCCGCCGCATGCAGGGGCGGACGCTCCCCATCGGGGGAATCTTCGCTCTCGAGAGTCGAGGCTGGTCCCGCCCAAGGAGTGCGTTCGTGGAACGACTGAGCAAGGTCGTCGAGGGATTCCACCTCGAAATCCTGCTGTCACCAGGTTACGAAGCGAAGAACGCAGGCAAAGCCCCGCCGCAGGGCATCGACGTCCGACTCGCCCGACGCCACACTTTTGGCGAGCTCTCGCGGATCGCGTTCAGCGAGCTCGTCCGCGAACTCGAACTCTACCTCGACCCCACGTGAGCCCGTTCAAGAGGTGCACGCTACAGCGCCGTGACCTCGGTTGGCCGCAATGTGCAGTCGGGACCGTCGTCGGTTTCGCGAACGGTGAGTGAGCCTTGAACGCGAACCGTGTCGCCGGGCCCGACGGTCGACCCGGTATCGGTACGAAGCACGAAGTCGGACGCGGAGAGACGTTCGACTTGCCCGGGGATCGGATCGTCGTCGCCAAACTCGATCGCGTCCATCGTTCGGGGCCCGCTCCCCACGGAGAACAACATGCGGATCCCCCCCTCGGACACCCCGCGCTCCTCCGACAGATAGAACGTACAGCTTCCCGTGCACCCGAAAGTCACCGTCGGGGGTACCAGATATCCCGAGACGGCGACGGTCTCCTCGTGGTGCTCGGAAACGCACACTTCGGACACCGCTTCCCCGGGAGCAGGCTCGTGTCCACAGCCCCCGAGACTCCCGAGCGCGAAGATCAGAATCGCTAGACGCATTTCTTTCAAGCTACGCAGAGAGTCTGGCCGACATTCCATTCGAGCGTGACGATTCTCGTCGCGCCGGCATCTGAAGCAAAGGATGGGTCGGTCGCCTCTTCCACGCGCATGATAGTCTCCTCCCCATGCTGCGCTTTTGGCTCACAACCATCCCGCTATTGTTTGCGTTCGCCTGTGGAGGAGCCCCGGCGGCCGAGTCGGCGACGGCGGCTGAATCGGCGGAACCCTCAACGGAACCGGCTGCCGCCACCGAGGAAACCACGGCGAGCGGCGAGGAGTTTCAGCTCTCCAGCTCGGACACCGCGGAACAGGCTCGGGGGGAGCGCCCCTCAGAGATCGAGGCGACGGAAACCCATGCCGCGATGCGACTCTTTGTCGTCAATCCGGACACCGGACCGATCCAAGGCATCGTGATCAAGATGACCGGGCCCGACGGTGCCGTCTATTACACCCGCGAAACCGACTCGGTGGGCTACGCCGAAGTCCTGGTCCCGGTGGGGCGGCGATACGACATCGAGTACTTGAGTCTCGGCCGTCGCAATAACACCGCGAATGTCGAGGTTGGCTCCGGCCCCAATCAGGACATTCGGCTCACCATGCGCTACCGGCGCATCGACGAGCCGCAGACTCCGGCGAGCGGAGACACCGCGCCGAGGGGTCTCGTTCTCGAAGGGGTGCTCTTCGACACCAACCGGGCGACCATCAAAGAAGAGTCGTTCCCGCGGCTTGACCGGGTGGTCGAATATCTCACCCACCGCGTGAGCGCGCGGGTTCGGATCTCCGGCCACACGGACAACGTCGGAAACCCTCGACGAAATCAGCGATTGTCCGAATCGCGCGCCGAAGCCGTCCGCGACTACCTCGTCGAGCACGGAATCGACCGGAGTCGAATCGAAGCGGTCGGGCACGGCGACCAGCAACCCGTCGCATCCAACGACACGGAAGAAGGCCGCCAGCAAAACCGCCGCATCGAAGCCGTCGAGCTCTAATCACTCCGCAGGGTTCGGCCACGCGGCCGTAGTCGGGGTCACGGAACTGCGAAGTGAACCGGGCTCGGAGCGGGTTACCAGTTTTCGTGGCTCGGGCGGACGTCGAGCTCGAAGGTCCAGGCCGAGGGGTCTTGATGGGCGAGGTGCCACACCGAGTCGGCGATCGCTTCGGGCTTTAGCTTCTTTTCGGCGGGAACATCGGGCATCCGCTCACGAGCCATCGGCGTATCGACCAGGCCGTCCACGATCACCAGCGCGACGTGGACCCCGTCGGCGCCGGCGTGGCGAGAGATCGATTGGGCGAGGCTCCGCTGCGCGGCCTTGGCCTGCGCAAACGCGGCAAACCGCGCACCCCCGCGAAGAGATGCGGTCGCACCGGTCACCACGATCGCACCGCGCCCCTTCTTCTTCATCTCGGGCGTGACCAGCTTCGCCGCTGCGTGAAGGCCCAGCGTGTTGAGGCGCCACGCACTCTCCATCTGCGCGAAGGTCACGTCCTCAAAGGAGCCGAACTCCGCGTTCCCCGCATTCCAGAGGAGGACGTCGACGGGTCCGAGCGCCTCCGCGATCTGCCCGAAGGTGGCATCGAGCGCGGCTGGATCGCCGGCATCGCACGCAAACCCGCGGGCCGCGACCCCGTGGGGCCCTTCGCCCATCTCCTTTGCCATGGCGTCGAGCTTGGACTGCGTTCGACTGACCAACGCAACGTGGTAGCCACCGGCCAAAAACCGTCGCGCAAACGCCTCGCCATTGCCCGGCCCGACGCCGACCACCACACAGACGCCCTCTTTCGTTTCGCTCATGGGTTCTCCCTTCTCGGCTCTCGGAGGCGAGTGTGGGCTGCTCCGCCAGCTGCCTCAAGCGTTGACTCCACGAATCGGAAGTCTGACGGCCGACGGCAACGAAGAACGCGTCCTTCACGCAAGCCAACCGACGACAGTGGCTGGCGCATGTCGGACGACCGAAGGTGTCAGTCGCCGAAGCGGACCGCGTAAATCGGAGGAAGGTGATTCGAAAGACTGCGCCAGTGTTCGCCCTGGTCCTCGCTGATCCAGAGCGAACCGGTCGTCGACCCGAACGCCAACGTGTTCCCAGAGTCGTCGATGTCGAGCGCATGCCGATAGGTCAGGTCATACGCGTCTTCTTGGGGCAGCCCGTCCCGCAGCACCTCGAACGTCTCGCCCCCATCGCGGGTGCGCGACACGACCACCGCCCCATCGACCGGTACCCGCTGCTCGTCTTTGACCGCCGGAACAAACCAAGCCGTGTTCGGATCGGACGGATGGGCGGCCACCGCGAACCCAAACGCGCTCGGCGGCACCCGGATCGATGTCCACCGTTGGCCTCCGTCGGTCGAACGAAACACCCCGTTGTGATGCTGCATCCAGAGAACCTCGGGGACCGCTCGACAGCGGCGGACCGCATGGGGGTCTTGGGTCTCCTTGGTCTCATGCTGCCCTTCGGGGAGGTATTCCGCGACTAGCCCTTCCCCTTCGAGGGACCAAGTCTCGCCACGATCGGTGCTCCGCCAGACGCCCCCACAGGACACCGCCACGAGAAGCTCGTTCGGATCCTCCGGGTGCACGCACACCGAGTGAATGCCTGGCTTGTCGTAGCCGCCGCCGAACCACTTCTTGCGTTCGGGCCGATCCCAGAGACTCCGCACGAGGGTCCAACCGCCGTGAAGGTCGTCGCTTCGAAACAGTCCCCCGGGAATCGTTCCCGCCCAGTAGGTGCCCGCGGCGTCGCGTTCGAGGCTCCAGATTTGCTCGAGCGACCACTTCACGTCGTCCGCCGCCTCCGCCGGCTGCTCCGGATAAACCGGAACCGCGAGGTCGGTTCCCTGGTTGCCGGTGACCGCGCGAAGCTTGGTCCCAAAATGCCCCAGGTGGAGCGCAGCGAGCGCCGGCTCTTGGGAAGGACCCTCACCCTTGGCGGCGGGCCTGGCAGGAAGCGTCAAGCTGACCGGATCTCCGACAAATGCGCGCGCTTCCAGCGTCCATCGCGCGCAGTCGTACACAAAGAGTCCCTTTCGGGTCGACACATAGAGATTCACCGCGCGCCTCCGGACAATGCCTGCATCACCACCACTTGGGTGTTCTCGGAAACTGCCTCACTCAACGTGTGGCGATCCCGGATCATCTCCCCATCCACGAAGACCACCACGTGTTTCCGGAGACCGCCCTGGTCATCCACGATGTACCCGCGGAGTCCGGGCGACCGATCAAACATCGCGTCGAGCACCTCGCGCACCGTGCGTCCCTCCACCAACTGCGGCGACACCTCGAGGTGCCGCGCCAGGTTCCGCGTCACTTCCACTCTCGCCATGCGCGACGTTCCTGCTCCGAGCCGAACCGGTCAAGCCCGAACTGCATCGCTCGGCCTCGAGGCAAATCACTTCTCTGACTCTCTCGTTCCCGTCTGGTGACAGGACCCTGCCGAGCTTCTCCGACTACGAGCGCCGGCGTGACCTGCCGCCACGCCCTTCCGGTCGTCCAATACTCCTTGTCGCGTGGAAGCGGGCGACACAATGGCCCTTCCGCGCGTGCTCTTCTTCTTCGTCGGTCGTGTAGCAGGCGTAGACGAACTCTCCGCACTCCAGACAGTGACGGCTGCGATCACGACCGATGTCGTCCAGATCCTCCCAGCGACGCGGGCACTCAAAAGAGAGCTCGCGTGGGCCGTCGTTGGGGCAGTTCAGGACTCGAAGGCTCATTCGGCCCTCCCGCTCGTCGCATCGGACTCCTCGTACGACGGCGCATATTTGTAGAGATCCTTCGGCTCCACCCCCGTCCCCACGCGACCGCAAGCGGCTCGCAAGGCCTCCTCATCGAGAAGTCTCACACGAAAGCAACGGAGCAAGAACCGATACGCGGCATCCTTGAGGCGGCGGACCGCTTGCTCTCGCTCCTTTGAGGACACCCGCTCTGGCCTTTGGGGCTTTTGCCATTTCGCCTCGAGCTCGCAGGCGTCCCGGCAAATCGGACAATACGAACCGACCCGCGTGTCGTGCGCTTCGATCCAAGCCCGCTGCCCTTTCGCCATCCGCCGAAATCGTTGCTCGTAGTTGTTGATGGTGTTCTGCGCGTGATCCACCTCGTTCAACCAAAACTCAAGATTGGCAAACTGCCCCACCACGTGGTGGTCATATGCGGTCGCAAACCGCTCCAGCTGAACGGAAACGCGATCCGCCTGATCGATCATGTAAGTCACAACGTTCCCCCTTCCCCGTCCCGCGGTACCCCCTGGCGCGACGGAACGGAGTTCGATGTGACCCAGATCGACCCCGTGGTCAAGCGACTACCGTAGGGCAACCGAGCACCCATTGCCCTTCGGTGACGGAACGCTCGATTCCCGCGCGTGGGGGCTAGTCGATGTGGCGGGTGGCGAAGGCGTGGCTTCGGACGATGCCTTCTACGATGGCTTGGTACCCGAGGTCGGCTCCGTATGCGCTGGCGATCTCGTTCAAGCCCGCATCGTCGCGAGAGTCGTCTTCGCGGGAGAGCCCGTAGCGAAACCACTGGCGCACGAAACAGCCGACCGCCTGGTTGCTCTCGGCGAGCTCGCCCTGAAGCTCATGCACCCCATCGAACGGCGCGAGATCGGTTTCGATCGCAATGCCGGTCGCATCCACCGGAATGCCGTTGTCGAGCTGCCGCTCGCGACCCATGGCGTCGAAATGCTCCATCGCAAAGCCGAGCGGATTCATCAACTGATGGCAGCCAACGCAGGAATCCGCCGACGTGGCTTCGGTAAAGCGCTCCCGCGTCGTCCGCATCGGACCGGGCTCCGGGGGATTGGCGTCGACGCTCGACGGTGGATTCGGCACCTCGTCGCAGAGAAGCCGCTCCCGAACCGTCAGGCCCCGGAGGATCGGGCGCGACTGGGCCACCCCGTGGACCGCAAGGAAGCCGGCTCGCGCGAGCACTCCCGCGCGCGTTTCGGGAAGTTCCCTCGCGTCCTCCGCCACCTCATACACTCGCTCTGCAAGGAGCGGGTCGAGCTCCGTCCGACGGCTCGTAAGAAGGTCGCGAAAACTGCCGTTCTCCTCGCAGATGCCGCGATAGAGCGCATCGAGCTCGTTCCGCATCTGTCCGGGAAGCTGGTCGTCCCACGCGGGAAAGAGCTCCGGCAGCTTGAACGCGCTCTCGACCTCGTCGGTGTGCAGGAGCTCATGGAAGAACTCGCGGCAGGTCCAAACCGCCCGCGGGTCCGCGAGCATGCGTTCGGCTTGCGCCCACCGCGCGTCGCCGTCGGTCAATGCACCCGATGCGGCCGCATCCCAGAGCTCATCGTCGGGCATCGTGTCCCAAAGAAAGTACGAAAGACGCTGGGCCACCGCGTAGGAATCCAGCCGTCCCTCGGAGTCTGGCTCATCTTCTCGATAGAGGAACGGCACCGACAGAAACACCGTGGCCGCGACGAGTTCGATTCCCCGGCGGTAGCTCGTCTCTTCGCCAACGCGATACACGGTGAGGAGCCGGGCTTCTTCTTCCGCGGTCACCGGCCGGCGCCAGGCACGCGCCACGAACTGACGAACGAAGCTCTGGGCACACTCCTCGCCCACGGAGTCGCAGGGCGCAAAGCCGTCGATCTGTTGCCCGATGACGGCGGCCGCCGCTTCCGCCCGCTCGAGCGCACTGTCGATAAAGACCGGGCTGACACTGAGAAACGCGGCATCGTTTCGAAACGTTCCTGCCGCTTCGGCGGGAAACGGAACCCCAAGGTCCTCGCCGAGGAGGTCCCGAAATGTGTTCTGAAGCTCGACCGCGGTGAGGCGGGCCACTCCCTGCGCGACCACCGTGGTCCGACTTCCCGGTCGGTCCCGCATGGTTTCCTCCGCTGGATCCGGCGACTGAGCCGGCTCGCCCACCGCCCCGGTACACGCGGAGCCGAGCGCCAACCCCGCGACGAGCACCCCGCTACACCAGAACTTCATCGAGCACTCCCTGATAGAGGTCACGGTCTCCAAACTCGCCGATGTCCACGCCGAGCGCCTGCGCGATGGTGTAGTGGAGGTCGATGTTTTGCCGCTTGATGCGAACGTCACGCTTGTTCGCAAACTCATAGCGAACGTGTCGGCCCGTACGGAGGCGGCCCCCAAGGTCGCCCACGATCACGATCGGGGCGCAGTCGTTATTGTGATAACAACCCGAACCCATGTTGTGCATCCACACGATCGCGGTATCGGCGAGGGCATCGAGTTCCGCCAACCGGTCGGCGAGGCGAACGATCAGCCCCACCACCCAACGTTCGAGCTCGATGAGCGTCTGGAGCCGCTCCACGGCATTGTCTTCGTGTCCCTTGCAGTGGTCCAACCCCTGGTGCCAGACGTGCGAGTCGTTGCCCAGAAACGAAAAGCGCATGCGGTTTCCTTCCGACGCGATCTGGAGGTTGGCGACCTTCGTCGCCCCGCAGGCGACGGCGAGGGCTAGAAGGTCCACCATCACCTCGGCGCGGCGTTCCATGCCGTTCGGTGTCCCCGCTTCCCCCGGGAGCTCGCCCGGCGCGGCCGGTGCGTCGCAGGAGAGCGCGGCTGGTGCCTGAAGCCGTTGTTCCACCTCCCGAACCGCATCGAGATAGAGCCCGAGTCGACGCCGATCCTCGTTTCCCAACCGTTGCTGGAGCGCCTCCGCTTGCCCGAGGGCTCCGTCCAGGATCGAACGTCGCTCTCGGGCGAGGCGCTCGATGCCATCGGGGTCCGTTGCGGCCCCGCCGAATACCCTTTCGTAAAACCGCTGAGGAACTTCCTCCCCAGGCGCGATGCTCAGCGCATCGTTCCAGCTCGTAAACGAGTAGAACGGCCCACCACTCTTCTGATGGAGCGCCAGCTGCGTCGATGGAAGGCGGCTTCCCGCCCCGATGATCCCTCCAAGCACCACGTCAATGCTCGGGCCGGGGGACCCTTTCTGCTCTTCTCGTTTGATCTGATGCCCGCTGAGGATCCCGGCAAACTGGTCGTGGCCCTCCGAGGTCCGACCGCCCGACATATTGCTGACGTTTTCGAGCAGCGTCGTCCGGGGCGCATGGGGTTGGAGCGGAGTGAGAATCGGGGTCGCGAGATCGGGAGCTTCCTTGACCATCGCGGTGTCGCCGGAGAATGCGTGCCGTAGCCGCTCTCGTCGGTTCCATTCAGGGTCCGGCCAGGCGAACTTTGACGTCCCTTCGTCTCGCGGAAAGAATGCCTCGCCGAACGTCCCGTGGGGTTGCGTGACGTAGATCACGTTTCCGGCGCCGCCCTCCTGGCCGCGCGCCGGTCGAAGGCTTGATAGCGTGGGCAACAAAATCGACGCACCCGCCAATCCTCGAAGAAACGCACGCCTCCCACCACCGGCAGAGCGCGCCGGCGCCTTCCCTGGTCTTCGCATCAGTCGACCTTCCTCCGTCGCGAGACAAGGCTCTCCCTTGGCGAAGACCCTCGGGGAGCATCTCGGCAAAGGCAGCGCGATTCCCGCGTGTTTCGGGCGATGAGCCGCAACCTTCGTGCCACCCATCGACCCTATGTTTTCAAGGCAAAACCGCGTTCCACCGAGAGCGCTACCGACACGGAATGTGCAGCGCTCCGATCCAATGGAGGGTTAGGTAGGCCCTCCGGGCACCACCTCGGACACTTCTCCGGGGCACGTTCTCCGCGTGGCTCACGCACGCGGATCGTCGGTCGTCGATCGATGCAGGCGAGAAGCTCGTCGGAGACCATTGACCCACTCCGTCGATCGCGAGGGGGCCATTCGTGGCTTCGCAAACTGCACGTCAATCCTTGCTCACCGCCGATCGATTGGGCAGGCTAGGAACGTGCTTCGGCAGCTGACGCGTTTCATCACACTCGCCTGTTTGCTTGGATGCGGCGACCGAACGACCGCGTGGGAGCTCCAATACGAACCCGCCGGCCTCGAGCAAAGCGCCGCGTCGGTGTATGTCGAGATCCGTCGCGACCAGTGCGACGGAGATGTTGTATTCGCCTCCGACCTCGCGGCCATGAACGCTCAGCCGCCGCGCCTCGTGCCGGGGCGCTATGCGTTTGTTGCCCGCGCATCCAATACCACGTGCGAGTGGTTCGCCCGGGGCTGCCAGCAGCTCGATCTCCCGCTCGCAGAACAGGAGCGCATTTCGGTCACCCTTCAGGCGGACGGCCTGGAAGATCGTTGCTCCGGAAGCTGCTTTCTCGGAAGCTGTCAGGGCCCGGCGGCGGAGGGAGGCACGGATGGAGCGGCCGATGGGGATGCCGGTACCGACGGAGGCGCCGACGCGCGTCTCGCGATCGAGGTATCCGCGGGGCGCGCCCACACCTGCGCGCGGCTCCGCGAAAGCGACGCCGTGTATTGCTGGGGCCTGAACGAAACCCTTCAGCTCGGAGCGATCACCGGCGCGACCGAAGTGCTCGCTCCGATTCGAAGTGAACTCGAAGGCGCGGTCGCCCTCGCCACCGGCGGAAACGATAACCCGAAAGACGGACACACCTGCGCAATCGTCCCCGGAGGCGAAGTCCGGTGCTGGGGAGACAACCACCTCGGCCAGCACGGCAACTCGACGACGACCGCTCCGAGCCAAGAACCGAAGCGCGTTCGGAGCATTGGCACGGCCCGCGCGATCGACGCGGGACGTCAGCACACCTGCGTCATCAATAACGACGCCCAAGTTCATTGCTGGGGCGCCAACGAATCCGGTCAGCTCGGGCGTCAGGCGAGCGAGGGAGTCAACCGGCCTCATCGAGTTCAGACCTCGAGCCTCATGCGGATCGCGACCGGCGCCGCGCACACCTGTGGCGCGACGGGCGGCGGTGCGGTGCGGTGCTGGGGCGATAACCGGTACGGCCAGCTCGGATCCACCGACGACATGGAGTTTCGATCGGACCCGCAAGAGGTCCCGAACCTGACGAACGTGGGCGCGCTCGCGCTCAGCTCGCGGTCGAGTTGCGCGCTCCTGATGACGGGCCAGGTCGTGTGCTGGGGTCAGAACGGAGGAATGTTCGGCGACGAGACCCTTCCCTCGGGGCCCGAGCCTCAAACGGTTCCGCTTCCCGAGCGACAGATCGCCGAGATCGTCGCCGGTTCGAGCTTTGCGTGCGCGCGCTTTGCTGCCGGAGACATTTACTGCTGGGGGTCGAACCGTGACGGAAACCTCGGTCGAGGGGTCGAGCCCGACCGGGAAGACCTTCCTCCTGCACCGGTTCTCGGCATCGACAATGCCATCGACGTCTCCGCCGGCGACGACCACGCCTGTGCCGTGACCGAAGATGGGCGAGTCCTATGCTGGGGCAACGGAGGACAGGGCCGACTCGGCAACGGCACGGTCGAGACCGCGAGTGCTCCTCAGGAAGTCATTGGCTTCGGCGCACGCTAGCCGTTTTGCTCCGTTTCGCGCCGCCCTATTTCGCGCCGCCCTATTTCGTGCCGCCCTATTTCGTGCCGCCCTATTTCGCGCCGCACTATTTCGCGCCGCCCTGTTTCGTCTACTGCTTCAACTCGTACTGGCGGTGCAGCCGCAGGAGCGACCGTTCGTGAAGCTCCGCATGTTTGGCCGCAGATGCCAGATCTCCCCCAAATCGCTCCACGAGCCCGCGCAGATAGCGGGGTTCCAGCACCGAAAGCCACTCTCGCCGGGCCTCTTTGATCGGACGGTCGTCTCCGACCGCGATCTGCTCCACCGACATGAGCTCCTCTCGCCGATAGCCGTGGCCGCCGAGTTTCTCCGCTTCCAGTAGATCGTCGACCCGAATCGTCTCCGCCTCACCAAACGCGAGTGCCCGCCGAAGGAGCGTTCGAAGCTCACGAACGTTGCCGGGGTAGCTCCGCTGTTCGAGCCACGCCTCGGCCTTCGTCGTGAGCGTTCGAGACCGCTCGCCTCGCGCTTCCATCTCCAGGAGCTTTTTCGCCAGCAGCGGAACATCCTCTTGTCGCTCATGGAGTGAGGGCATTTGAACCACCACTTCGGCGAGCCGGTAATAAAGGTCCTCCCGGAACGTTCCCTTTTCCACCATATCGGCAAGGTTCCGCAACGTCGCGGCGACCACGCGAACATCGACGTCGATCATTCGGCTGCCGCCAAGGCGGCGGACCTCTCGCCGTTCGAGAACCCGGAGCAGCTTGGGCTGAAGGTGAAGCGGAAGTTCGCCAATCTCGTCGATGAGCACGGTGCCGCCTCGGGCCGCTTCAAAGCAACCGGCCCGCGCCTGGTCGGCGCCGGTGAACGCGCCTTTCTCGTGCCCGAAGAGTTCGCTCTCGATGAGCTCGTGGCCGACGATCCCGCAATCGAGCACCACGAACGGTCCCGCCCGGCGGTCGCTCTGGCGATGGAGGGCGCGTGCAGCAATTTCCTTGCCTGTTCCGGTATCCCCCTGAAACAAAACGGTTAATCGGGTCGTCGCAACGCAGTCGAGCACCGAGTACAGGGTCTTCATCGCCTCGGACTCTCCGACGAGGTCGCCGAACGAACCGGAGCGCTCCGGTTGAACCATCCGCCATTCGACTCGCGGCTCGAAACAGAGCTCGCTCTGCCCCACCCGGATTCCGCTCCCCGGCGAAACGAACGCCTGAATGATCTCGACATCGTCGACCATCGTTCCGTTGGTGGAACTCAGGTCACGAAGCACGTAACGGTCGTCCTGGACGCTCAGCTCACAGTGTCGACGGCTCACCGTGTCGTCGGTGAGCACCACGTCAGCTCCTTCACCACAGCCGATGACCGCGCGCGGCGCGCTCACTTCCCAGTGCTTTCCCTCGTCCGGACCTCGAGTCGCTCGGACGGTGTAGTTGTGGACGGCCACCGCCTGACGAAGGCCTCGAACCACCACCTGCGTTCCACCCTTTGTCGTGCTCATGCGGAAATCATCATGCATCGAACTTCCAACAACGTAAAGCCGTCGCGATTCCTTTATGGACAATTTTGTTGCCTACGACACTAGATTGATACCCGCCAAAGCTGGAGCATTTCACATTCCATGTGCCTTCGGCTCGAACGAACACCTGCACCCACCCCGGGCCTCCTGCGCGAAGCGGAGCGCTGAACATTCCGTGTCGCTACCGGCGCCAGAATATCCACGAATACTCAAGGCATCGCCGCAATTCTCGCGGCACACGCCTTGCAAAACCGTCCTCCGCGAAGGGAGTGACGGGATGAGAAGAGCCCCCAACATTTGCCTCTTGGGCCTCGCGTGGCTGCTCGGCTGTGAGGGGATCGTCGACACACCCGAAGGCGCGCCTCCTGCGCTGGTTGTCCCGGACCGCCCCCACATCGAAACGTGCGGCGCCGCGCCCGAGGTGCCCGTCGCCGAGCTTCGCCGGCTTACCCGCGACCAGCTCGACCAGACCATCGAGGACTTGCTCGAAGACGACTCCCGACCGGCCCGGACTCTCCCACCCGACGAGGCAGGAAACGGCTTCATCGTTGCAGGACCGGCATCGCCGCTCTTCGTCGAAAAGATCGCCACCACCGCCGAACAGGTCGCTTCGGACGCCGCCGGAAAGGTGGACGGGTGGCTTGACTGCTCGGCTGCCGACGCGGCTTGCGGATCGCAGGCGATTCACGTTCTCGGAAGACGAGCGTGGCGCCGACCCCTCGCCGCTGAAGAACAGACCCGGCTCGACGCGGTCTTCTCCGTGGGCGCACAGGACGGGGGCTTTCGCCAGGGCGTGACCCTCGTTCTCCAGGCGCTCTTGGAGTCGCCGAACTTCCTCTACCACGTCGAGCTTCCTCCCGAAGAGGCCGCCGACGGCGCGGTCGTGATGGTGAACGACTACGCGCTTGCGAGCCGCCTCAGCTACTTCATCTGGGGATCGATGCCCGACGAAACCCTCCTCGACGCCGCCGAAGCAGGGGAGCTCCGAACGGTGAGCGGACTTCGGGCTCAGGCGCTTCGGCTCCTCGACGACGAAGCCCGCGGGGGGCGGGGGTTTCACGGATTCTATGAGCATTGGCTCGAGCTTCCCGCCGTCTCCAACCTCGCGAAGGATCCCGACACCTATCCCGACTTCGATGAAACCGTCGCCGCGAGCCTTCGTGCAAGCCTCGAGTCGTTTCTTGACGCTGCATTTCGCGAAGACGGGGACTACCGCACCCTGATGACGAGTAACGAAGCGTGGGTGAACGAGGCAACCGCCTCGATCTGGGGGCTCGATCCGGCCGAGTTTGGGGAGGAACTTCGGCGGGTTCGCATCGAGAGTGGACAGCGCGCGGGAATTCTCACTCATCCCGCGGTGCTGGCCCGGGTCGCGAAGACCGACGAGACCGACCCCGTGACCCGGGGGGTGATGGTTCGCGAACGCTTCCTCTGCCAGGCCCTGCCGGAATTTCCCGCCGACAACGAAGACGCAGTTCCGCCCGCACCGTCGTCGGAGCGGACGACGCGTGAGCGCTACGCGGAACAGCTGGTAAACCCGGAGTGTGCGCCATGCCACCAGCTCTTTAACCCGATTGGCTTCGGCTTCGAACACTACGATGCGGTCGGGGCCTGGCGCGAACAAGACAATGGATTTCCCGTCGACGGGTCGGGTGAGTTCGTCGCCACTCGGGATCTCAACGGAGAGTTCTACGGCGGGGTGGACATGGCTGAGCGAATTGCCGAAAGCCGCGAGGCTCAGGACTGCTTTGCCACCCACGTGTTCCGATTTGCGCTCCAGCGGAGCGAAACCGCGGCAGACGAGTGCAGCCTGCAAGGGATCGGAGACGCGTTTGCGGATGCGGAGTTCAACCTTCGCGCGCTGATTCTTGCGGTCGTAGAGAGCGACCCGTTCCGATTCCAGCGGGTAGGACAGAGCCGGGAGATGCAGCAATGACGCTTCAACGAAATCGACTTTCGCCCGTCTCGGCTCTTGGACGCCGGTCCTTCCTTGGCGCCGCGGGTGTCGGCGCAGCCGCTCTTCCGTTTCTTCGTACGCTCAAGGGAAGCGCCCAGCCGGCGGGTGCCCCGCAACGCCTTCTGATCTTCTTTTCGCCGAATGGCACCATCGAAACCGAATGGCCATCGGCGGGCGCGGGACGCGACTTCGAACTCGGGAACCTTCTCGAACCCCTCGAGCCGTTTCGGAACAAGCTCCTGATTCCAATCGGCATCGACCTTCGATCCAACTCCAAGGGACCGGGGAAGATTCACGCCCTCGGCATGGGTCATCTCCTCACCTGCGCGGAGCTGAATCCCGGGCCGTGGACCAACGCCGGGTTTGCGACGAGCATTTCGATCGACCAGACGATCGCCGGTGCGATCTCCACGACCACTCCGTTTCGGTCACTCGAGCTCGGAGTGCAAACCGAACGCACCGATGGCGGTGATGTCTGGAGTCGTATGGTGTATCGCGGCAACGATGACCCGCTTCCTCCCGAAAACAGTCCTTACGACGCATTCGACCGGGTATTCGCGGGAGGCTTCACCTCCTCCGCGTCACCGGTCGACCACGATCGCCGACGCCTCCTGCGGCAAAGCGTTCTCGATTCAGTCAAAGACGACTTCGCACTGCTTCAAAGCCGGCTGGGCGCCGCGGACCGAGCGCGCTTGGATCTGCATCTACAGACTATTCGGGAGCTCGAGGGTCGACTCGAAACCAGTGGAGAGCCCGCCGCGTGCGAGGCGTTCGAGCTCGGTCCTCGGATGAATCATCTTGAAAACGACAACTTCCCCGATGTCATGTCGATGCATATGGACGTCATCACCGCCGCGTTTACCTGCGACATGACGCGCGTCGCTACCCTTCAGTGCTCGCGCGCCATCGGCGGAACGCGGTTCACCTGGCTACCCGAAGTCGAGTTCGACCACCACCGGCTGAGCCACAAAGACATTCGGCGCTATCGCGACCAGTACATTGCGGTGGGGCGCTGGTACGCCTCGAAGTTCGCCGAGCTCCTCGGCAAGCTCGACTCGGTGCCGGAAGGCAGCGGCACCATGCTCGACAACACGCTCGTCGTCTGGGTCAACGAAATCAAGAAGGGCGTCCAGCATAGCCGAACCGACATGCCGTTCGTCATGGCGGGCAACGTGAATGGCCAGTTCGACATGGGCCGAATGATCGATGTCGACCGGACCCATAGCGACATGTGGCTCACGATTGCCCGAGCGTTCGGCCTCGAGATCGAAACCTTCGGCGACCCCGACTTCATCACCGGTGAGATCAGCTCGTTCTACGGCTAGCCCGCATCGTCGTCGTCGATGACGTCAAAGCGTCAGTTGGCCCCGTCGACCAACGGCGGAGCGTGATCCTGGATCTGTTCTTGTTGTCGGGCGATGTAGACCACGGCCTTCTGTGACAGGCGGTGCTGCTTGTCGAGCACCTCCCCGACCTGGGCGAAGAACTTCGGGAGGGTGTCCGGCAGAATGCCGGTGGCCACCGAGGGGCGGGTCACGAAATCCTCCGCCAAAAGGAACGCTCCCACGGAGTCGTATTCGTCCAGATTGGGGAGCGCAGGGAGCTCGGTGAGGTCAGCGACCTCGAGCGCTTGTTCGATCTCCGACCAACCGTCAACGAGGTCCACGATGAGCTGTCGGAACTCGTCGTCCGAGAGCTCGCGGCCCGCGCGTGCGTTGATCGCTTCCTCGACCTTCATCCTTCCTCGCTGCATCCGTTCGCCCACTTCTTCGACGCTCGCCCCGAGCCGATACGCGTCAAGAAGCGCCTCCTCGCGTTCTGGGCAAACCTCCTGGGCGAGGACCCGATGCGCTCGAAGCATCGCGATGTCGCGCTCGAGCCAGTCTTCTTTTTGCGAGCGGCGCTCCTGGTTAAGCGTCTCGAGAACCACCTCTAGATCGTCCCGTTTTCGACTCTCGCCGCGAAACCGGAAGGCGCTTGCGCCCGACTGGGCGGCTCCGACCACCGCCTGGATTTCCTCGTTCGTCGCGCGCCAACTCTCGACGTGCGGGTCGAGTTCGGAGCCGAGCAGTCGCTCGATCTCCTCCCGCGGATCCGCCTCGAAGTCAAGCTCCTCGGCAAGATGCGGCCGAAGACCCTCTCCGGAGAGCACCCGGTCATCGTAGTAGGAACGCCACCGCTCACCGACCTCGGTCGCCGCGTGTTCCGTGTCGATGAACGCCTGAACTTCACGAGCCGATGTCTGCTCGCCACGCTTCAGCACTCCCGTCTCATAGAGGCGGGCGGTCACCGTGCGTTGGATCGCCTCGGGATCCCGACAGAGACTCCACGCAGGACGCGCATCGATCACGCTGCGGATATAGAACTGCTTGGCATTCTCTTCGCGCTCATGGTTTGGCGGATGGCTCGCCCACATGTTCGGCGCCTCGTTCCCCTCCGTGCCATCGAACACCTGAGTCGTGGCGGACGGATCCGAAGGAAGCGGCGGCGGGACTCCGAGCGTTGGATCCCTGCGTCGCTTTCGGAGGTAGGAGCCCGACGATGCCTGATGGACAAACACGTTATCGGTGTAGTGACCATGGTCCGCGGCGTGGGCAAGCTCCCCGAAGCCCGCGTGGAGACACTGGTCCGCAAACACGAGACGCGACAGTCCATGCACAAGGGAGTCGCTTCCGGTAACGCTCACCGCCACGTTGTCTGCGTTGAACTCCATCTGACGCGTCAGCGAGGCATTCACCAAGTGAATGCCAAGGAATACAAACTTGAGCGCGCCGCGAAGCGCCCACACTACTCCCGACAGAATCCAGCCAAAGACGGCCAGACGAATGTCGGTGCGCTTCCACTGTTCGAGGACCTCGTCCCAGGCGTCGCGGCCAAAGATCATGTCGTCCATCACCGAACTGGCGACGTAGACGTAGCTGCCAAGCCGCATCGTGCTTTGCGAGAAGTGCCCAAATTCATGGGCGAGCACCGCCTTGAGTTCATCGAGGGTCAAGACGTTCACCAACCCTAGTCCGATCAAGAGGTTCTTCCGAACCGGAAGAAACATGCTCAGAAACGAGCTATCGTAGAACACCGCCGCGTTGACTTCGTGAGTCAAATACACCCGCTTGGGTCTTGGAGCGTGGGTATCCCGGCAAAGCTGATCGATGAACTCGAACAGAACCGGTTCGTCCTCTGCCCGAATCTCGACCATGGCGGATCGGTCCATCCGGCGACGCTTGAATATCCCCTTGAGGAGGAAAGCGAACAGCATCACCGACGCCACGATTCCCCCGATCCATACGACAAACCCATAGCGCACCTCGAGGGGCCCCGAGACCACAATGAAGTAGGTGAGCCATGCGCTCCCGGCGACGAGCGACACGTATAGCCCTGCGAACAGCAGCAGGCTCAGCATCACCGCCACGATACGCAGCATATAGGCGCCCGACGGTGCCGTAAGGTTCGGCGGCACGCCGTCCGGGCTCTTCGGATAGATGTCCATCTGGATCCCCCCGTGTTCTAAATCGACGATCCTGTGGGGAGGCTAGCTCACCGCCCCCGGGCCTGCACAAGCCGAAAGTTCGTTGGGCCCACCTTCTTGTCCAGGCCGCTTGTGCGACCCAACAGCTCCTTATCGGCGCAGCCGGCCCCGAGTTTCTCAACTTCGAAACGTTCACCCGATTTTCGCGACACCTGCTCCATTCGCCGCGCTGTCCACCGGCTTTGTCCGTTCCTCGGGCCGCACGCCGCACGTTACGAAACCATCGTGTACGTCGGATCACTCAACAGGACCCGGTACTCCCGCCGGAGGCGCGTTTCGGTGGCTCGCGTCATCGCGCCCCTCGCCGCAACGAACGCGATGAAGCCATCATAGTGACGCCAGAGTTCCTCGGGAACGAGGAGCCTGCGGCGTGAACGGCAAGCGTCGATGCTGTTCATGTGCGCGTAGGGGTCGACCCGCGACCACGCTGCCTGTTCCTGCAGCTCCAAACACCTGCCCGGGCGGCGACGCGTCCATGCCTCCATCACCAACTGATGAAGCGCAAAGTGGGCGTCCGTCCAGTGACCAAGTCTTGCCGGCTCGAGGTTCGCGAGGAGGTAGTCGCAGATTCGTCGGTGATAGAGGGGCAGCCAAGGGTCGACCGGTGCCCCCGGGGGAAGAAGCTCAGAAAACAAGTGGTCTCGCGCGCGTTCCAACTCTCGACGGGCGCGCTGCTCCGACGCAGGTGGTCGTCGCTTCATCGGCCGTCGCTTCATTCGCACTGGTGTCATCGGAAGTTGTTTCATCGGTGGTCGTTTCATCAGCACTCCTTTCAGGAAGGCGCGCTTATCGGCTCGAGTCGGACTGAGTTTCCTGGCGACGACGTCTTTCCCACCTGCAGCCATCCTCATGGCGATGCGGTGCACTGTTTCACTTGTGCTGGTCGCCTTTGGCCTGGCGACCTCGACCATGGCTGGCGGCGAGACGGCGGCGGTGCGTCCGTGCTTCGAACGTCGGAGCGAGAAGCGATTCGGTATGGCTGTCACACCGACGGCGCCGAAATTGGCAACCCGCGAAGGCCGAATGGGTCAGGGGGTTTCGGCGTGGTCGGATAAGACGCGACGCCACGCCGCGGGGGTCTTGAGCGGCGGAGAACTCGGGAGGCCGAGATGCCCTTGAAGCTTCTGAAGGAGTGAGGTTCGTAGCCGAGTCGGAACGCCGATAAACGCCCACCCACCCGGGTGACCACACGTTGCGCAGGTCAGCTCGTGAATCGCGATGGTGTCGCGACCCACGATCACTTGGCGGAGTTGTCCGGGCGGTGCTTGAACCTCCCGGAGGACGGTACGGACACCATCGCGCGGGGCCACCGAAAACTCCACCGGGGTAAAAAGCCCCACGAGCTCACCGCGCTGACACACCACCCCGGGGGACTCGAACGCAGTGCTAACGGGAAAGGTTGCTCGAGGGGGACACGAGTCACCGCGGGCCTCACTCCAGGGCCACCCATCGGTTCCTGAACGCGGAGTTCCGAAGAGGTCGAGCGATACCAGCGGCTCCGGCGGAGCATGGAACGGACCGCCGTGCTCGCCACCGCCGCTCGCCCGCCCTTGGCCACATCCCAGCAAGACCAACACTCCGAGCGCGAACCTCATGGTGGAATGCCTAGCGTCCGCGCAGCGCGCGTGCGTTTATTCGAAGACCTTTCGATTTTCCGCAGATTTTCATTTCACTCGTAATTGTATTCGGAAGTGGAGTGGCGCAAGCTGGAGATGCAGATGGGCTCATCGCAGGGGATTGGCGGGTCGCCACGATTCGTGCTCGCCCACGGGGTAAACGCGTGCGTGCGGACGGCGTTCGCCCTCAGTCTCCTGTGCGCGTCGGCGGCCGCTGCGCAGGATGCGGATGCACCAAGCGAGGCCGAAGAACGTGCGCGGGTTCATTTCGACGCGGGTCGGAATCACTACAACGCCGGCGCCTACGAAGCCGCTCTAGGCGAGTTCGAGACCGCCTATGAGCTGAGCGAGCGCTCCGATCTTCTTTACAACATCTACCTTTCGCTCGAGCGCCTCGGGCAACTCGATCGCGCGTTGGAAGCGCTCGATCGCTATATCGCCGAAGCGGACGACCCTTCGGAGAACCGAGAACAGCTCGACCGGCGGCGCGAACTCCTTCAAGAGCGAATCTCCGAAGACGGCGTCGCTGACGACGTTTCGTCTTCCTCGTCCCCCGGTAACCTGGTCCCGGCGATCGCGGCATTCGCCGTCGCTGGCGCCGGGCTCATCTCGTTCGGTGTTTTCGGAGGGCTCGCACTCGCCGAGGATTCGGACCTCTCATCGGGCTGCGGGGAGGACGAGAGCTGTGGCGACGCACAGCTAGAAAATCTCGACCGGTACAATCTTCTCGCCGATATCAGCTGGATCACGGCGGCGGTCGCCGCCACCGCGGGAGTGGTCCTCCTGCTCACGGTTGGGCTTCCCGGTGGCGAGCCCAACGAGGACCGTTCACCGCAGGCACGAAGCTGGGAGGTCCTTCCATGGGTTGCGCCGGCCGTCGGAGGCGTACCGAGCGTTGGGCTTTCGGTGAAGGTAAGGTCGCTATGAACCGAGGGTCGTGTGCCGGCATGGGACGCAGCGTGATCTGGCTCCTGTTGGGGCCTCTAACGGGGTGCAGTCTGGTCCTCGACTCCGATCGCTACCGCGGTTCCGACAGGTCAGAGCTCGACTCGAGCGCGCCCGACAGCCAACCTCGAGATGCGAGCCGTGATGCGTCACTCGAAGACGCGAGTCGGCCCGACCGCCCTATCATCGACAGCGGTGTGGCTTGTCCGGCCGACTTCGACTGCGTGGCCAACGCACCGGCCGGGTGGATGGGCCCGGTGATATTGGTGACCGACACGCCCGACATCATTCCCGACTGCCCAAGCGATGCCCCGATGAGCGAGTTCGCCGCCAGAAGTGGGTTGACCGCCCCCGACGCCGAGTGCCAGTGCACGTGCGACTCACCCGCCGAACTAAGCTGCACTCCGGTCTCCCTTTATTCCGGTACCGCCTGCCTTCCGATGGGGATGTCCGAGCAAGCCACGGTTGAGTCACAGATGTGCGAAACCTTCAGCGTCGTGATCGCCGGGCGGAACTGGCGCGCTTCGGAGTCCAGCGTCGTGGCCGGGGACTGCAACCCAAACCCAACTCAGGTGGTTCCGCCCTCGACCTGGCAGGCTTCGCACCGTGCCTGCAGCTTCGGCACCCCCTCCGCCTGCGGCCCCGGCATTTGCGCACCAGCTCTCGAAACGGGCGAGCGCCTCTGCGTCTACGTGACGGGAGACTCGGCGACGTGTCCTGCGGGTTTTGAAGACCGGATCATCACCGGAGAGGGGGTTGCCGATGACCGTAGATGCGAGGACTGCGAGTGCGGACCATTCGAGGGGACGTGCAACGGAGACATTCTAGTCTCCGCCAACTGCGACTTGATTTCCACGCGCATCGCGACCATCCCCCTCGGCACCTGCGGCACCTACGACATCCCGGGGAGCGCCGCGGCCAGAGGCGGCTTTACGCCGTCGGGTGGCTGCACGCCTCAAGGCGGAAGCCGAGCCGGAACCGCGGCGCCCGCCATTCCCCGCACCGTGTGCTGCACCCCCTGACCTTCGCCCCCTGACCCGCACTGCGACATCATCGAGGCACTCGGCTTCATGAGGCGAGCTTTGGCCTCGGAAGCGCGGATGGCGACGAGCGCTACGTTCCTGAAGATATGCTACCGCCGGACCGAGACGTGATTCGGGACTCGTTCATGGGAACGATCGGTGGCGGCAACCACTTCGTCGAGATTCAGGAGGTGGTCGAGATTCTGGACCGTGGCTGGGCCTTTCGTTGGGGGGTTCGACGCAATCAGCTCGCGGTCATGGTGCACTCTGGCTCGCGAAGCGTCGGAGTGGCGGTCGGAAACGCGTGGATGAGCCACGCTCGCGAGACTTGGCCCGAAGGCGAGCCCTATCCGGAGAACGGAATCTTCGCGCTCCATGGCGAGGCGGCGCAGCGATATGTGGTGGCCATGAACACCGCGGCCAACTACGCCGCGGTCAATCGGCTACTCCTTGCAGAGATCGTCCGGGACCGAATCCGCGAAGTATTCTCTCGTGAACTCGAAGCGCCGCTCGTCTTCGATGTTCCCCACAACGTCGTCACTCGCGAGAGCGGACTCTTTGTTCACCGGAAGGGCGCGACGCCCGCCTTCGAGGGCCAGCCCGTCCTGGTCCCCGGCTCGATGGGCCAGTCTTCGTTTCTTATGGTTGGCCACGGCAATGCGCGGTTCCTTCGGTCGGCGTCGCACGGCGCGGGACGAAAGCTGTCCCGCGGTCGCATGCACCACATGGCGAAGCGCGGTGAAGATCTCGGCCTCGCCGGAGTCGAGTGCATCACGCTCAAAGAAGAGCGCGTGATTCAGGAAGCGCCCACCGCATACAAAGACATCGGGCCCGTGATCGACGTTCAAGCGAAGATGGGCATCGCCAGCCCCGTCGTCCGGTTCCGTCCGATCATGACATTCAAAGCCTGAGACGGTTCCTCGCGTTCGAGGCCGGAGTTCACTACTCACGGGACGACGCGAACGTCGACCAAGGTGGTCGTGTCCCGGAACTCGTCACGGTTCTGGGACTTCAACGAGCTCTCGACATAGATCACCCCTCCTTCAAAGCGAAGGGGTCGTTCCGACGCCTGGAGATAGGGGCCATCGTGCTGGGACCCGAACACGTCACGAATCGGGCGGCCAGGCATCGTGTTCTCCGACTCGACCACGACCGTTGCGTTCTGAATGACCCACGGCGTTTCCCCCGGACTGCGGCCGCGGCTGTGCGATTGCACAAATATGCGGGCTTCTGCGAGCACGGGGTCCACGACTTCGATCTGCCGGGTCGGACCGATTTGAATCGCCATATTCGAGACTTTCCACGCCACAAAGTTCAATACGGGAGCGTGGTTGTCGTCGTTGATGAGCTGCTCGCCAAACTCGAGGGCCACCCCGTTCCATTGAAAACGATAGCCGAGGTTTCCGCCCTCGTTGTCGATCGTATGCGCCACATTGTCTTCGAAGCGGCGCAGAAGAGCGGCGTTGTGCGGGGAGTTTTTGCCTTCGGCGGTTCCCGAGCCGTTGTCGGGCTCGACAAACCAGAACCCCTGGCCGTTCGCCACCGCCACGGCGCGATTGCCCACGAACTCATTGTCAGGATTGGTGATCCAAAACGCCGACGCGCGTTCGGAGTTCCGATTCGTGCGGTTCGGATTGTCGATTCGAACCACCTCCAGTGCCGCGCGCTGAAGCATCGAAAGATTGCCGAGGAAACGATTTCCAATCTCGTTCCCATCCTCGAGATAGAACCCGTGACCGACCGTGTTGTATACGGTGTTTTCCTCGACAAGGAGGTTGTCCGTATGATGGACCACCACCGCCCGCTGGTAGGTGTGGTGCACGGAGAGGTTCCGGATGTAGGAGTCGCTCATGTCGTGCGCATGGTGGAAATGCACCGGGTAGCGGCCGAGCGCACCCGAGACGCCGAGCTTCGAAAACTCGACCGAGTCGAGGCGAACCGTAGATCCGGCGAGGTACATCGTATGGCCGCCGTAGCCCTGCCGGGCGCCGGGGGATGGGTTCTCACCTACGACGATCGGGTCGGCGGTGCTCTCTTGAACCCCTTCGATCCGAATGTTCCGCGTGAGGTTTGCGACCTCGGCCCGCATGTCGAGGACGCGGCCATTGTCGAGCGCCTGCACCTCCCCGTAGTGGCGGTACACGAGCGGCGCGTCGAACGTCACGGTGGCCCCATCGATTTCTGTAATCGTACGCTCCTCGACTTCGTAGGCCTCGAAGTCCGTGGGGGCGATCGCAATCACATGCCCGACGTGCCAACCGACCGGCTCCTCTTGGAGGGCAATCGACGTCGCGCCCGCCGGCGCGGTGGCACCGAGCAGAACCCAGCTGTCGATCGGCGCACCGTGCAGGTCGATGACGCCGCCGCCCCGAACCACCAGCGCTTTGTTCTCCACGGGCCCGTAGTCCGACTGACGCACCTCCACTCCCGGAGGCGGCAGGTCAAAGCCCGGGTCGGACACCAGCCGAATCGTCGCTTGGCGAAAATGAGGGGCCGCTTCGGACCCCGCGCGAAGCGTTCCCTCCACTTCGATGTACTCGGCGGTGAGTACCACGTCCGCATCGGCGAACACCAGCTCCCCATCGATGTTCAGGGTGCCAAGCGCCGGGGTGTCCACATCGAGAGCCACCGTGATCCCCGCGGGAATCGTGACGTCACTGCCGCTGGACGGTTCAAACCCAAGCCACTCCTCAGCCTCAGACCAACGGAGAAATGACCCGGGGGGAAGGTCGGGCACGTCACCGGTGGGGGGGAAGTCACCGCCCGGGAGTGTCGCTCCTCCCTCAGTGTTGCCTTGACAACCAACGGCAAGCGCCAGGATGCAGATGGCCATCAGCGGTGTAGGGGCCCGAAGAAATCGGCGGGGTTCAAAATCCATCCAGCGTGTCCTTTCCCAAACGTTCGCTCGCGCGATCTCTGGCTCTCTATTCTCTCTATTCTCTGTTTTGCACACCTCGGGCCATGATCTCTGAGCCGCTAAGTTGTTGTTATTACTTCATAGTATTAGAAGCCCATCATTTTGACCCGAGCCGCTTCTGCACACGGGATGTGCAGGAGCATCCGCTGCTCCGAACAACTCCACCCCTGCGGACCTGTCGGCGCAGGCCCAAGAGCATCCACCGAAGTTTTCGCCGATGTGGGCCTGGATCCTCCACCGGCGTTGTCTCGTTGCTCCAACCCGTTTCATCAAAGACGCGAGTGGTCCCAAAAAAGAAAAAGGAAACGAAAAGGAGAGCCTGGTGCCCCGAGTAGTTCTCTACGATGGCCCGACTCTCACTCGCTCTTCTCCTGGCTCTTTTTCCGCTTAGCGCGTGCGTCGCCGATAGCCTTGACGAATCCGCGGGCGCGCAGCAGTCGTTGATCAACGGCAGCGCCGGGCACCCGACCTATCGCGCGGTAGGCCTGATCGGTGACGGAAACGGCGAGTATGGCTGCTCCGCGGTGTTGGTGGCTCCTCGGGTGATGTTGACCTCGGCCCACTGTGTCTTGAGGCAGAGCATCGGGTGCGGCATGGCGCCCGCAACCGTTCGATTCGCCGAGGCCAACGGGGGTTGGAGCGATCAGGCGTCCTTCAATAGTCGGATCGCGACCGTGATTGGCGTTCGTGCGCGTCCCGAGATCGTCGACCTGAGCACCTGCTCGGAGTTTCAAGACTACAACTGCATCGATCCGTCCCCTTCGGTGCTGGACCTCAGCAGGGAACTGACGGTCCTTTACCTCGATCGGGACGCGCCCGCGGACGTCACTTCGCTGCCCGTCCTTGTGCACCCGGCCGTCGGTACCTCGGAGGCCGCCGGCGAGTTTGGTTCCATGGTGAACCTCGAGAACTGGGTCGCGCAAAACCAGCCGCTCGTCACCACTGTCGGCTACGGAGTTGGGAACATGACCTACCCGCTGACTCCGACCCTGTCCCCTCGGGGCCGGAGCTACGGCGTCCAACGGTGGCTGGATACCTCGTTCAACTTTGGCAGCCATGTCACCGATTGCGACACGAGGGTGGCTGGGACTGCGCAGCCCGCCGTGGAGGTTGCGCCGGATGACCTCACCTGGGCCATGGTCCCGACGGACCTGGATGATTGGTGGGACATCGCTCCGGGAGCGACCTTCAACGCTCAGCAGGCCCAGACGAGCCAGGGCGACAGCGGTGGACCGGCTCTTCTTGGTCCCGGACCTTCGTCCAACGGGCTCGCGCCGGACCCGCTCCCGAGCCCCGGAAACTACGACCCGACGAAGAACTACATCATCGGCACCGCGTCGAGGGACGCGGGCCAGGCGAATACACCCGGAGCAGCGTTCGCGCCCACGTGGACCTGGACGGCGAGCACCTTCTTGATGTCTGCGCTTCACGACACCGACGGCGACGGCTTGGCAGATCCTGTCGACGGCGACATCGATGGGGATGGTTGCCTCAACGGCGTCGATGACGACCCACAAAACCCGCTCGTGCGCGACGGGATCGCCATCCTTGCCAACTGTTCCCCGGGCCAGGAAGTCACCTACTCCTTTGGTGGAGTCGACACCGACAACGACAATCTGTTGCACTGCGAGGACGACGACGATGATGGCGACATGGTCCCCGATGCATTCGACCCGTGCCCGCTGAGCGCTGACGATATCTGCGTGACCGTTGGCGACGCTTGTCCGTGGGACGGAGAGTTCTTCGATTGCCGACTGGCGGGTTGCCTGGAGACCTTCCTGAAAATCGAATGGCTCATTAACCCGCCGCTCCAGGAACTGCTGGCGCCCGTGTTGGCGTCGGAAGCGGGAGTCGTGGTGATCCGGGCCATCGAGGGCATGACGCTCGAAGAAACCGCCTTCCATCTCCTTGGCGGGGAGACTCGTCGGGGAGTCACCCAGCACGTCCTCCTCCACGGGATGGCCGCGGATGGAACGAGCATTCCGCTAGCCCTCGCGGATCAGGAGAACCTTGAGTACCTCAGCGCCCGCGGCGCCAACGCTCTCCAGATCACCATCGCGCGCGACGGACAGAGCTTCGTCGCGCAAGGCATCGTCTTCGAAGGTCGTTAGGCCAACCTGCCGGCAGACTCGGGAGTTCAGAACACCGTCTTGACCCGGATGGGCCGACCCGCGGCTCGCGACGCGAGTGGCTCGAGCACCGAAGCCCGAACCACCGGGAGGCCCGGGCAGCCACGGTAGCTGCCCCCGAGCTGCACCGTGAGCTGGTCTCCGTCAAGGCTCAGGACCTCGAGGGTGCCGCCGTCGGCTTCGATCAGAGGGCGAGCGACCGCAACGAGAAGTTCCTCGATCTCATCCATAGAAAGACCCTAGCGTGCTTTCTCCGCGTTGCCTATTCGGCCGACACGCAGACGCGGTGTCCGATCAGCTCGCCCCGCTCGAGATCGTCCGCGATGACCTGGGCGATGTCCCCGAAGTTGACGAGCATTGCCGACTGTCCTCCGAGCTCGTCGAGGGTAACCACCCGCGAGTCGGAGGCAGGACCGTCCTGCATGCGACCGGGACACAGAAACGCATGGGGAAGGCCAGTGCTCTCCAAGTACGCCATGGACTCGAGGTGGCCCTTGGTCATCTTCTGAATCATCTCCCGCGGAATGCTCGGAGAAAGGCCGTACCGCTGCATCGCCTCCGCGTCGTCCCAGTCCTGTACCAGGACTTGCTTGTTCGTCTCCGGAGCCCACAACGCGCCGACGCCGCCGACCATATAAAAGCGCTGCACTCCGCCCGCGGAGGCGTTCGACACCACGGACCGAGCAAGGTCGATTGTGGAGTTTCCTCCAGCCGGCGATGTGCAGTTGATCGCTACCTCCGATCCCGTCGCCGCCTCACGAACCGCATCGCCATTCATGACGTCGCCAGAAACCACGCGAAGCTTCGCGTGGCGCGGGTCCGAGCTGTCCAGTTTCGAGGGCGTCCGCACAAAGGTGACCACCTCATGCCCGGCGTCGACCGCAGCCTTCCATACCCACTGGCCAAGGCCTCCCGTCGCACCAAACACAATCAGCTTCATGATGTCGGTTCTCCTCGGCCGAACAGTCGCCGATCTCTGTCATCGGCGCCAGACGGATTCGCGAGGTCGAAGCCACGACCCGTGTGGAGTGGACACTTGCCCGACAACCGTTGAACCCAAGAGTCGACAAAGCGCTCATTTCCAGCCCAGGTCTTCGCACCCGAACCCCTCGGCCCGACTGGCTCGTTCACAAGTCCATCGGCGGCGGCGCCCGCTATTCCTCGTCCTCGAGCCTTTCGGCCTCTACTCCCTCAGCTGCAATCGTCTGGAGTCTCGCCTTGATGCGCCGGGCGACTAGCGCTTCGACTCTCGCTTGAGGCGCTCAAGTTCTTCGCTCAACGTTCGAAGCGTCGCCTTGAGCGCGTCGACATGAGCTCGCTGGGCGTGCCATTGGTCGGTCCGCGCATCCGCAAGGTCATCATGGCGGCGCTGACGCGCGATCGCTTCAGCCTCAAGCTCTAGGTCGCCAGCATCTCGCGCCATGGCTGCCTTCCGCGCCCACTCTTCGCTTACGCTCCGCTCGAGGTCGCGCTCTTTCCGCAGATGCTTTCATCCGCGATCGCCGACGCCGTGAGCCTCTTTGCTTCAGTAAGCTGCGCAGCGAGCCGACGCAGCTTCGCATCCTCGCGGGGCGGCAGCTCCAGCGCCCCAACGGGCAGCGGGATGACAACGACCGGCCACGGCGAACGTCGTACGATGCGCTCCGCCACCGAACCATTCGGCCTCGGGCTGAGGCTTCCACCCAGCACGAGGTAGTCCGGCTGAAGCTCGGTCCCAACCGCCAGAATCGCCGGCACCACGGCCCCTGAGACGATCCGAGTCTCGACATGGAGCGTGGCCTCTCGGCCGGCCAACGACGCCATGCGCTCGCACGCATCGCGCGGCTCGATGGCGTTCTTCGCGACCACATGCACCATGCACAGTCCCATCCCGAGCCGCGCCGCCATCGTGACGGCGTGCTCCATCACCGTCTTCGACGCAGAATCGAGATTCACCGCCACAAGTATCCAGTCGTCTGGTCGCTTCATCCGATGCCCCGTTTCACCTCTACCTCTCGGAGGCAAGATCACCAACCGTCAGGAGATAGTGCTCATCGAGCACGATCGCCGACCGACGAAGCTTCGGCACGTTTCGTCCGAGGTCACTCTCTACCCTTCCGCGGGTCGTCCCGATGTCGAGCTGGACCACAAACGGATAGCGACTCGTCCGACGAACGCCCTCGCCCTCGAGCCCCGACGACAACGTCGCCCGCAGCGATTCATCCACGACGCCCGTGCACGCCGACAGGCCAAGGGCCTCCACGCGCATCCCAATTGTTCTCGATGGCTCGCTTCATCTCGTGACCTTTTCGACGGTGGATGCACTGGACAGGGGGCGGACCGAACCGTCCCGCGCCGACCGGCGTGCAACGTCGGGCCACGCTCATCGCACACTCCGGCGCTACCCGCTGTGTCGGAGGACGTGCGCAGCATCCGTACCACCAATCGGGGTCGAGCCGGCCCCGAGATGCCGGAAGTTCGGGTGGCGTTGAGGGTTCTGGAGCTCCCCTCGCTTGGCCTGACCCATGGGTCGCTGAGGCAGTGCCCCTCCCCCGATTGGGGGATCCCCCATTTCGGGAAAGTATCGAAGGATCCGTGAATGAAGAGAATTTTGACCGCAGCGGTCGCGGTCTGGCTTGGGCTTGGCTGTGGCGACGACGACGACGCCACGGACGCCGCCGCCGAGACCGACTCCGGCGAAGACGCCGATGCGGCCGATGCTTTGTTTCCGCCGGGCACCAATGCGGAGGAGATCGTGGTGACCTCCGCCGACGGCCGGCTCACCATCCGCATTCCACCTGGGAGCACTCAGTGGGCGGTGAATGACGACGATGTGACGGTCTTGGCGCTGGACGACGTTGGCGGCGCAGTCCAGGGCGCCACGGTCGTCGACGCTTACAGCCTCGGTCCCGACGGGCTTCGCTTTGACCCGCCGGCGACCTTGGAGTGGACGGTCGACGAACCGAGCGACCCTCGCTTTCAGATGTTCCTTCTGACGTCGGAACTCGGCGCCGAGTCCTTCGCCGTCGAGACGTTCAACGCCAGCGACACCTCATTCGTCGTCGAACTCCCGATCCCTCACTTCAGCGACGTCTGGAACCTTCGCGTCGACCTCGCGAGCGCGGAGACCCTCAACGTCGTCGACACTGCGCCGCTTGGCGGCCAGCTGTCCTTCAGTGAACGGGTCTCGTTTGGCGAGCCAAGCGCGGACTTGATGATCGAGCCGCCCGGGGCGAGCCCGTTCACCTACTTCTTCAATTGGGAGAACATTACGTCCGAGGCAGGCTGGAGCCTGAGCCACAGTGTGACCACTCGTCGCTTTGACGATAGCGTGGTCACTCCTTCGTCTCAGTTCGAGCAGGCGGGGCCCGACGCGGCAACGTTCCTCGACGTCTCCCACGTCTGGACGTGCGCTGGCGACGGAGACGAAGGAATCTCTGCCTATCGGACCGTCGATTTCATGTGCCGCGTCCGCCTCGTGAGGGACGACGGATTCGTGCAGATGGAGTCAATGCGAACGTGCCGCGCCGGAAGAAACTCCGAGCGCCTCTTCGGCGCACGATGCCTCGCGCCTTCGCCCGACGAGATCGGCGCGTTCCTCGATAGCATTGCCGCCGCAATCGCCACCTTTACCTCGACGGTCATCGACATCGTCAGCAGTGCCGCAAGCGAACTCACCTTGACCCAGCAGGATGCCGACGCCCTGTTCAACAACTCCGCCTTCGAATGTGGCGACACCGGAGCCGAGTCGGGCCAGCGCGTTATCTGCGGAAGCGCACCTCCCACCCTTCAAGCGGGGAACCTCCTGCGCGCCACCCTAAACCTTGCCGACGACGCACCCACCGGCGACGCCGAGCAGTCCTACATTTACAGCCTCGTTCTCGATAGCGACGGCGATCCTGCGAACAACTGGGAGTTCGTTCCACCCTTCGACTGGGACCTCTTTCAGGGCACCGACCGCTGGTACCAGCTCATCTGGGACCATCCCACCCAGGCCTGGAGCCTGACCGCCACCCAAGTCATGCCCGATCAGACGACCCAAACTGTGCCCACTGGGGCCTGGGCCACGATCGTGGGATCGCACATCAACTTCTACGTCCCCGAAGCCGAGTACGACCCCGCCGAGGTCACCTACCGCCTCACCGCGTTCGGCCACGATGGCTCGTTCAGCCCCACCGACCGCGGCGCCGACGTCACCGGTGCCGATCCCACCGAACCGCCCATCCGCCCCACCCGATAACCCCGGTCTTAAACGCCAACACGATCGGAGAGCGGACCTGTCCACGTCCGCTGCTACCATCGCGCCGTGAGCGCGACCGCCAAAGAGTGGGACGAGTATATGGCGTTGGTCGGCCCTTGCATTGCTGCTATGGATCCGCTCGGTTGTCCTGCCAAGCCTATGACTTCATCAAGCGCAATACCCGTGACCGTCCTCTGCGGCTTTCTCGGTTCGGGGAAGACCACCTTGCTCCGGCGTTGGCGCCACGACGAAGCTCTGCGTGACGCGGCCATCATCGTTCACGACCTGAGCGAATTCGGGGTCGATGTCGAGCTCATATCGAACGAGAGCTCGAGGCCTGAACAAGGCTGTCTCGTGGACCGGGTGGCGGCCCTCCACGGCACCCACGCGCGCGACCAGCTTCAATCGTCCGTCGGTCGCGTACTTGGAGAGATCGCAGCCCTCGATCCTGCGCCGCCGCACGTTCTTTGCGAGAGCACCGGCGCCGCCAGACCCTGGCCGCTGATCGCGGCGTTCTCCCAGGACGACCGATTTCGCCTCCGCCACTTCGTCGTCACCGTGGACGCCCTGAATCTCCATCGCGACTTTGCCGATGGCCGCGTCTTCACCGGCGAAGCCGACGCGTCCGAAGACCCAGCGCTCCACTACGCTGCCCGAGTCTTGGCCGAACAGCTCGCCTTCGCCAGCGTGATCATCCTGACGAAGGTCGACACCGTGCCCCGGTCGGTCATCGATGCCCAGGCCCGCATCCTGAGGACGCTTCAACCCCAGGCCACGCTTGGTCTCTCCACCATGGGAGGCCTGTTGCTGCCTCAGCTCGATGCCACCCCCGCGCCCAAGCTCGCCGAACTCAAGAGGCGCGCTGAGCAGCTCGGCCTGACCCAGGAGGCTCCTACCGCCGACGAGATGGAGGCCATCATCGTCCGCGACCCGCGCCCCTTCCACCCCCAACGATTGCATGACGTCTGTACGAGCCAGCTCGGTACGGGCGTGTATCGCACCAAAGGTTTCTTGTGGCTTGCATCCCGCCCCGCCGACGTTCTCCTCTGGCAACAATCGGGCAGCCAGATCGCCCTCGAAATCACCGGCCTTTGGGCCGCCGAAGCCGTTCACAACCGCTACGGGAAAATGCTCCCCCATGAAGTCGAGTTCCTGAAGAAGCAGCTCGAAGCCGCCCACCCCATCTTCGGCGACCGCTTTAACGAGCTCACGCTCATCGGCATGCCGGCCGCCTGCAAAGGCTTCGCCGCTGCCTTGCGGAGTGCCTTGTGCACAAAAGACGAAGTCGCCGCCTGGCAGCAAGGAAGAGCCTTCTCCGACCCCTGGCCCAAGCGTCTCCGCAAGCTCACCTGAATTGCGTTCCCGTCGCTCGCCCCGTGCGGTAGACAAACCGGCCCCATCGGTCCGATGAGTGGTGCAGAGTATGCATCGACCGTCCGGAATCGCCACCTACCGGCCCCTGTACACGTGGTGGAGTGGTCTCCAACGGTCCAGTTTCGTCAGTCGAACGTGGAGTCGAAGCGATGCTCACTCCTAGAACTTCCACCAAGGTCGCTCCGCGATTCTCAGCGTTCGGTGTCTCGCCTTCACCTTTGGAAAACGTTCGAGCCCGAGCAGTTCGCGCATGGTCTCTTCGCGATCTGGCAAGCCGAACGCCCTAAGAACGTTGATCAGGTTGACGTATTCGCCGAGCGAACCCCAGGCCTGCCGGGCCACGAGCGAAACCGCGCGAAGCTGAACCTCCGTCAGCTTCTCCCCCGCTTCGTAAGGCTCTTCGAACGCGAGGCCGAGGAGCCCGATCGCGCTGCCATCGAGCATCAGGTGAGGCCGAGCCGAGACCGCATCGCACCCCCGAACCAACGCATGTTCTCGAAGCGTTGGCGCACACCGGGCGAA
>JBCCZL010000017.1:0-36035 GCA_039187775.1 Myxococcota bacterium
ATCCGTGGGTGAAATAGGACATGAACGTTCGCTCTGTTGCCAGGAAAGGCCGAAGTGGTTATACATGAGTATTAACTAACTTGGTCATCAAGGTAAATGACTAGTGTCATCCAAGCATAAACAACGCCGCAAACGGTGCATATGGCATCGCCGAGCGGCTCGCCCTCACCCTGTGGCACTCGGTGCCCGATGAGACCCTGATGGAGGCCGCCCGAAGCGGCGAGCTCGAAACCGACGAGGGGATCCTCGCCCAAGTCGAACGGATGCTTGCCGACCCGGACAAAGGAGACCGCTTCCTCGCTGGGTTCATCAACCGCAACTTCAGCCTGCCGTCGGCGGAAGCGGTTCCGCCGGGGCTCGAGAATCTCCCCGACGCAGAGCTCCTCAGCGAAGACCTGCGAATGGAATCCACCCTCTACCTTGCCAAGATCTTCGAATCTGACGTCGGCGCCTCGGCGCTCGTCACCAACACGACGACCCACCTCAATGGTCGACTCTCCGAGTTCTACGGATTCGGCAATGTGAGTGGCGATGAGTTCGTAGAGGTCTCGACCGAAGGCACCGGCCGGACCGGGGGCCTGCTGACGATGGGCGGGACCCTCGCCCGGCAGGGCGACCTGGTGCACCGCGGCGTCGCCATCCTCAACACGTTATTCTGTCAGCCGTTCGAAGCTCCCGACGCCGACCTGGTCGATGCGGCGCTACGAACGCTTCCGGAGAATCCGACGATTCGCGAGGAGATTGCCCTCCGCGCGGAGAACAGCGCCTGCGTGGGCTGTCATGCCCTCATCGACCCGCTCGGCGCGCCCTTCGAGATCTTCGACGAGGCCGGACTTCCCCAGACCGAGTACGCGAATGGAGAGTCGGTCCATCACGGCCTTTCGTTCCAGAACACGCCGCTCGACACGCCGGACGATGTCACCAGCACGATCACTCAAACCGAGTACCTCGCCTGCCTGAGCAAGCACGTCCTCGAGACGGTCGGCTCGCGTCGTCTCGACCTCCAGGGCAACGAAGCGGTGCGCTGCGCCACCGAAGAGCTCCTTGCCGACCTCGAGCCCGAGCCCGGCCTCCGAAGCATCGTGGCCCGCGCATTCCTGTCCAACATGTTCCAAGCCCGGGTAGTGGAGTAAGCACATGCTGATCAAGAAAAAGCCCCTTTCTCGACGGACCATGCTTCGCTGCGGCGCGGGAGGCCTCGGAGCTCTCGTGGCGCTCCCCACCCTCCAGGCGATGTTCAAAAGCGACACGAGCTTCGCGCAGACCTCGTCCGGTCCGCCACGGTTCCTCGCGATCTACCAGCCGAACGGGCACAAGGCCGACGACTTCGCCCCCGGCGGCGGTCAGAGTCCGGACCTCTCGGGCACCAACTCATCCCCGCTCCAGCCACACATGGACGTCACGACGCTGTTCAAGAACTTCACGAGCAGCAAGGCGGGCGGTGGCGGAAACGCGCACCTCCTGGCGATCACGAGCTGGCTTCGTGGGACTCACACCGAGCGCGACAGCGACACGGTCATGGAGCGCTGGACCGTGGAACCCGGCGACAAGTCGTCCGCCGACACCTTCCTAGCGCGTCACTACGAAGCGAACCACCCGCTCACCGGAGGCCGAAGCCAGCACCTCGTGATCCGAGGAAGCGCATTCTTCGACGGCGGCCGCAACAGCTACAACAACCGACAAAAGCAATGGGTGTCGACGGCGCCGGACGGGAGCCGGATCGACGCGGAGTTCGACCTCCATCGGATCTATGACGAGATGTTCGCGGGCATCGATCCGATGATGAGCAACGAAGAAGCCGACGCGCGGCTTCGGCTTCGGAAGAGCGTGCTCGACAGTGTACGGCCGGACATCGAGCGGCTCGAGCAGCGGCTCGGCCAACACGACCGGGAGGTGCTCGAGAGCTACTTCACGAACATCCGTACGCTTGAGGAGCGGCTCCAGTCCCAGATCGATAACCCCGCCGTCGCGGTGGCGGTTCCCCCGCGCGGCGAGCTCGTGCAGAACAAGGGTGCGGGGCACGACAGCAACGGGTGGTACGTCGACGACAACTACAACGGTCGGGGACACAACCACATCGACTATCACTGGCGCGACACGGCTCGCCTCCTGACGGTGGCGTTCCAGAACGACACGGTCCGCTCGGTGGCCTACATGCTCGAGTCGGAGGCTGGAGAGAACCGATACGTCAATGGGCCCAACGGTGAGGAAGGTCTCGGAGACAATCACGCGGCGTCTCACAGTAACAACGCGGCCTACGGCCGACGGGACTTCCGGCACGCCCAGGTCTACTCGGAGATGATTCAGTCCTTTAAGGACAACATGGCGGGAAGCGAGCCGATCATCGACAACACGCTGGTGCTCTGGGGTGCGGGTATCGGCGTCACCCATTCAAGCGATCGCGCGATGGCGGTGATCAGCGGCCTCACCAAACCGGAGTACGGCATCCGTCACGACATCATCCGGGACATGGGCGGCGATTCGCAAAAGCCGTTGATGCAAACCCTGCTCCGAAAGATGGGCGCGCTGGGGAACGACGGCACCTTCGGCCAAGGAAACAACCCCGGCGACGACATCAATCTCGGTTAGCCCCGCGGTAGTGCTAAGGTCGTCGCGTGAGCGACGAGATCGGCGTATTCGCAAAGCTCGATGGAGTCCGCGGGTTTCGCCGTCGTTTCGCGCCTCTCTTCACAAAGCTTGTGCAGCGCGAGCTTCGCGACCTGCCCGCGGGCCCCGTCGTCGAAGTCGGAAGTGGCGACGGGTATCTCGCACAACATTTGTCCCGCGAAGTGCTGACGCGTCTGGTGTTCACCGAGCCGACGCACCTCGGCGTCAAGCGGCTCCGAAAGCGTCGCCCGAAGGCGAAAGTGCGACGGGCATCGGCGGACGAACTCCCCTTTGACGATGGAACCGTCGCGGCGGTGATCGCGTGCTGCGTGTTCGACGTCGTGTCCGACCTCGCGAAGGCCTTTTCAGAGTTCGCCCGAGTGCTCCAGCCGGGCGGAGTGGTCGTACATTTTCTCGATATGGCGACCGACCTACATGCCTTGTTCCGGGATGTGGTCGAGGAGTCGGAGCTGTCGGCGGTTCCCAACGTGTTCACCGATCCAATGGCCGCGCCCTGGCCGGAGGACATCATGCTCGTCCCCAAGCGCCAGCTCGACATGGTCGTCGATGTCCTCGGCTCTCGCGGCCGTGACCTGGCCGAGTATCGAGATGCATTCCACCGCTCCCCGGACGACGCGGTGGGCGTGTTCAGCGCGATCAACGAGAGCACCGAGGCACGGCGACGGCTCCTTGCGAGCTTTCGAGAGGCGATGCAGCAAGCGAGCGAGGAGCAGCGTCAGGCCCTCGCCGCCTTCGAAGGCCGGCCAGTGAGCTCGTCGTTCGTGTTTCATCAGCGCCTGGCCTCGCTCGCCCCACCGGGCTTCGCACTCGAGACGGCCGAGCTCCGCCGCGAAAGCGGACGCCTGCCGCGAAAGCGAGACGAGCCTCCGGCCTATCGGTCGATCGTCGGCTACATCCAGTCCGGCGCCTTCGAAGCCTCCGGCCCGCCAGACAGCCAAGAACAGTACGTCGAGCTCGGAGTGCACGTCTTTCGGGCCCGGCACCTTGATTAGCGCTTCCGACCCGCCGGTCGGTGTCCCCCAGCGTGAGATCTCGGTTGTCCGATCGTCTCCGCTGATGGGTCCGTAGCCCGGCTAAACGGGGTTCGATGGTCCCCACGCGGATTGGCCACCCGCCTAGCCACCGATCGCTCACGAGCTCGATTCTTGGATGGCACGGTGCCTGCTCTGACATCCCGACCATGCGTATTTTCAGCTTACTCCTCACGCTCGTGGTCGTTTCCGGCTGCAGTGCCACCACCAACGAGGAAGTGGTCAGCAAGGATGAAGCCCGGAACCTCGCAGGTGGCGCCGACCTCGGCCGCGACTTTTGCGCCGAGTATCGTTGGTACGGCGACGGGATCTGCGACAGCTTCTGCCCGATGGCCGACACCGAGGATTGCGGCGCCATTCGCAACATCGATGGCGAAGGACCGACCGTCTGCGTCGGGGTGCGGGGCAACGGTCAGCTCATCACCGCCCACTTTGCTTCGCTGGCGCGGATCATCGAACATCATGGTCTCATCAGTGGGGTCGCGGGGGGGAGTTCGGGCTCGATCACGAGCTTCCTGCTCGAGAGCATCCAGATGCACCCAGCGGTCCGCTGCGAAGGATGCTCGAATGAAGAGCAGGCGGCCCGAGCGGCACTCCTTTTCAAATCGTTCCAGGGCTATTTCGGCGAGCTCGCGAGGAGCGATGAAGGTCTGGCGATTCAGCAAGCCGCCGGAATCTACGGTGAAGTGCAGGCCGGCGGCATCGAGTCTCTTCTCGACTCCGACCCGAGCCAAGGAGTGGCCGCGCTGCAGACGATTCTCGAATCGGAGACCTTTGCCGGACTTATCAATCCGGAGGTCATCGCACTGCTCGAGAGTTCTCCCGACCCGGTGTTCCACGCGCGGGACATCGTCCAGGCTCTCGCATCTGCCGCGGAGTTCAACGCCGACGATCCGGTCATTTTCGTTCGACCCGGCGTCATCAGCTTCGAGACCTTCGCCGACCGGATTGGCCGGGTCGGCAGCTTCTACGCGGGCTACGCGCCCGCCGACGCGGCGGCGATGGACCAGTTTCTCGCCGACTGCGCGAGCGAGAGTCGGGGGTTGACCTGGGCCGAGGCAGCCGCCCTTCCCGCTTCCAACGGCCGATGCGGAGACACGTTCGGCGCACTGGTTCGGGAGTTTCGAACCGAGCTCCTCGAAGACGAAGCGGCCTACCGGTCGCGCATCCACGATCCGGTGGGTGGCGAACTGCACGCACTCATCTCGACGTCGGTGCTCGAGGGCGCGGCGATCGAGGAATGGGAAGAGGCGCGCTGGCTCTACGAGGAAGCGGCGGAGTTCGACTTCGACGTCGACTTCAACGACGTCAAGTTCGGGTACTGGGGGGCAGAAGAAGACCTCGCTCGGGTCGCGGCCAACTCCTATGGCTTCGGAGATGACAAGACCCGGCGGTTTACGAGCCTTGGCGAAGCCAACTGGCGCGTGCCCCTGTCCTTCTCGCCGGCCGAGCCCGGACTCACGCGCGCGCTCGAGCTTCCCGACGGCCGGGTGAGTGCGGGCGGCTGGTCCGACCTTCACCCGACCCTCGTCCTTCGCAACATGGGTTGCGAGCAGGTGTTTTACTTGACCCGGCAAGGGAGCGGCGGCGGCTTCGCCACCGACGTGGCCCGGCTTCTCGGGATGAGTCCCGACCAACACTTCGAGCTCTACGACCTCGAAAACCGCTGGAGTGCCTATGCGATCTCGGTCGCGGAAGCGGACGGAGTGTGGTGCACCGACTGGAACGCTCAGAACGCCACTGATCTGATGAGCGTCGAAAACGACGCGTACCACGCTCCGTTCGAGGCACGCGACCCGCGGCTGCTGGAGGGTGGCTACGAGAACACGTCGACGAGCCTCGGCCTTCCGGGATGCACCGCCGGAGTCAGCCGCTAGGCTATAACCGGAGTATGGCTTCCCGACGCTCCACCACCCGAGGTCGAAAGAAACGACCGTCGCTCGAGGAGGAACTGGCCGCGCTTCCCTCGGATCCGACCGAGGAGGGCGGCCGGGAGCGGATTCGAGTCGCCCTCGAGCGCGGACGAGCCGCCGTCGCGTCCAGGGCCGCGGAGCTGATCCGCGACGCAAAGGTCGACGAGTTTAGCGAGGACCTGGTGCGGGCCTACGAGCGTTTCGAAGTCGACGGAGCGAAGACCGACCCGGGATGCCTCGCCAAGACCGCCATCCTCGAGGCCCTCGACCACACCGACCATATGCTCTCGGAGCCATTCGCCCGGGCGACGCGGTACGTGCAGTTCGAAAAGGCATATCCGAAGTCCGAGGATCGGGCAGACCGGCTTCGCGCTCGCGCGATCCTCGCTTTGAGCCGCCTGAGCATTCCCGAGGTCCTTCTCTATGCGGGCCCGATGCTTGCGGACCCTGCCGTACCGGTCCGGCTCGCCACCGCCACCGCGATCGCACACTTCGGAAGTCGAGACGGCGCAGCCCTCCTGGCGCTGAAGATTCGGGTCGGCGACTCGGACCCGACGGTGATCACCGAAAGCATGACTGGCCTTCTCCAGCTGGCGCCCGACTTCGGGGTCCCCATCCTCGAGGCATTGCTCCTCCATGGCGAGCCGGTCCAGCGCGAACTCTCCGCCCTCGCTCTCGGGCAGTCGCCTCGGCCAGAAGCGCTCGAGGCATTGCTCCGCTGGCTGGAGCAGGCGGTCACCGGCGCTGAACGCAACGAAGCGATCCTCGCGCTCGGTTTTCATCGAAGCGACCGCGCCCTCGACGCTCTGCTGTCGCTTCTCCGCTCCGAAACGACCGCGGATGCCGAGGCGGCGGTTCGGACGCTCGCCATTCGACGCTTTGAACCCGGCGTCGAAGCCCAGGTCGTCGCAATCATCGAGGAGCACGAAGATCGGATGGTCCTCGAAGGGATCCGTGACGAGCACTGGCGCTGAGGCGTTCGACTCTGCCGAGCCGCGCAAGCCCCCGGGGCTCTGAAGACCCTAGCTCCGAACGCCGGCAGCTCTGAACACTCTGGCTCTGAGGCCCGGGTTTTAGCGCTTTCGCGCGCCCGAACCGTCTTCACAGCTTTCCTGAGCCGAAGTGCGTCGCTCGGCCTACCTACTGGTGGAATTGTCCGCTCGAGAAAGGCCCTCCATGAGAAGAGTGCGTTCGGGACCGACGTGGTCGGCTCGCGCCCCGATGGCGATCACCTTGGTCCTTGCCCTCGCGGGATGCGGCGACGATGGCGAAGCGCTGCTGCCCGTCCAGGATGCGATGCCCGACGCGACGCTCGACGCGACGCCGACTCCCGATGCCACCGTTGCTCGAGATAGCCGCGTCCCCGACCGCGAGATTCCGGACGCCGACCTCCCCGACGCGGATGCGTCGATGCCCGATTCGGGGATCGATCTGACGGGCGAACCTCCGGCACCGGTGACGCTCGACGCCACCTCCGGCGACGACTTTGAGCTCCTTCCCGACAATGACGACTTCACTTCGTTCTCCACCGAATCTCGGCGGGTGCAGATCTTGCCGCTCCGGGACCGAAACTTCCCGCCGGGTACCGACTATCGCACCGCCGGGAGCGACACCGCGCTCAACGGTCTTCAGCAGTACGCGCGAGCTCGCGTTCGCCAACCGCTGCAAACGTGGCTCTATGATGTGACGATCGAGACGGTGGCGGAAGAGGATGGGGAGAGCGTGTACCAGCTCGTCGTCGGCGGCACGGTCGTCGGAACGTTTGCGAATCCCGTCACCGAGATCACGCCCGGCGTCGAGGACATGGACCGTGTGCAGCACACGTTCGAGGACATCGTGATTCGCGACACCGACGAGGTCGAGATCCGCGCGGTAGCCCACAGCAACCTGACCCTCGAAGAAGGTGCGAACGGCCGCCAGTGGTCTCCGACCTATGCGTGGGCGCGCGGTCGCTGGGCTTCCCTCCGGCTCGAAGACGGGCGTCCTTAGTTCGGGTAGGTCGATCGCATCGGGGACCGAAGCTTGGATGGCCGCAGCGCCATACCGTCGGAGAAGCGAGACGGGCGCGGACACCCGCTTCCGTGTTCCGCGTCTGCTACCTGCGTAACGGTCGGCTATCCGTCGGCTAACGGCGAACGTCGCGTTCCGGCCATCGCGCGCGGATTCTAAAGAGAAGCGACTGGCAAGCGTCGTGCAGCTAGACTGCTTCTATGCGTGGACCTGTGCTCTTGCTGTGCTTGCTGCTCGGCTGCGGCGATGACGCCGTTGCCCCGACCGATGCATCGACCGACGCGGCTGCCGATATCGGCCCTACCGCCCCAGAGTGGCCGGACGCGCCAGCCTCACTCACGATCGGAGAGGGGGAGCGGCAGCTTCTTCGCCCTCCCTCCGAGCTCACCGTGTCGGTGACCGCCACGGGGGTCACCGCCGAGGTCCGTGACGGCGCCATCTCCGTCTACGCGCCGTACGGAACCACCGAAGGCCAGCTCGACGTGGAGCTCACGACTTCGGTCGGTGGGGCTGACCCCGCAGTTCCGGCAAATCTCGAGATTCCGGTCACCGTCCCGGCGCTTGCCTGGGGCGCACCGCTCGCCGCCGAGGAAGTCCCGACCGGTCCGGAGGCCCGCGAACACCCGGCCCTCATCCTGGATGAAGGCCGAAATCGCCTCTTGGTGATCGGCGGGTCCGGCTATCGCCCATATGGAACGCCCCTCGGCGACGCATGGGCGCTCGACCTCGCCTCTGGCGCATGGACGGCGCTGGAGGTGACCGGTTCACTGCCTCCCACGGGCTCGATGCGGGTTGCTCAGGCCCCGGGCGCCACCACCGCAGTGCTGTTCGGAGGGTACGGAGCCGGAGGACGCACCTCGGAGGCTTTGCTCCGGGTCGACTATTCGGGCGAAGGCCTGGTGATCGACGAGGTGCCGCAAACCGGATTCCTCTCCTCCGCGTCGCGCTCCCTCCACGCGTTCATGTACGACCCGGAGACCGATCTCTACTGGACCTTCGGCGGAATCACGGGAGCGAGTCCGCGCGACGACGTGCGGCGAATGCAGATCGTCGACGGCGAGGCGCTCTGGGTCTTCGAAGACACCGGCCCAGGCCCATCGCCGCGCTACGGCTTCTTCTACGGATTCGATCAAGCGCAGGGCCGCCTTTACGTATTCAGCGGCGCGCAGGGCACCAATCCACTCGATCCGGCACGCGACCTTTGGATGCTCGACGTGCGGGCAGTCCCCGCGCAATGGACACGTCTCTTCGAGGGAGAAGACCTGCCCGAAGGGAGAAGAAACGGCATTTTCGCCTGGGACCCGCGCGGACCACGGCTGTTCGTATTTGGCGGCACCCCCGACGCCATGCGGAGTGCGCTCGGGCTCTTCGCGTTCGATTTCGGTGGGCTGGCGCCGAGCGTCACCCGACTCGAACTCGCCAATGAGGCACCGATTCGTTCAAGTGGCGTCGGCATCTTCGACCCCACTAAAAACCGCATGCTCCTAGGGTTCGGAAACACCACCGAAGCGGTCTACGCCGACGTCCAGACCCTCGTCACCAATTGAATTCGCCCTCGAGGAGCCTCGCAGCAGGCCCGGCTACGGGAAGGTGGTGCTGCAATCGGGGATCGTCAGCTGCTGTTGCTCGAGCCGGATCAAAAGGTCTCGAAGCGCTTCAACGCCCGCGGGGATCGGGGTGCAGCTCCCGATACCTCGACAATCGAGACCCACCTGAACTGGACGCCTGCCAGTTTCGGTGAGCTCAAAGAGCGGCGCATCAAACGGTCGCCCATCCTGGCCATAGAGCACGGGGGCCGCGGCAAATGCGGCAACCACGTCGGGATGAGCGAGCGCCTCGAGAATATCCGCCACCGTGATTTCGCCGGGCATCGCGCCGCACCCGGGAATCATGTTGGAGCATGTCCGAGCCGGCGGGGTCCGGGTCATTCGGCGGTGCTCGAACTCGCGGCAGGCTTCGATCGCGCTTGCGCTCGTTTCGATGCGACGGCCTCCTTCGAACGCCCAGCGGTAGCTATTGGCGAGGCAACTATTGCAGTCGTTCGCGTCGGGCATCGCGTCGAGTGAGGAGTCGGGTGGCGAGTCGGGTATCGCATCCCGCGCCGCATCGACGCTTCCATCTGGAGACGCGTCGATGCCCCCTTCCGTACGCGCATCGATTTCGGCGTCCACTAGGGCGTCGGTGGCCGCATCCACGCTTCCGTCGCCCACCGCGGTGTCATCGCCCCCGCAGGCGACAGAAAGGGAAAGGAAAGTAAGAAGAAAAAACCATCGCAGCATGAGGGTCACCCTAGTCGTCTCTCATTCGATCTCCAGTCGACGCCCCAGCCTTGCCGGTCGCGGAGCAAAGTCCCCAGAACGATTACTGATTTCAAATGCGGTGGCGTGTATGCTGGGCGGGCTTTGTTCAGCAAGTACTACCAAAGCGAGCTGACGTACCTCCGCGAACTGGGACGCGAGTTCGCGGCACAGAACCCGGGCCTCGCCGGACCGTTCGCTGAGCGTGGCGCCGATCCGGATGTCGAGCGGCTGCTCGAGGGCTTCGCGTTTCTGACGGCTCGGATTCGTGAGCGCATCGACGACGCGGTGCCGGAGATCGTGGAGGGGATCACCGAGCTTCTCCTTCCTCACTACCTTCGAAGCATTCCCTCCACCGCGGTGGTTCAGTTCTCGCCGCACGCGACGGCGCTTCGTGGACGACACACGGTGACCGCGGGTACCGAGCTTGGGGCTACGCCGATCGACGGAACGAGCTGCATCTTTCGAACCGTTGGCGACCTCGATCTCCTCCCCCTGTCCTTGACCGCAGCCAAGCTCGATCAAGCCCACGAAAACAGCCCTGCCATTCTGCTGAAGTTCCGCACCACCGAGTCCGGACGTATGGTGGTATGCGACAAACGTGGCTTTCGCTTGTTCCTTCACGGCCAGCTGGCGATGGCTTCGTCGCTGTTCCTCTGGTTCGACCAGCACCTCACCGAGGTGAACTACATTGGCAGCGACGGGAAGGTTCCCCTCGGCCAAAAGACGATTCGCCGGACCGCCCTCGACCCGCGACAGGCGCTTCTCCCGTGGCCCGAGTTCGCCCCCATCGGAACCCGGCTGCTTCAAGAGTACTTCACGATTCCCGAGCGGATGCTGTTCTTGGATCTGGTGGACCTCGACCGCATTCCTCCCGAAGGCCCAACCGAGTTTGAGATCGAGTTCCGTTTCCAGCGCCCGGAAAAGCTTCCCGAGCGCCTCGAGCGCGACCAGTTTCGATTGCACTGCACGCCCGTCATCAACCTCTTCGATATCACCGCCGACCCGTTTCAGCGCGACCGGCGCCAGCACGAGTATCTCCTCCGCGCCGCGGGTCTGAACCCGCTTCACATGTCCATCTATTCGGTCAACTCGGTGACCGGTCTTCGAGCCGCCCGAAAGGGTCGGCGCGAATACAAGCCGTTCTTTGATTTCGGCCATGCACGCACGGGCAGCCAAGACGCCTATTTTTCGACGCGCCGCGTCCGGTCGCCGATCGATGGTGGCCTCGACACCTATCTTTCGGTGATGACACCCCGGGACGTATCCCCCGAGATCGACGAAGAAACCTTTTCGGTCGAACTCACCTGCACCAATCGACTCCTTCCGGCCGAGCTTCGAGTCGGAGACATTTCCGTTCCGACGCCGCGCTCTCCTACCATCGCCAAGTTTTCGAATCTCACGAAGGTCACCAAGCCGGTCCGCCCGCCGCTCGGCGCCGAGCTCCACTGGCGTCTGATCGGCCACCTTTCACTAAACGTCCGGTCCCTCGGCGACCCCAAAGTGCTTCGTTCGGTTCTCCATCTCTACAACTACTACGAGGCGGCGGACCAACAGCTCGGCCGGGCAAACGAACTCCGGGCGAACTCGGTTCGAAGCGTCGACATGCGCACCGCCCGTCGCCTCCTCGACAACTCTCCGGTTCGCGGGATTCACAGCACCGTCGAGCTGGAGGAGGCCAACCTCGCCGGCCCGGGAGATGCGATCCTTTTCGGCAATGTGCTCGACAGCTTCTTCGCCGACCGGGTCACCATCAACTCGTTCCATCAGCTGACCATCCAGCTTCACCCGTCGGGCGCAAGCTGGACCTTTCCGCCCCGAAACGGCACCGACCCGATGCTCTAACGATGAGCAAGGATTTTTCGGTACTCGACGAAGAGACCTACACGGAACGCCCGAGCAAGGTCGAGACGGGCCCCAACTGGGACCTCGTCGAGGAGCTCATCCGCGGCGCCCCCCGGTCCCGCTTCTTCGAGCTGGTTTCGCTCCTCGAGCGACTCACACCGGACGCCGAGCGGGTGGGCAGCAGTGGTCCTCCCAGCGCCGAGGCGATTCGCTTTCGTCACATGCCCGATCTCTCGTTCGCCGCCGGAGACTTCGCTGCGGGCGAGTTAAAGAGGGTTCCGTCGATCGCAGACGACCCGCTGTCGCCGCCAAAGTTCCTCATCGAGCTCTCGACCACCTTTCTCGGCCTGGGCGGGGCGACCAGTCCGCTTCCCTCGTACATGACCGAAGAAATCGCGCAGGAGGACCCGCACGTCGCGGTGCGGCGCGACTTTCTCGACGTGTTTCATCATCGGCTTATCTCGCTCCTCTTCCGGCTCTGGTCTCGCTACAACTACGCGCGGGAGTTTCAGAGCGACCTCGCGGATCCCTGGACCCGACGAACCCTCGCATTCGTCGGCTGTGACCCCTACGAGCTCGAGCCGTCGGAGCACATTCCGCGCTGGATGCTGCTTCGGCTCACGCCGTTGCTCGTGGGGCGAAATCGCGGAGCTCGAAGCCTCGAAGTCGCGCTTCAGCAAATCCTCGGCACCGACCTTCCCGAACTGAAAGTCGGAGTAAAGCAGTTCGTCGGCGGCTGGGTTCCGATGGACGACGACGAGCGCTGCGCCCTCGGAAAGGACAATAACCGCCTGGGCGTGGACGCCCTCCTCGGCAAGCGGGTGTTCGACCGGACGGGCAACTTCGCGGTGTGCCTCGAGCCGGTCCCCGCGAACGCATACCCTCGACTCCTCAAGGACGGCGACCTGCTGCCGGTGGTGCGCGATGTGGTGCGGTTGTTCAGCCGGGATGGGATGGATTTCGATCTGGAGCTCGTCCTCGACGAAGACGCCGTGCCGACGATGACCCTTTCGGCAGGCGGCGGCTCCACGCTTGGCAAGAACAGCTGGCTCCGGGGCGGCGAGCGAAAAGCCCAGACCGTGATCGTCGACAACGTCATGAGCTCCGGCCCTGGAGAATAAGGGGAGTCCACCCGGTGGAGCGGGGCTTCGGCTGCATGCGCCTCTCGACCGACCCGGCGCGGCACCGGTCGACCGCCGAGCAAGTCCTCGACGCCGCCATCCAGGCCGGGGCCACCCTGCTCGATACCGCGGACGCCTACGGCCTCGGGGCTCAAGACGTGGGTCACAACGAGCGACTCGTCGCGGAAGCGCTTCGATCCGCGCCGGGCCCGATCCGCGTGTCCACCAAGGGCGGCATGATCCGACCGGGGGGCCGTTGGGTCGCCCGGGGCACGCGGAAGCATCTCCTTTCGGCGGCGGAGGCAAGCGCCGAGCGGCTCGGCCGTCCGCCGGATCTCTTTCTTCTGCATGCCGTCGATCCGCGAGTGCCGTTCGAGACGAGCGTTCGCGCCCTCGCGGCCGTCGAGAGCCGGGGCCTGGCGCGGGCGGTCGGTCTTTCAAACGTCCGCCTCGACCAGCTCCGACGTGCGCGGGAGCTTGCCAACATCCGGGCCGTACAGATCGCGTTTCACCTCTTCGACGGGACCGCGGTACGGGGCGGCCTGCTGGACTACTGCCGCGCCGAAGGTGTCGAGTTCATCGCGCATAGTCCGCTCGGAGGACCGCGTCGGAGCACTCGGATCGGCAAACACGCGGTCCTTCGACGCCTCGCCGCGAACCGAAGCCCGCAGAGCCTGCTCCTTTCTTGGATGCGGGATGTCGCTCCGGAGGTGACGACGATTCCGGGGACGCGGGTGCCCGGTCGAGTGCACGAACTCCTCGAACTCGAGGACCTCGGCAACGAAGCGCGGCGCGCACTCGATGAGCTCTCCGGCTTTGCGCGCTTGCTTCGCGTTCCCCGCGACGAGCGTCGTCCCCAGGACCCAACGCCCGGTGATGTGGTGTTGGTGATGGGAAGTGTCGGTTCGGGAAAGTCCCACTACGCATCGACGCTCGTCGACGCCGGCTACGCGCGGCTCAACCGCGACCTCGAGGGCGGAACGCTGGCTGGGCTCGTCCCCAAGCTTTCCACCCTTCTCGGGGCACCCAACGCCCGAGTGGTGCTCGACAATACGTACCGAAGCCGCGCCCAGCGCAACGAGGTGATCGAGGCCTCGTGGGAGAGCGGCTACGCGGTGCGCGGAGTCATGCTGGGTGCCTCGGTCGAGCAGTGCCGAAGGAACGTCGTTCGACGCATCCTCGATGTGCTCGGACGCCTGCCGACGCCCGCCGAGCTCAAAAACGGCGACCCCGCGCGGGGCATCGTCGGCCCGAACGCGATCGACCGTTTCCTCCGCGAATTCGAGCCGCCGGGCGAAGAAGAGGGCTTCTCGATGCTCGAATCGGTGCCCGGCGGCGAATCGAAGCACCAAGGGACCGGCTCCGCCACGTTGATCGATGTCGAGCTCATCGCTTCCGGGATGGGCCGCGACGACTCTCTGGATCCCGACCAGGTCGCCCTGCGTCCGCGGACGCGGACATGGCTCGAGACTCGACCCACGCTCTTGCTCACCGCCTGGCTTCCCCAGGCCGAGGGCGCGCCGGAGAGAGCGGACGTGTGCTTTCGACGACTCGAAGCGCTCCTGGGGTTCCCGATTCACTGGGAGACTTGCGTGCACCCCGCGGGCCCCCCGGTCTGCTGGTGCCGGCGCCCGCTCCCGGGCCTCGCCCTCTCCCTTCTTCGTCGGTCCGGAGCAGCCCCCGAAGACACCGTCGTGCTGGGTTCGACCCCGACCGACCGAAGCTTTGCCCGCGCGGCAGGCCTTCGATTTCGCTCGCTCGAGGACGTGCTTCAAGGCCTTCCTTGAAGGCCCCCTGATCGACCAACCCACGAGCTTTCGAGAGACAAACCGCGAGAAGGAGCAGACAGAGAAGGCCCTTTGGAGGCATTATCGAGCCTCATCCGTCCAGGCTCAGTCTTCCGAACTCTCGATCTCGTTACACAAAAGGATGGTCATGCGCGTCGACCAACGGTCCCTTCTGAAGCTCCTCACCCCCACCACCACCAAAGCGGTCCATTCCGCGGTCGTTCGGGCGGGCAACTCCGAGCACTACGACGTGACGGTGGAGCATGTGCTCCACGAGCTCCTGAACGACGACCGGGGCGACGTCGCGACCATTCTTCGCCACTTCGACAAGAACCCCATCGCGTTTCGCGGTCGCGTCGAGCGCGTCCTTGAAGCGCTCAAGGGAGGCAACCACAGTAAGCCCGCCCTTTCGACCTCGCTCTTTAACTGGATCGAAGACGCCTGGCTCTACGCCTCGGTCGAGCGCGGCCAGATGGCGCTCCGGTCGGGAATGCTCTTTGCGCAGATCGTTCGACGGCCGCACGACTACACCGCCGAAGCCTGGCCGGAAATCAGTGACATCTCCGCCGACGAGCTGAACAAGGTGGTCGAAGAACTCCTCTCGACGACGGCCGAGGCCATCGAAGCGGCCCCCACGCCCAGCGGCGCGCCAAGCGGAGCGAAGGGCCGCCCCAACCAGGCCCCGGGGGGACCCGATTCAGCCCTCGGTCGTTTTGCGACGAACTTCACCCAGTCGGCGCGGGAAGGTCGCATCGACCCGATCTTTGGTCGCGACAAAGAGATTCGACAGATGATCGACATCTTGGCGCGACGCCGAAAGAACAACCCGATCATCGTCGGCGAGCCGGGCGTCGGAAAGTCCGCGCTCGTCGAAGGACTCGCCCTGTCCATCGCCAACGGTGAGGTGCCCGCCACGATGAAGAATGTCGAGCTTATGTCACTCGACCTCGGCGCCCTCCAGGCGGGCGCCAGCGTGAAAGGCGAATTCGAGAACCGGCTCCGCGCAGTCATCGAAGAAGTCAAATCCTCGCCTAAGCCGATCATCCTGTTCATCGACGAGGCCCACACGATCATTGGCGCTGGAGGCCAGAAGGGCGGCGGCGATGCGGCGAATCTTCTGAAGCCGGCGCTTGCGCGCGGCGAGCTCCGAACCGTCGCGGCGACCACGTGGGCCGAGTTCAAGAAGTACTTCGAAAAGGACGCCGCGCTCGAGCGGCGCTTTCAGCCGGTCAAGGTGGACGAACCCTCGGAAGAGGACGCCACGGTGATGCTCCGAGGGCTCCGCGCCGTGTACGAAAAGGCCCACGGCGTGATCATTCGGGATGAAGCGGTGGCGGCCGCGGTGTCTCTCTCCAATCGGTACATCTCCGGCCGACAGATGCCGGACAAAGCCGTCGATCTCCTCGACACCAGCGCGGCGCGCGTACGGGTCGAGCGCGGCACCCGGCCCGAAGAGCTCGTGGCACTCGAATCGAACCTCGCCGCCCTCGAGCGTGAACAAACCGCGCTTCAGCGCGACTTCGACGATGGCGACGAGACGCTCGGAGATCGTCTCGCGGAGCTCAAAAGCGAGATGGCGGCGCTTCACGATCGAGCGGAGGCGCTTCGGTCGCGTTGGCAAGAGCAGCGAGATGCGCTCGACGCGTTGATCGACGCGCGGGCGGCACTCGCAACGGCCAAGGGTGAAGGCTCCGATGAAGCCACCGCCGAGACCACGGAGAGCACCGAAGAGACCGGCGAGGCGAGCGAGGCGGAGGCAAGCGCGGCCAAAACCGAAGAGCCCCCGCCTGCAGAGCTCCCGCCTGCAGAGCCCCCGCCTGCAGAGCCCGCCCCGGCGGAGCCCGCCGATCTCGAGGCCCTCGAGGCCAAGATCAAGGAAGCGCAGAGCCGCTTCGACGAGGTATGCGGGGAAGAGCCGCTGATTCACGCCGACGTGGACGCGGACTCGGTGGCCAGCACGGTCGCCGCGTGGACCGGGATCCCCGTCGGCAAGATGAAACGTGATTCGGTGTCGAATGTGCTTCAGCTCGAAGACACGTTGAAGAGCCGAGTGATCGGTCAGGACCACGCGATCGCCACGGTGTCTGAAGCGCTTCGCATTGCGACGGCGGACATCCGAAATCCGGACAGCCCGATCGGCGTGCTCCTCTTCGTGGGACCGTCCGGTGTCGGCAAGACCGAAACCGCGCTTTCCCTCGCTGAACAGCTCTACGGAGGTGAGCGCTTTCTGGTCACCATCAACATGAGCGAGTTCCAGGAGAAGCACACGGTGTCGCGCCTCATCGGCTCGCCGCCGGGCTACGTCGGCTACGGAGAAGGCGGGATGTTGACCGAGGCGGTCCGCCAGCGGCCCTACTCGGTGGTGCTTCTCGACGAGGTCGAAAAGGCCCACCTCGACGTGATGAACCTTTTCTACCAGGTGTTCGACAAGGGAATCCTTTCGGATGGCGAAGGCCGCGACATCAACTTTCGGAACACCATCATCATCCTCACGAGCAACCTCGCGACCAATCAGCTGATGGAGATCTACGGCGGCGACGAGCGACCGGACCCAGAGGATGTCGTCTCGCAGATTCGACCGGAGCTCTCGGCGCACTTCAAGCCGGCGCTCCTCGCCCGCATGACGGTCATCCCCTACGCACCGATCGATCCTGCCTCGATGCGGACTATCACGGGCCTCAAGCTCAACAAGCTCGTCAAACGGCTTCAGGAGGCCCACGGCATTTCGACCACCCTGACCGACGAGCTTCTGGACGAAGTCGCGCGTCGCTGCACCGAAGCCGAGACCGGGGCGCGCAATATCGACCACATCCTTCGCGGCTCCCTGATGCCGCTCGTGGCCCGGGAACTCCTCGAACAGCTCGCCGACGAGGAAACCCCCTCGGAGCTCGAAATCGGGCTCGGGCCGGACGGGGACTTCCGCCTCGACTTTAGCTAATCGGGGGGTCCGGAGCCGCGGAGGGCCGTGTCGTCCACCCTGGAAGACTCGCCAGTCGCTGGTAGGCTCTGGGCTCGTCCGGTCCCGACGCCGGGAAACTTCCCATGCTTCCGCTCCTGATCCGCATCCAGAACACCCAGACGAATGCCGATGAAAATCGAGCATTTACGTCCTCTCCTGTGCGCATCGGACGCAACGAGCTCAACGACCTCGTCCTTCGCGAGCCGTTCGTATCCCAGTGGCATGCGGTGGTGTGGTTTGACGATCGGGGCGCCCGGTTCGTCGATCTCGGCTCCACCAACGGCACCGTGGTCAACGGACAGCGGGCGGAAAAGAACGTCCCAGTGCCCCTCGATGACCGCCTCGACCTCCGAATCGGTCCGCTCCGACTCTACTTTCTTCGGGCGCCGGTGCAGCCGGAAGCCGTCAACGCGCCGATGCGTCAGTCGATGTTCTTCATCGCTCCGCAGATCGAAGCGACCAAGGAAAACGAGCTCCCTGAGGCGCGAACCATGGTGTTCAACGCCATGCAGCACCGGCAGCTTGGACCGGAGGACCGAAGTCCCACTTCGCTGATCCAGAAGAACCGTCATTCGCGAGAGATCAACGAGCATCTCGATCGGGTGGCGACCAACCTCGGCGCCGCGCATCACGCATACCGCCAGGCCTGGGTGGCGCTTTTTCACCAGATCCAACAGCAGATCGGGGGCCTCCCTCCATCGGTCAAGGAAGGCGTGTTGATGGCGCTGGTCCATCGCTTTCCAAATGTGGGGCGGGAAAAAGACATCCGTGAGATGGCGAAGAACCTCGGGATTGGCCCGGCCGCACTCGGCGAAGTCGACCCCGACGAGTTCATTCAACGCCTCGGCGGAGAACCGAGCGAAGACCCCGCCCTCGACATGGAGCGGGTCGGCGCACTCCTCGAGGCCTGCGCCCAGGCCTACGTGGAGCTTCGCAAGGGCTACGAACAGTTCGGCAAGGACATGGCGGTGCGCACCGTGTCGCAAGACACCGAACTCCATCGCGCACAGAGCAGCAAAGAAGTCCTGGCCTACCTCCTCGACGGCAAGAGCGATGGTCCAGCCCGGGTCAACGACATGAACCGCGCCTTCGCCGAGATCGCGATTCACCAGGTCGCGCTCCTGAGCGGCCTGATGGAAGGAGTGCGGAGCCTGCTCCAACGCCTTTCGCCGAGCGAGGTCGCGGGCAAGAACAGCAACGGCAACGGCGCCGCGATGCAGCGTTCGGCGCCGGGCACCGGGATCGTCGACCTTCTGATCCCGTTTCGACCGTACGGCCTGTGGAACAAGTACGTCGCCCGACACAAAGGCTTCGTGGAAGAGGACCGCTTTACCCGCGAAGTCTTCGGCCGCGCCTTTGCGCGGGCTTATTACATGGTGACGGGTGGTCAGTACGAGGGATCGGCGCCGGCAAGTCCGCCCGGAGCCCCTCAGACCGCCGAATGGCGGCCGGCCCCCGGGACCGAAGTCCTCTAGCCCCGGTCTCGGATGACCTCCTTGCAGCCTCCGTGGTTGCGGAGGTTTCTCCAGGGGTGGTCCGCACGACCTGCCGAAACGTGTCGGATCGGCGCAGGGTTTCCCCAACGGACCTCAACATCTACGCAACAACGGCCGTTTTTTCGTCTCGACGGGCGAGCCGCAGTATCCTTTGCCGTCTATGGCCACGGCACCCCAGTGTCTTCGAGGAGCGTTGATCGTTCTCCTTGCCCTTGGCTGCGGCGAAACGGAGGAAGAGCCCGAGCCGGTCTGCGTGCTCGTGCGTGACGGCGCCCTTGAAGAAGAGGAAGAATATGAAGACCTTGAGGAGATCCCTCCTCAGCGTTCGATGCGCTACGAAGAGTGGATCGACCTCATGGCCCGCGGCGGGAGCGTCGGGGCGCTCATCGAGCGGGACTGCGCGGGGCGTGCGATCGAATGGCCGCGGGGGGAACGATGCGGCGCGGACGAAGACCAGGGTCGGGCGAGAAACACGGGCCTGACGGAAGAATCAGTGATCGAGACTCGGGTCTCGGCCACCGAGCGGCTGGTGTGGCTCGTAACCCACCGCTTTGAAAACGGGGACGGCCTCGGACCCGCGGCGTTCGTCGAACTCGAAAACGACCGCGCTAAGGTCCGAACACTCGGGCCGCTACGCGCGCGCGTGGGTCGAACCCGACTGCGCGAACTCGGTCTTGGCTACGGAGACATTCTGCTCGCGGAAGGCGAAACCTGCGAAGTGCCCGACAATCCTGAAACCTGCGCACGGTCGAGCCGGATCCTCCGTCGCGTGGGCGACAGCTACGTTCCGCAAGCGCTTCGGTATCCCAATGGGCGGTGCGCCGGGGCGGCCGACATCCAGCTCAGCGGCAAGGAAGAGATCGAACTCGACAACGGATGGATTCGAACATTCATCCGGCACGCATCGGTCGATACGTTCGGGGGAGTGATGCAGGTGCATGAGCAGATCATCGTGACGGACCGCGATCCACAGGAACCGAACCTGCCCCCGCGAACCGTTCGAGAGCTGAACACCGATCGGGAGATCCGACTTCGTGGCCAGCGCTTCGTTATCAACCGTCCCTCCCACTGGGATGCGCTCCTTTCGATTTGTGGCTCGACGGAGGCTCCCCATGCCGCGGATGGGCGGGAACACCTGTCGCGAAACGATATCGAAGACATTCAGGAGATCTGCGACGAAGCGCGCGACGACCGTCGCTGAAATCTCGGCCCCCGCGGCCGACCGCGCTATCTCGTCCGTCGTTCGCCTTCAAGCGCGCTACTATGTCGCCGAGTGATTGCTGCTTCGGACCAGTCGGTGAACTCGGTGGCCGAGTGACCTCCATCAAAGGCATCGCTGAAGCCTCGGTGGATGCGTCGCTTCGGTCGCCGGACGGGGTCTGCGGCGGCTACCGGCTGGTGGAGCACATCGGTTCGGGAGGAATGGGTGAGATCTACCGGGCGAGGAGCCTCACCGATCCTCACGCACCGGACGTCGCCATCAAACGGCTCCTCGCGGAGATGGCGACGGATCCACTGTTCATTGGCATGTTTCTCGACGAGGCCCGCCTGGTCCAGAAACTCGAGCACCCGAACATCTGCCGGGTCCATCATTTCGGCCAGGACGGCGCGCACTATTTTCTCGTCATGGACTTGGTGGACGGAGCGTCGCTCAAGCAGCTTCTCGAGGCGTCGTTGCCCGACGGGGGGCTGCACCCGGCATTTGTGGCATCGATCGTCAGCGACGTTGCGCGCGCTCTCGCCTACGCCCACACCCTCGTCGAGCCATTCGCGGGACCGCTCAATATCGTCCACCGGGACGTGAACCCCGCAAACATCATGGTCGACCGCGAGGGCACGGTTCGGCTGGTCGATTTTGGTCTCGCCAAGGCCAAGACCCAAATGCACAAAACGCGGCCGGGGTACGTGAAGGGGAAATTTGGATACTTGGCGCCGGAGCAGCTCCGCGGTGAAGTCGATGCCCGCACCGATGTGTTTTCGCTGGGCCTCTGCTTCTACGAAGGATTGACCCGAACCCAACTGTTCAACCAGCCGACCGCCGCTGCGACCATTCAAGCGATCACAAACTATGCAGGTCCACCGTCGGTCCGCGTCACCAACCCCAACATCCCTCCCGCGCTCGATGCAGTGGTGCGACGGGCGCTCGCGCGAAATCCATCGGATCGATTTTCGAGCGCTCAGGAGATGCACACGGTGCTCGAAAGGGTCCTGGCCGAGAGCCAAACCCGCATGAGCGAAGCCGCGATGGGGAGCATCGTGCAGAGCTACTTTCCCGACGGTCGAACCTCGCTCAGTCCCGCCCAGTCCGCACAGGTCGACGAAGTCGCCGCTTCGTTCCAGCGAAAGAAGCTCCTGCGAACCTATGCCTTGATCGGCGCCGCGGTGTTCTTCCTCGCCACGTTGGCGACAGTCCTCGTGATGAGCTTGGTGTAGCCCATGCCCAAGACGAGTTCGGGCCTTCTGCTATGCCGCCGTCGCGAAACCGCCGAGTTCCTCCTCGTCCACCCGGGCGGGCCGTACTTCCGAAAGAAAGATGCGGGCATTTGGAGCATTCCCAAGGGCCTCGTCGACGACGGCGAGGATCTACTCGAAGCGGCCAAGCGCGAGTTCAGTGAAGAGACGGGCTTCTCCTGCGAGGCCGACCACTTCGAACCGCTCGGTACCGCGAAGCAGTCGAACAAGCTCGTGCACGCGTGGGCCTTCGTTGGCGATGCCGATGTCGACACACTGGAAAGCAATCTCTTCGAAATGGAGTGGCCGCCCCGGTCCGGGAAGAAAGCGTCCTTTCCCGAAGTCGATCGCGCTAGTTTCTTCGATGCGGAGATCGCAGCGGAGAAGATCATCGCAGCACAAGCGGCGTTGATCGATCGGGCTCTCCGATGGATGAACTCTGTGCATCCCGCGGGATAAGCTTGGCCGAGCCTTGGCTTACGAAGCGGTCGCTTCCGCAGACCGGTCCGCCTGAAAGAGCCTCCCTCGCTCAGTGATGAGCACAATGAGGAGGCAGACCACCCCAAGGGCAACGTAGCCGAGGAGGAGCGGCCGGGTGGTGCCGTCGTACGCCCGACCGATGAGCCCACCGATCGAGCCCGACACGGTGGTGGTCGCAAATCCGTAGGCGGCCGACGCGGTGCCCGCCACTTTGCCCAAGGGCTCCATGGCGAGAGAGTTGAAGTTCGCGCCAATGAGGCCAAAGAGCGCGAAGATCGCTGAGAACAACGGGAAGAACAGCCAGAGATGCTCCCCGAGCGCATCGATGGCCAAAAGGAGCACCGCGGAGAGAACGGTGAAGCCGATGAGCGCGCCGTGACTGAGACGGCGCATCCCGTAGCGGCGGACCAGGCGGGAGTTGGCGAAGTTGGTGGCCGAGAGAACGATCGCAATCCCGGCAAACCAAAAGACGAAGCGCTCGCCTTCGTCGAATACTTCCCGAAAGATCTGTTCCGACGCGGAGAGAAACGAAAAGAGCGCAGCGAAGAGAATGCCGCTTGCCAGCATGTAGCCGAGCGTCACTCGGGTCTTGAGGACCTCGCGATAGGTCTTTGCGATCGCGCGGAGTTTCAGCGGTCGGCGCTGGGCCACGGGAAGCGACTCTCGAAGCCGAAGGCCGGTCCACAGGAGCACCGCGGTGCCGACCGCGGCGAGCACATAGAAGATCGCCTCCCACGAGGCCACAAGGAGCAGGCCCTGGCCGAGCATCGGAGCGGTGATGGGCACCACCATGAACACCGTCATCACGAGGGACATCACTTTAGCCATCGCGCTGCCGACGAATCGATCCCGCACCACTGCCACCGCGACCACTCGGCAACCCGCCGCGAACACCCCTTGCACGAACCGAACCCCAAGCAGGAGCTCGAAGCTCGGCATGAACGCGGCGACGCAACCGGCGATCGAGTAGCCGAGGAGAGCGACGAACACCATGGGCCGACGACCGAAGCGGTCAGAAAGCGGGCCCCACGCGAGCTGCGGGAAACCAAAGCCGAGAATGTAGGCGATCACCACGAGCTGCTGATCGTTGGCGTGAGTCACCGCGAAGTCTTCGGCGATGCCACCGAGGGCCGGAAGCATGACGTCGATCGCCAACGCGTTGAGCGCCATCAGCGACGCCACCATCACGACGAGCTCCCCCACCGGGCCGAGGGAATCCGATGAGACTCTCGGCGAGCCGGGGCGATGGGCATCCACCCCCGTTCTCTCGTCCCCGCCGGCGGATCCGGCAAGGACCAATTGGAAGAAACCTGTGCGGCCGGCCTTAGCCGCCGTCAGCGTCGGGCACTGCATCCGTCGTCGCGTCGCCGGCCCCGTCGGGTACCGCATCCGTCACGTCGCTGTCCAACGAACCGTCGGTCGTCGCATCGCCGTCCGCATCCGGGCTCATCGCGTCGCCCGCGTCGGTCTGCATGCCGATGACTGACTCGGTCACACAACCGCCCAAGAGAACCGTGATGAGAGTGCAGCTCCGAAGGAGCGCTCGGTTATTCGGCATGGATCGCAAACCCAAGGGAAAAGAGCCCAGCTATGGTTGGAAGGGACCACACCTCGGTCTCTTCGCCCGTCTCGCTCACAAAGTTGTAACGTGGCCGGGCGACGGCCAAGGAGATCGTGAAGCCCACGCGCACCGAGAGAAAACGATTGCCGCGGAGATCGGTCCGAAGGTCGAGATTCAGAACGAAGCCGCGGTCCGATTCCTCGAGGTTCTCGTCGAAGTTGAGGCCTTTCGCCTGCTGAAAGAGGACCTTTCCTCCGAGACAACCGCCAAATCGAATCAGCTCAAAACCAAACGGACGGGTGCACGCGGCGGCGCCGGCGAACAGGGTCAGCACCTCGACGCTACCGACGTCGGCGCGTTCCCGCCCCGCGGTGGTCCCTCCGCCGCGGAGTTCCAAAACCGGGCCGCCCGGCGGTGACACTCCGAAAGACACATAGCCTCCGATCGCAAGGCCCGGCACATACCCCGCACTTCCTTGGGCATATAGGCCCCCATGAAGCCCCCAACCGCCGAAGAGCGGCTCCGGCGGCGCTTCCTCTTCCACGGGATTCGGCGCCTCCCGTGGATCCCCGCGGACATCGGTCCTTCGGTCGCCGGACGCGGTGGAGCCGACGCCTTCCCGGTCGACGAGCAGCGCAAGCATCGCGTCCACCGTCGGGTCCAAGACGCCGCATCGGTCGCCGACCTCGCGGACTCGGCGCTCCGCCAGCTGCCGCTCGCGATCGCGCACGGTGATCAGAACCTGCCACCGAGACCCGTCCGGGGTCGAGACCTGCCCTTCCACAAAGAGGGTGGCGCTCGACGGGGGGCCGAAGAGACGACGGCCTACCCGCGCTTCGACCGCCTGCGCCACCGCGTCCGGCGACCGGCATCCGGCTCCTGCGGGAACCGACCACTGAAGGAACACCGTCGCCGCGTCGCTCGGAGAATCGCTCGCAGGCGCGCGGGCCGTCGAAGGCGCGCGGGCCGTCGAAGGAGGCTCCGGGATGGGGTCTTCCAACTCGGCGGGAACCTCGAGCTCTGGGGACGGCCCGACATCCGGCCCTTCCTCCGACTCCTCCAAGTTGGGCGGGGTCGCTTCTTCCTCGGAAGCTAGGTCCGGGCTTGCTTCCTGCGCGGCGGCCAGGTTTGGCCCCGCAAGAAACATCAGTCCCAAAAACCAAGCAAAATCCATTGGACCGAACCATACACGCTTCGCCCCAGCGTCTCGACCGCGCTTCGACCCGAACCCGCGGGCCCTTCGAAACCGCCCAGTTGGTGTCAGCTTTGCCCCATTCTGGGGTAAACTATCGATTCCAGGGGCGGATTTGGTCGAAGAAGCGCAAACGGCGAATCGGGGTTCACCGAACTCACGCTCGGGGGACTCAGAATCGGGGAACTTCGGCTCGGAGAACTTCGGCTCGGAGGATCCCGGTTCGGGCGACTCGGACCTCGTGGGCGCGGTCGATGCGGCCCGGGTTGGGGTGCTCTTTCAGAAGGGTCCCGTCGCCCTTGCCACCGTCCTCATCAACAGCGCCCTTCTCGGATGGCTGGTCAGCGGAGCGATCGCTCCGCTCGGGGCGTTCGGCTGGGTAGGGCTCCTCTGGTTGGTGAGCATCGCTCGGGCGCTGCTCAACGTGGCGTATCGGAGGAATGCGGACCTGCATTCGCCGCGCATGTGGGAACGTCGGTTCGCGATCGGCTCCACCGCCAACGGGATCGTGTGGGGCGCGGGCTCCGCGGTATTCGTCACTGGCGATCTGCCAACCACGGTGGCCGTGGTTTTTGTGGCGGGCGGCATGGTCGCCGGCGCGTCCTCGAGCAACGCCACCTCCCAGCCATCCTTTCTCGGATTTGCCGTGCCTGCGTTGGCTCCGCTGGTCGTGCGGCTCTTTATCGCAGGCGACGCCACGCACATGATCATGGCCACCATGCTGGGACTCTTCGGCGTGGCGATGACCCTCCTCGCCCGCCAAGAGGGCCGCGCCCTCATCACCGCGAGCGAGCTGCAGCTCAAGAATGCGCGCCTTGCCAAGGAGCTCGAACGACGCTCGCAGGAGCGGTCGGTCCGACTTCGTATGCTCATGGACCAGGCGGGCATCGTGGTGATCGTGGCCGACCCCAAGACGCTCCGGATCGTCGACATCGGAGAGAACGCGCTGGAGATGTTTGGTCGAACGGGAGACGAACTCCTCGGTCGACAGCTCACCGAGCTCGGGCCGGTGCTATCGCTCCGAACCGAGGAAGAATGGGAAGGCGCGATCCGTCGGGCGCGACGCGAAGGCGAGCAAACGCTGGGGGGACTCGCCGACTTCGACGGCTTACCGTATGTGGAATTGTCGTTGAGCGTGCAGCCGGTGGGTGACGAGACATTTCTCCTCCTTGTCCTCAAGGACGTGACCGAACGCCGAGAGCTCGAACGGCACCTCGCCCAAACCAGTCTCTTGGCGTCGCTCGGAACCCTTGCCGCGGGCGTCGCCCACGAAGTGAACAACCCGCTGGCGTTCATGCTCAACAACCTCGAGCACATCCGCGAACAGCTGACCTCGAACCACGCTGAGAGCCCCGGCCTCGCCGACGCGATCGACGAAACGATCATCGGCACGAAGCGCATTCAGCGGATCGTTCAGGACCTGACGAACACTGCCCATCCGCGGCCAGAGAACGACGGGCTCGCGGATATCGCCCATGTGGTCGAGTCCTGCTTGAGCGTCGCGGACGCTGAGATCCGTCACCGCGCCGAGGTCGTCTGCGAGCTCGACGACGTGCCGCCGGTGCGGGCCGACCCGCTACGCCTCACTCAGGTCATGCTCAACCTGGTGCTCAACGCGGCGCAGTCGATTCCCGAAGGCGATGTGGGACAGAACCGCATCACCATCACTGCGGCGCACGATCCGAACGACGACAGGGTCATCATCCGCGTCACCGACACAGGGTGCGGAATCCCCAAAGAGCAACGGAGTCGGATCTTCGATCCGTTCTACACATCGAAAGCGCCCGGAAACGGCACCGGACTTGGCCTTGCCGTGTGCCACGCGATCGTCACGTCTCTCGATGGACGACTCAGCGTCGAGAGCGAAGTCGGTGTGGGAAGCACGTTCTCCGTCGCACTCCGCCCCGGCTCGTGGGCGGCAGAAGCGGGATCGGAGCGACGCAGTCAGCCGCGACCGTCGACGCCACCCCGCCGAGTGTTGTTGATCGATGACGATCAGCACGTGGCGAAGAGTCTGCGGCGGATACTGCAGTCACACGACGTGACGATCAGTCGTAGCGGACGTGAGGCTTTCGAACTCGGAAACCTACCTCGCCTGTTCGACGTGATCCTCTGTGACCTGATGATGCCGGAGATGACCGGTGCGGACTTCTACCGGGAGTTCGCGGCACGCTACCCGCAGGAAACCCATCGCATCGTGTTCATGACGGGCGGGGCGTTCACCGAGAGCACGCAGAACTTCATCCGCGAAATCGAAAACCCAGTCGTGTCGAAACCCTTTGATGTCGAGCAACTTCGGTCCCTCCTCGCCGCGCCACGCACGCCGTCGAAAGACCTTCGCGCGAGCAGCGCACCAAGCGCCTGAGCTGAAACCACGATAAAACCGAAGGGGTCTCCGATGGCGCATTCGGGTAGACGGGGCGAGGCTTGGCGGACACTCGGCGATAAAATCATCTCGCCAGATCCCCGACGCGAACGTCGCACAATGAAGCTCAAGGACCTTGTCGAAGATCCGGTCGGGAAAATCGCCGTCGAAAACCGGTAGGTCGCTTCGGCCTTCTCGCTGGCGCCATCTTCCATGGATTCTCCGGTCTCCTGCACAACACGGACTCGAAGTCCTATTTCTTATGCCGCGATGCCGAAACCGGAAAGGGTCGATCCGATGAAATCAGTTCAGGTGGATAATCTCGCCTTTGATGTCCACATCGTCCTGCGCGCGGACCTCTACCTTGCCCTTCTCGGCCTCGATCTCGATCGACTCGGCCCGGAGGGCAAGCTTGCCCGAAAAGCGGACGTCGGTGTCCTTGTGGAGCACGCGAACGACCGGCCCCGATTCGCCCTGCCAAACCTCCACGAGAGGCTGGCCGTCTCGCGCTGCCACCGTCATCTTTTCGTCTTGGCGGAGCTCGAGAGAAGCCGCGGTACCTCGCTGCTGCTCGGGACGGGGCGTAAAGCCATCCACCACGCCAACCACGATCGGCTCCGGCCAGTTCTCGGCCTGCTGAAGCAGCACCCGATCGCCCGTGCGAATCACGATGTGCATCAGGGTCGGAACCCAACGTTCGGTGAGTCGACCGTCGAACTCGTACTCCACCTTCACCCGGCCCTGAAGCGTCGGGTGCGTATCCTCGAGGCACTCCGCCATGAGCGGGAGCGCGATCGTCCCCCCACGGATCGCCGGGGGCCGGTCGAAGGATCGCTCGGCCACCAGCTCCTCGAGGCGCTGGGCTTCCGACGATTCGCGAGGAGCCTCATCCCTACGGGAAACGCTTTCATCTGCATCGGCGGAAGGCAACAACTCCGAGTCTGCGCGACTGGAGTTTTTCGCGTCTCGCGACGCTGCATCGACCACCCTCGCGTCATCCTGCTCCAGCTCACTGCTCATACTCACCCTCCCTTCGCTCCGCTCGATGTCGTTCCGACATCCATGCGGCCTTCCCCCGCCTCTTGCCGCGCCATCGCCTCGTTCAGCTGCTCCCGGATGGGCGTCGGCGCCTGATAGCGCACCCATTCCCCGCCATCCACGCGCACCGCCACCGGGATCTTCTTGTGCACACCGGGAATGAACGCCCGATGAAGCGCCGTCGACGCGCCGTACACAAAGTTCACCATCAGGTCGTTGGGCCGACACACCACATGATGTAGCCGAGGCTCGACCTCGCGGATCGTTCCTTCGAGTTCGAACTCGATCTTTGGCGGACGAGGCACGTCAAAGCCGATCACCTGCTTTTCAGGATGCATGCCCTCGACGCGAATCGGCGTCCCCGGCGCAAGGTCCTTAAACACCATCCCGTGCGAAGCGCCCTGAAAGAACGAAGGGTCCACCGCCGGGCGCTCGGGGTCGTTCCACCGCGACCGATAGTTCGGCGCAATGAACCCCCGCTGAACCTCAGGCATCCGCTCATCCTCCGGCCCCGGAAACCACGGCTGAGCCCCCATGAAGTAGTTGCGCCGTGGAAAGCAAACCGGATGCATCCAGTCAAAGCACCACGGCAAAGGCTGCTTCCACCAATCCCGAGGGTCTTCCACGATCAACCGCTCGGGAGTCAGCCGGTCCTCCGGATCCTCAAGGTTCGGCAGCCGGACTCCCTCCAGGTCTCTGGGCACCACGACATACCCGCAACCAAACGGATTTCGCGGGTAGATTCCGGGATGGTCCACTTGCCGAAGAACGCTCTCCTCCTCCACTGGCAGAGTCGACTCGACGTTTACTCGGGGATCTCCTCCACCGAGAGCATTGCTCCAGACGACCGGCACCAGATTCGCTTCGGTGACTGAAGAAAAACTGACCTTTCCTCTGCGAATCGTCGCCACGCGATCGCCAACGACTCGGATTCGCTTTGCGAGCCCGCCGACCGTAGCGGCCACCGAATGTTCGGAGAAAGACGCACCTCGAGGACCGACGGCGTTTCCCTGCACCACGACGTCGGTTGCCGGCTTGTAAGGAAGGCACTCGGTATCTGGCTCGAGCGCCTGATGGCGTTTGGGCCAGGACCCCGCAAACCCCTCTGGGCGGGGGGCAGGCTGTAGTGTGGACGCGAGCTGATAGCTGCGCTTCGTTAGGATTTGGGTCAGAGCGGCGATACGGTCGCGTCCGACGACGTCGATCAGGGTCGATGGGAGAGTCACCCTTGGCCCCTTTTCTGGCCGAGGTGGGACCTGTCCACCGATCGCGCATCGCGAAGGAGAACGAACCCTGCAAGGGACCCAATCACTGGTGCCTCGCGTTGGGGCCGCAATCGGTCCTCTCGTCTCCGCTCACGAGTCATCACCACCCAACGATGTAGCTTGTACAATCAGATCTCCGAGCGGAGTCGCCTCGAAAGAACGCCGGTTGCTCAGGCCACCTGAGTTCACAGAATAGGTTCCGACAGGAGTCTGTGCTTGCACGCCCTCTTGCGTCGTTCCAACCGCTAGGCCATAGGGACCGCCCACTCCAAACGAGACTTCAGGAACCGGCGCGGGTCCCTCGCCCCCCGACGCAATCCAGTTCGTCATGTTTGCCGCCCAGCCAAAGGCGCTGGCTCCCGCCATCTTGGCGAGCGTCTGCTTCGCGAAGACCGACCCAACTTTCTCGACCAGCGCATCCACTACTTGACCTCGGGTGATCTGCGCAACGCTTGCGCCGGCGCTGTTCCACGCCGCCTCGGCGCCGGCGCTCGCTGCGCCTGCAGAACGGAGGCTCGAGGACGGCCCCGAGAGCCCGAACAGAATCAGGTCGATGGCCACTTCGGCAAGCACCCGAAAGTACCCCGCGAGAATATCTGCCGGCGTGACTCCAACCGTGACCGAGTGCATCAGGTTCCCCCCGCTATTGAACGGGGTCGGCATCGAGACCGGGTCCCCGCAAAGAAGCAACGACGGTGGAAACAGGTAATCTAGAAGCGCCGCCGTGGGCTTCTTATTCATCTTGACGGTCGAAGCCGAGAAACAACTCTTGCGGCCGGAGAACGGAATATGAACACACGTGAGGACATTGTCCGGCGCAGGAACCATCTGAATATGGATGCACATCGCACCGGTATCGTGCCCGTCCAGGAGGACGAACCCGGCTCCTCCGACATAGACTACGCTCTCGGTCAACTTGTTCTGGCCGAGCAGGTAGCCAGCCGTCCACATGTGCGTCGCAAAGACCTCCGCGGCGAGGCCCATGACCTTGGCACCCTGCGTTGCTGCGCCCATGTAGTCATGAGCCGCTACCCCGTAGGAGATGTTCCACGAAACGCTGATCGGGCACGGAAAACTCATGACGGCGTCTCCTCGGTTCTCCAACCTTCCGACACCCGAAGCCGGAGGACGGGGGCCGATGCGGCGCTCGCCGAAACCCGAATGAGGCGTTTGTAAACGAGGTAGAACCTCGCTTCCTCGGGCAAGAGCACCAAACTCACAGGAAAAAGCTCACGCCGGCCGCTTGCGCCGGACATCGCAAAATCCGCGATCACGCGAAGTTCCGGGAGTGAAAACTCGACGGGGTGTCGACCCACTCCCTCCATTCGCACCATCGCGCCTCGTTCCGGAGGACCGATGAACCAGTCGGGATGGCAGCGGCGGATGCGTGGGTTGGTCGCCTCCCATTTCCGAGTATTCACATCGAACTGATCGACGAAGAAGCCCGACGAGAGAGGAAGGGTTGCCCAGCAGACGGGCTCCAATTCTTGTCCCAATGTCGGTGCGTCCTCGGGGCGCGTGATGTTCGGAACCTTCGGGTCAGTGTGGAGTCTCGGAAAGTCGCCCTCGCACTGAAGCAACTGGCGAAGGCCTGGAAGCTGGTCTCGCGGCGCGTATCCCTTTCCGTCCGGGTTCCTGGAGCAGGGGAGTTCCAGAAAACTCCCTTCGTCGATCTCCACGGTCGCAGTTCCCCCAAAGGCATTCGCCCAGGTCAAGTCTAGCGTGTCGAAAGTCTCGCTCCGTCCGGGAACGAACTCGTTGCCCTGGCGCTCCCAGGTTCGGTTGCCCGATACCAGCAGCTCTCGTTGTATGTCGCCAACGCTGAGGCGAACCGTCACGTGGGGCGCCAGGCCGCGGGAAGCGTACGCCTTCCCCAACAGAATCACTTCGAACCGACCTTGTTCTGGAACAAGGTCGTCGCGCGGTAGAAGACCGAGTCTGGTCGGCGCGTCCTCTTGGAGGACGGGATATGGCTCGTCTGCAACAAGCTCGGGATGGCCATCCGAATAATCGAACGTCGCCTTGGCCACAACCACTCCGAACCGGTGGCCCTGAATCGCACTTCCCAAGGAGGCCATACTCGTGACCGGTGTTCGGTTGGTGACCTTCACTAGTCGTTCAACTTCACATCGCCACCGACCAGCTTCACGTTCGCCCCACCGGTGGTCGAGAGTTCGAGCTGACTTGTTGCGTTTGCCTTCACATCCGTTCCTGCAATCTTGATGTCCGTGCTCTCGAAGCGGGCGTGTGCCTTGGGTGTGCCGATCACGGTCTCAGCCGCCGACTCGACCAGGATCTTGTCCTTCAGCCACACTCGATCGTTGCTCCCATTGTTCACAAGCAAGACCTCAGGGCTCTTCACCATGATCTTTGAAGGCAGGATCTGAATCTCCGAATCGCCCACTTTGAGGACAATCTTCTGCGTGGTCTCCAAATGAATGCTTTGTGGATCGACGGCGATCGACGACGTGCCGCCAACAACTAGGTTGGCTTCTTGGCCTGCACTGGTGTGGTGAATCTTGCCTACGTTGAGTAGGCGGTTCTCGTCGACCGTCAGGACATCGTCAGCAGACTGAACCGTCGTGTTTCGCCCGTTTTGGTAGCGGTTGATCTCCTGGTCTGTGATTTCAAAGGTACGAGTCCCAGTGACGGACTCCGACAGGTTCCCCGTCACAGAGATGGTCCGATTTCCTCCGACGCTGGTGGACTGGTTTCCGCCTACTGAGATCGACTGATTGGCTCCCACATCCACGGTGTGATCGTTCAACACCGTCTCGTCGTAGTCGCGTTGGGCGTGCACTGCGAGTTGCTCTGCTCCCGACGCGTCCACGCTGACGATGCTGTTGTGGCCTCCGCCGCCCGGGGTGCTCTCGGAACGAAGCACAACGGTGCGGTCTTTCTCGTCGGGGAGGCTTAGCGGAGGCGTGTTTTCTCCGTTGTAGACGCTCCCGGTGCAGAGCGGTCGGTCCGGGTTGCCTCCTTCGAAGCTGATCACCACCTCATCGCCGATGCGGGGAATGTGCATCGTTCCTCGGCCCGGACCCGCCCACCGCTGCACGCAGCGAATCCAGCAGGACGCTTGGTCGTCCGGGTTCTCGGCGCGGTCCCAGTGAAAACGACAGAGGACCCGACCATGCACGTCGGTGTGAATCTCCTCGCCTTCCGGGCCCACCACGGTGGCGGTGCAGTAGCCGGGGATCTGCGGCCGATTTCGCTCCGCAGGCTCCCGCGCTGGCACATAGGGAACGTCGATGGGGATGCACTCGAAGCGGTTTTCGTACTGATGCGCGTCGCCGTCGGGGTTCTGATTGCCTCGATGGACCACCCCGATGCAAAGGTACTGCTGGTCGAGTTCGGGATTTCCGTTGCCTTCCAGGCGAAAGGTCATCCCCGCTTGAATCGATACGCAGTCGCCGCCTCCCGCCCCGAGGCGCTGGCTCATGACCCGCGCCTGCTGCCGGAGTTCGGTTTGGCGCTCCCCGTCAGACGCGGAGTAGCTCGGTTCGCTGTAGTCACCGAACGACATCGGCTCGCGGTGCTCGTAGACTTCACGGCTTCGACCTTGGCCATCTTCACCGGCCTCGCCGCTCGCGGTGTTCATCGAGGGCCGGGTCCAATCAAAGTCCCGACACACCGTCCCGGTCGTCCGGAGCTCGTTCTGGAAATTGAACTCTCGGACCGACTCGTGACTCGCCATCTCATCCGAACGGCCATCGACGCTGACTGTTTCACCCTCTTCGAGGCATTCGGAAAAAGACTCGTTCGCGTCGGTGAGCACCATCACCTCCGCGCCCTCTTCGTGGAGAAAGTGATACGCGATGCCTTCTTCGGCGAGGAGTCGCTGGACGAACTCGAGATCCGACTCCTGATACTGCACGCAGTACTCCCGCGTTGGGTACTCGTGCGTCAGCTCGTTCCGGCACTCCCGCCCATACGGGGAAAGGCACTGTCCGAGGACCTCTTCAAGGATCGCCGGCACGGCCATCGCCTGGAAGATCCTAGAGTTTTGCGTATGTCGGGCCGCGCAAAGCGCCGGTACGAGACGCACATCCACCGAGCGCGTTCCGGCGGCCCCAGAGCGCTGCTCCACCCGGTCGACAATCCCGGTGATCCTCCGAACGCGCGTTCCGCGATCGATGAGAAGCTCTGCCGACTGCCCAAGCAGATCTTGACCCGTCGCCGTCGGGTCCTCCGTTCGGAGACGTACCGTGTTGGCGTACGGCTCGTTGAGCCGTTCGTTCATCTCGAACATCTCGGCGATCCATTCGGTTCCGTCGTCACCGTCCCCGGCGGTGAAGTGGTAACGAGCCTCGCGAAGCCCGCTCCCTCCGCCAAAGGCTTCGGCGAGCGAGTCGATCCCATCGGCGAGCCCGGTCGCGACCCCCGCGACCGTCCCGACGGTATCGGCGACGCGAGAAATTGTACGGCCCGCCGGAGTGCCCGTGAGATCGGCTGCGTCGGCAACGGCACCGCCGAGCGACTCGGTTGCATCGAGGGCGTTTCGAATCGCCTCCGATCCGGCTGCTTCCGGATCGTCTGCGAGCGCCCGGGCTTCGCTGGCTGCGTCGTCGGCGTCGTCGGCCATGCTTTGGGCGTCACCGGCAAGCTCTTCGGCATCGCCCGCCATCTGCTCGCCGCGACGGGCGGCATCCGCGGCCTCACCCGCCGGGGTCTCCTCGAGGGCGTACTCCGCGGCCTCTCGGGCTCGCCGTAGTGCGTCCTGCCTCGCTCGCTCTTCTTCGTCGCTCACGCTACCTCCCCTCGCCGGGCGAGTGTGGAGTCTAAACCCACGGACCATTGCCTAAGAAGCACTTCCTTTATCGACCCGGCCGCCCCTCAGTTGCCCCGGCGAGGACACTTTTTCCAACGCGGGCCCGACCCTCGCCTTCTGAAGTTTTCTGCTAACTTCGGGCCCGACGATGTCTGCCTTCGGCCGCTACACGCTCACGAAAGCCTTGGGTGCCGTCGGCCCGCTCGAACGCTTCGATGCCGAAGGCCCCGATGGCCGCGTGATCCTCGAGCGAGCCATGCGGAACTTCGCCGGCGACGACGCGTTCCGCGAAGGGTTTGTCCGCGCCGCGGAAAAGGCCCGTGCTCTCGATGGGCCTCATGTGATTCACACGCAAGATGTCGGCACCGTCGATGGCGTTCCCTACGTTGCGTTCGAGCGGTTCGCTTCTCTTCCCCTCACCGAGGTGGTGGCCGCCGCCCCCGACGGTCGACTGAGCGTCCCGCAGCTGACCTGCCTGGTCTTCGACCTCGCGCGCGCCCTCGATTCGGCGCATTTCAGAATCGATGGCGACCCGGTCCTGCACCGCGGCGTCGTGCCCGACAATATCTTCGTCGGCGAAGACGGAACGGTGAAGCTCGCGCGGTTTGCGCTGAATGAGGCGCTGAGCCAGGAGCAGGTCTCTCGGACGGGCCTCTTGTCGGCGCAGCTTCAGTATATGGCGCCGGAATACTCGGAGACCGGCGTGTACACCGCTTCGTGCGATCTGTTCTCCCTCGGGGTGGTGCTCTACGAGGCAGTCTCGGGAAAACACCCTTTTGAAGCATCCAACGCCATCGAGATGAGCGAGCGGATGCTCGAAGGCGACTTCAAAAAACTCGCCGAAATCGCGCCTCACGCGCCGGCGCTGCTCGTGAATCTCTGCGAGCGACTGATTCAGGCGACGCCCGACGAGCGCTTCGAAAACGCCACAGTGCTCGTGAGCAAACTCGAAACGGTCAAGCCGAGCGACGGAGACCGAAAGCAGCTCGCCGATCTCGTGGCCACGGCCACGTCCTCGACGCCTCGAAGTTCTGGCCTCGGATCGAGCGCAAGCGTCTCCGGCCCTGGACCGGCCCCAATGGGGTCGGAGGTCCGAGCATCATCTCCAAGACCGTCCCCTCCGGGGCCGCCCCGACCGGCGGCGCCGACGAGTCCTGCCTTCGACGACATGCCTCCCATGGTGGCGCCAACGTCCTCGGCCTCTTCGGTTTCAGATGGACGGCTCGGTACAGACTCGGACAAGTCACGCCCGGGACCGAGCCGTGAACGTCACCCCGGGCCCCCTCGCGTCGAGGCATCAGAACCTGCTTCCGACGGCAGCCTCGCTGCGCCACCGTCGCCGGATCCCGATCGGATCGTTTCGGAGATCCGCCGCGAAGCCCCGGCCGGGTCCAACGCTGCAGCCCGGCCGGAGGAGCTCGTGCCGGTCGCCTCCCGCCCGGAACCGGGAACCACCGTCGACCCGGCGATCATCGACGAGATGCGTCGGATCCGGGCCGCCGAGATGGATGCGCCACCCGCCGCTCCCGGCGATGCGGCACCTCAGACGGTGATGCAGGTCCCTGACTTTCAAGGGCCAGGCCCCGAGGCGCCGGTGGCGTATCCGAAGACGGCGGTGCTCGACGGGCCGGCTCCGGTTGGGGCGTCGCCCACCGCGCAACCCGCTGCGCTCCCTCGACCCGCCCCGCTCCCTCGACCCGCCGATTCAAAGAACACGTCTTCGATCCCTCCATGGATCCTGGTGACCGTCGGCTTTGTCGCGGTCCTCCTCGTGCTTGGCCTGGCGGTCGGCGTCACGCTCTTCGTCGCGTCGCTGGATTAGAGC
>JBCCZL010000018.1:0-35781 GCA_039187775.1 Myxococcota bacterium
ACCAGGACTTCGATGTCGATCGACACTTCTCCCCCGCCCCCGCCAGACCCCCCGCCTCCGCTGTCGTCTCCGCAGCCGAAGGCCAGCGAACCGACGCCGGTCATGGGAACTGCGACGAGCAGACGATGGATGTCGCGTCTCGAAAGCTTGGGCCCCTTGTTCACTGTGCACTCCTTCGAGGCCGGAGGTCCACTTCTACGGTTCCAGTTTCATCCGAGCTTCTCATCCGGTCGGGGAACCCATCCCCGTCGTCGTCGAGGAGCTCCTCGGTGTTTCCCGTGTGTGGATGCACGCGAAGGATGCGATCGATCACGCCGTCGTGGTTGTCGTCGTGCCACACCGCGGTGGGCACTCGATCCTGGCCGCGCACCACCATACGGTCGACGATTCCATCGTGGTCATCGTCGCTTTGAAAGGTACGCTCGCTGCTGGTCCACGATTGGCCAACGGGCTCGGGCTCGCTAGCGAATGCGACAGCGGCGACCGCTCCCGATGCAGCCGCGGCAAGCCCTAGGGCAAGCGTGCGCGCTGTGCGACGAAGCGTATTTCGCGGACGCGATGCCACCCGGGGATCCGGCGGCTCCTGGTCGCACACCACACACGCGAGCGCGCGGTCGGTTGGGGCGACGAAGATGGACCATCCCGCATCGCCTTTCTCGAGGTGCGCGGGAACTACATGCTCCTGCAGTCGAGCAACGAGCGCTTGAGCGCATGCTTTGGATGAAACCGTCGCGATCTTCACGCGACGCTGGTCGGGGAGAGCGGAACTATCGTGCATGCGCGGATATTAATGAAATTGAAAGTCATAAACAATACAATTGTGGATTTGACTTTCAATTTCATAGCCGCAAAGGTTCCTCCGCCTCCCCAACCCGGGAGGTGGAGACTCGAATCGATGAGCAGCAGTGAGTCGAGGTCGCCGCGCCCGCGATCGCAGCCACCGGTCAGTTTCGGCCTCTCACCCCGCGCACGTTTGCGTCTCACGAGACGAGGGCGGAGCCGTGTCCTCCCCGGCGATTCTGATGGCCGCAGCGGCGTGAAGTATGGCGCCGGGGCGTTGTGCCTTGGGCTTGTCCTTCTGAGTTCCCATCCCGGGGCGGCTCAAGACCTCGTGCCGCCACAAGTCGAAACGCCCGTCGAGGCCACGCTACCTCCGGGAACTTCGCCGCCGACCGAACGTACCGCGATCGTGCTTCAGATCGTGATCGACAGTACGGGTACGGTGACCGGCGCGGAGGTGGTCGAGGGGGTCGACCCGGTGCTGGACCAGGCGGCGAGCGAGGCCCTGCTTCGATTTCGATTTCGACCGGCAACACAGAACGGTGAGCCGATCCCGTCGCAGGTTCTTTATCGATACGTATTTCGTCCCCCGCCTCCGGAACCCGTACCGCCCCCAGAGGAGACCGAACCGGAAGTCGATGACCCGCCACCGTCTCGGGCGGGGGAGCCAAGCGCCGAAGAAGAGATCACCGAGCCGCCTCCGCCACCCGACACTTCTGCCGACGATGACGCAGGATTCGCAGCCGCCGCGGTGGTGGAGTACGACCCGGAAGGAGTGCTCGAGCGGACCGCTGAAGCGGTCAACCTCGTCGATACTCGAGAGCTCCAGGGTCGCGCGCTCAATCTCGGGGATGTGCTGTCCCGACAGCAGGGCGTGATCATCCGGCGCCGGGGTGGGCGTGGTTCGCAATCGAGCCTCGCCCTTGGCGGACTCGATGGAGACCAGGTCCGCACGTTCGTCGATGGAATCCCTCTCGAGGCGGCGGGGTATCCGTTCGGGGTGCCCGATATCCAGACCAATGGCTTCGAGGGGGTGGAGATTCACCGGGGCATCGTTCCGATCCGCTTTGGGCTCGATTCGCTGGGCGGGGTCGTCAACCTTCGCACCGACAGCCGCGAGCGGCACACATTCCTTGCCGGGAGTTATCAGGTGGGGTCGTTTGGAACGGTCACCACCACGGCGCAGGCTCGGGTGTTCCACGAGGCATCCGGTTTCACCGCGGGTATCCGTGGCTTTCTCGATCACTCGGACAACGACTACATGATCGACGTCGAAGTGCCGGATGCACGAGGTCGGCTTTCGCCGGCGCGCGTGCGCCGCTTCCATGACGGGTACTCGGCGGTGGGGGCCGGGGTCGATGTGGGCCTCGTAGACCAGAGCTGGGCCCGGCGGATTCGCTTGACGCTTTATGGAACAGGCTACGACAAGGACCTCCAGCACAATGTGGTGATGACCGTTCCCTACGGTGAGGTCGAATCTCGCGAGCGGGTCTATGGGGGAACGCTCCGCTACGACGTCGACCTCGGCGAGGATGTGGAGCTCGGCCTGGTGACGAATGTTTCGACGCGGCGGACAGATTTTGTCGATCTCGGAGAGTTCGTCTACGACTGGTTTGGCAATCGAATTCGAGAGCGGCGCATTCCGGGCGAGATATCGTCGCAGCCCACCGACGCGACCTTTCGGAGCTGGAGCACCTTCAATCGCCTTTCCCTTCGCTGGGACATGGCGGATGGCCATGTTCTCGATGCCGCGATTTCGCCGAGCTTTACGACGCGAACTGGGGAGAACCGGCTCCTCCAGAGTCCAGAGCAGCGGGATCCGCTCAGCGCGCGGCAGGACCTGCTGAAGATGGTCGTGGGCTTGAGCTACCAGGCCGACCTCTTCGACGACCTGCTTCAGAGCATCGTGTTCGCGAAGTACTACTTCTACCAGTCCGACGTTGAAGAGGTGCTTCCCGGCGGGATCTTCCGACCGCTCAGTGAAACCCAGCATCTGCCAGGCTTTGGTGGAGGGCTTCGCCTTTCCGCGACCGACTGGCTGTGGCTCAAGGCGTCGTACGAGTTCACCGCGCGCCTTCCGAACCCTGACGAGGTGTTCGGAAACGGAGTGCTCATCGTTCCGAACCTGGAGCTTCAGCCCGAACGAAGCCACAACATCAATGTCGGTGTCCAGGTGGACTTGGACGAAGACGAGACCGAGACGGGCGAATGGCAGGGTGAGGTGTACCTCGTGACGCGGTTTCCTCGGGACCTCATCATCCTGCTTGGAAACGAGCAGTCCCAGTCTTACCAAAACGTGTTCGGAGCCCGGGGCCTGTCGCTCGAAGCCCAGCTCCGGTGGACCTCACCGGGCGACTGGGTAAGCCTTCAGGGCAACCTCACGTACAACGACCTTCGGAACGCGTCCACCGAAGGGGCCTTCGGAGACTTCGACGGCGATCGGATTCCCCATCGCCCGTTCTTCGACTGGAATGTGTCGGGGAGTTTTCGCATCCCGGAAATCTTCAGCCGACACGACTCGCTGACGCTCGGGGGCGACCTCTATTACGTGCAGGAGTTTTTCCGAAGCTGGGAGAGCCAAGGGATCCGCGCGTTTAAGCAGACCGTGCCCACACAGATTGTGGTCGGCGCCTATGTGAGCTACGGCTACGACTGGCCGCTCGAGATGACCGTCACCCTGGAAGCCCAGAACCTCACCGACGAGCTTGCCTTTGACTTCTTCGGGGTGCAGCGTCCCGGCCGGGCGTTCTACCTAAAGCTGGCGGGCGAGCTCTGACCGACGCGGCCGTATAGCGAGGCCGCGGCCGGACCGCCTCGACTCCTTCGGCCCCCCGGGACGCGGGCGAGGATCACGAGCGAAGCCAGGTATTTATCGTCCGCCCCCGTTACTCCCCGACCCGGGCAAGAATCACGGTGGCGTGGCTGAGGGTGTAGGCGGTCTCGAAGGGCTGGGTGCTCAGTTCGATCAGTTCGTTCGAGCTCAAGTCCCCCGCGCGACGCACGACAAAGAACCGCCCGTCGAAGTCACGCGTGTCGATCGCGGCAAACCGGGCATCGCCTATGGTCGCCCTACCGAACTCGGGCCACGAGCTGGAGCTCTCCGTTGCCGCTGAGGCTTTCGACGGTCGTGCCGTCGGCATTGATGCGATGGAGTGTGGTGGTTGACGTCTCCTCGTCCACGACCTGGCCGTAGTAGGCGCCGTCAACGATCAATGGGGCAAAACTGATTCCACTAAGGGGCAACCCCTCGGCGACCTCCGCGGTTGCCTCACGGATGTTGACGACGGCGTAGCGCCATGCTTCGAGGCCGAAGTAGGCGAACGGGTCGACCATCGACAGGTCGATTTCGGCATCGAACACCCGGACGAGAAACGTGCCGTCCCCCAGACCGACGCCGTCTGAAATCAACCGACGCCCGGTCGCCGCCTCGAGATCGAGACTGAAGTCCGGTTCGAACGCCGTCGCGCCCGCCGAGGCCCGAACCACGCAGGGCGGCGGAAGCGGTGTTGGAGCGTACGCGTCGTAGACGCCGGCCCCCCAATCGCCGACCGCGTAGTAGAAGTCCCCGTCCGTGAACGTGCCCCCGACCACTCCGCACCGCGAGTCGTCGATCGTGCGAAGGACCTGATCTTCGTTCGCAGCGAACACTACCGTGACCACGCTCGGAACGATGTCACCGGTCGCGGTGTTCGCGAAGCTCACCGGCGCGAAGATCTCATCTCCGACCTGCTGGAGCTCGCCACCCGTGGCGTCGAACCCATCGCGACGCAGGTCCGGCGCCGGGAAGTCGGACACCAGCTCCATGGTCGAGGGGTTGAAGGCAACGGCCTGGGTCGTCGGAATGTCGAGATAGTAGGCCCGCGTCGAACTGACAAAGATGATTTGGCTTCGGAACCGGACAATGCCGAGCCCCGACATGCTGAAGCGGGCCTCCTCGCTGAGCGTCAGATCGTCGCCGACCGAGAAGCGGATCACATTCCCCGTTTCTCCGTCGAATGCGAATACTTTGCCGTCGTAGACCCGAACCCGGGATACTCCTGGGAGCTCGAAGGCCGTCGAAGTATCGATGGTTTGGGCCGAAAGGTCTTGGACCACATTTAGGAACACCGTCCGCCCGTCGGGCGTCCGAATCCGCGTCGCGACGAGAAACGCGCTGTCCCCACCAACGTCGCTATCTGCATCCGTTGGCGCGTCGCTTCCCGCTGCATCCACGCTGCCGTCGGGGGGGGCGGAGTCGTCGTCTCCACAAGCGACGAGGGGGATGAGACACAGTAGGAGCAGGCAACATCGCATCTTCGACATGGAAATGAACTCCGAGTGCTCAGGGGGAAGAGGGGTCTTCGGTGGCCGGCGCCGAAGCCAAGCCTCGGACCGGATAGGCCGCCGCGAGAAGTAGAAACGCCGTGCAAATGAAGCCGATATCCACGCCGATGGTGGGGGCGCGGGCCGGGTCTGCGGCGGCTTCCAACAAGCCGATGCCGGTGGCGCTTGCTCCGAGGACTGGAACCAATAGGCAACTCAGGGCCCCGAAGACAGTGTTGATCTGAACCGCCCGGAGCGCCGAGGTCCTGAGAGTAAGTGCCGCCCCAAAGAGAACGCTCCCAAAGAACGCAATCGCCATCCAAAGCTCGCTTTCGGCCGACACGGTCAGCGCCCACGCGACCGTGGCGCTCCCAACCCCGAGAGGTAGAGCGGCGGTTGCCCCGAGCAGCGCCTTTGTCAATCGGGCGCCTCGGGGTGCTCGGCGCTCGTTGCGCAGGTACCAAAGGGCAATGCCGGTCGTGCCGAGGAGGCACGCGAGGAGCCCTAGGAGTGCCCACAGCACCTTGGTAAACGTGCTCGCCAGATTGCCGAAGTGGAGGCCTGCGATCAGCATCACCAACGATGACCCCGCGGACGGCGCGACGCCAAGGATCGGACGCTCCTCGAGGAACTCGCCGGTGTGACCACTAAACGCCAGGGTCTTGTTGGTGAGGATGTATCCCTCTTCGCCGACATTGAGCAGCGCGTGGGCGTTCGGTCCGTCCCAATCCTTGAACTGGATTCGGTTGACCCGCAGTTCGGGTTCTCGGGTACGTGCACTTGCGAGAAGCCCGTCCAAGTTGGCAGTTCCTTCGGCTGGAGGAACCGCGACTTCGCCGCCGATCGCCTCCTGCATCGCTACCCGGTCGCCGGCGTAGTTGACAAGGACAAGGATCGGGATGAGGAGCGCACCCGCGAAGCTGAAAAACGCCCCCGTGAGCGCAAGGATCACGGTGTACGGTAGCGTCCAGGCGCCGATCAACGTGTGCAGATCGCCCGTCCATCGTCGCAGCGCACGTCGCGGTCGCTGCAGTAGATTCCGGCGTCGGGGCCAGTGAACGATGATGCCGCTACCCGCCAGGAAGAGCAGGCCAAAGCCGACCAACCCTGTGAGCCACAGGCCGGCTTCACCGGGAACGAGCATCCGGACATGGAGCTGGACAAAAAAACGTGAAAGCGACCCTTTCCCCTCACTCTGAAAGATCTCCTCACGCGGACCCGTACGGTGGTTGAGGACGGTCGCGGTGGAGGGATCTACGAATACCCGCTCGAAGTTGCCGTTCCCGTCCTCGGGTTGGAACACGAAATCCAATCCCTGACCCTCGGCGTGCCGAACGCTGAAGGAACTCCGAACCGATTCGGAGACGACGGCCTCCGCCGCGTGATGCGCCGCCTCGAGGGCGCCGGGCTCAAGGTCTGCGAGCGCGGTGTAATGGTCGGAGCGATGAGCCCAGCCGTTCAGATCGTCGGCGAAGAGCGCCACAACGCCCGTGAAGAACACCACGATGCCGAGGAATCCGAACACCAGCCCGGTAAGCCGGTGGGCGAAGTAGAGCGCTCGGCGGCCGCCGGTGCGGGACTCGGTTTCGTCTTTCATATCGCCAGTCGGGCTATGGGTAGCGCTCCCGCAATCGTCAATCCGAGAACGATGAGCCAGGCGGTTCGGCGTCGACGAGAGCCAGTCAGCACGAGGACATATCCGACCCACAGCAGCGGAAACGCGATGGCAGGAAAGACCAGGTTATCGACGTTTCCTGGCCCCGGCGGGATCCACTGGGTGGATCCGATCATCACAATGAGGGCGCATACGAAAGAAGCGACCGGAACGGAGAGCGTGGCCGCCCATGTTCGAACTACGGCACCCATGGCGACCAAAGCTTAAAATGTTGAAAACGAATGTCAATTTCATCGGCCGGTGCGACAGGAAAGGCTCGTTTCGAGCGGTCTCCGAGCCGTTTGGGGGGAGTATGCTTGGGCGATGTCGGATGGACTGGCGGTGCCGTGCCAAGTGATGGGGAAGGGCGGAGGAGTGATCCTTCGCCCGCTTCGCCCCGACGATGCGGCTTCGGTCCAGACCCTGGATTTGGCGTTGGCGAAGGATGGTCGCGGCATGGTGTTGGCCCCGCATCAGGTCCGGTCCGTGGAGGATCAGCGAAACGCGATCGAGGCGATGCTGGCCGCGGCAGAGCGCGGTTCGGCTTCGCTCAAAGCGGGGGCGGAGGTCGATGAAGGCGGAGAGCCTCGGCTGGTGGCGACCGCTTCGCTCTCCCAGCTCGAGCCGACGCTGTGCTCCCATGTCGGGGTCTTCGGTCTTGGAGTTCATCCCGAGTACCAGGGGCAGGGCCTTGGCCGAGCGCTAATGACGTACTTGATTGCCCACGCAGAGGTTCGGGGGCTCCGACGGCTGGAGCTCTATGTTCGGGCCGACAATCCTCGGGCGATCGGCCTCTACCGGTCGCTGGGTTTTGCCCTCGAAGGCACTCGGCGCCGATTCAGTCGGCTCGCCAACGGGACGTATGTCGACGACCACATTATGGTTCGCTTTCTCGATGCACGGTGACGAGGGATTTTTTTGGGTGCACTTTTTTGGGTGCACTTTTTTGGGTGCACTTTTTTGGGTGCACTTTTTTGGGTGCACCTTTTTGGAGTGCACTGTCGAAATCGACCGGGCTCTCCCGTCGGGGCTTTTGAAGGACGCCACAAGCAGTGGCGCAGCAAAGGAGATGACCGATGAAAGTCATGATGCTCATTCTCGAATCGCCGGACGACTTCAAGAATCGGGGCGACACGCCGGCGGGTAAGGAATACTGGGCGGCCTGGCAGGCCTACTCGCAAACTATCAGCGACAAATTGGTCGGGGGAAACATCCTTGCCGGGGTCGAGGCTGCGGCGACGCTCCGCATGCGCGGCGGCGAGCGCGTCGTGCAGGATGGGCCGTTTGCCGAGAGCAAGGAAGCGCTCGGCGGATATATGATATTCGAAGTCGAATCGATGGACGAAGCGCTCGAACTCGCGGCGAGTTGCCCGGCGGCAGCCACCGGAGCGGTGGAACTCCGTCCGATTGTGGAAATGAGCGCGATGTAGTGATGAGCCGCCACGCCGTCGAAATGGCGGCGCGCGACTCCTACGGCCGGCTCCTCGCGTGGTTGGTGTCGCGTTGCCGAGACATCGCGCTTGCCGAGGATGTCCTCGCGGACGCTCTCGAGGCGGCTCTTTTGAGCTGGCCGGAGAAGGGCGTTCCTGAGAATCCGGAGGCCTGGCTTCTGACCGTGGCCCGACGCAAGCTGATCGACCAGCAGCGTCGGGCCGCGACTCGCACCGCGGGAAGCGCGGAGCTCGAGTTTGTTGCCCAGGCTCGGCTTCAGCGCGAAGCGGCGGAGGCGACGGATACCCCGTTTCGAACGGCGCTCCCCGACCGGCGTCTCGAACTGATGTTCGTCTGCGCCCATCCTGAGATTCCACGGGAGATGCGGACCCCCCTTATGCTTCAGGCGGTGCTCGGTCTAACCGCCGAACGCATCGCGGCGACCATGCTGGTTCAGCCATCGACGATGGGACAGCGTCTCGTTCGTACCAAGCGCAAGATCACCGACCTTGGCGTGTCGTTCGATCTGCCCGAGGGCGCCGAGCTTTCGGACCGCCTGTTTCACGTGCTGGAGGCGATCTACGCGGCGTACGGGAGCGGCCAGGCGGCTGATAGTGAGACCGGCGAAGGAGATAGCGGTCTCGCCCATGAGGCGTTCTGGCTTGCGCGCATTCTGGTCGAGCTTCTTCCCGACGCCGCCGAAGCGAAGGGGCTCTACGCGCTCCTTTGTTTCTGCGAGTCGCGGCGGGACGCGCGGCGCTCGGAAAGCGGCGAGTACGTTCCGCTCGAAGAGCAAGACACGAATCGATGGGATCATGAGCTCATTTTGGAGGGCGAGAAGGCGTTGTGGCTCGCGTCCAAACGGCGAGACGGAGGCCCATTTCAGACCGAGGCCGCGATTCACTCGGTGCATGCCCATCGGGCGCGGAGCGGTCGGACCGACTGGGAAGGGATCTACCGTCTTTATGAAGTGCTCACCGGGCTCTTCCCGTCGCTCGGTGCCTACATCGGCAAAGCCGCGAGCTGCGGCCGGACGGGCCGGGCCGGCGAAGGGATGGCGATCCTCGACGCGCTTCCGGCCAAGCAGACCGAACGCCATCAGCCGTATTGGGCAGTTCGCGCGTGGCTCTTGTCGACCCTCGACCGGTACGCAGAGGCCAAGGCGGCGTACGAGCGGGCCATCGGGCTGTGCCTCGACCCCGCCGTCCGACGCTGGCTTCTCCGCCGCGCCGAGCGGTTGTCCACGGAAGCGAAGAAATAGGGAGCGTTGGAATCAGAGCCCAGAGCTGGCGATCCAGTGCGTTCAAAATTGAATTTGAAAACGCGACTCAGTCGCATATAGTCCACTTCGCAAAGGAGAGCGGATGACTGCACCCAAATCCTGCCAGCACGAAACTCTGGCCCAGACCCCGATGATGCATATTCAGCGCTGCATCGACTGCGGCTGCGTCACGATTCATCTCGGGCCCATCTCGGTTCGGATGGATGACGCAGGACTGGAAGGTCTGTGGGCGGCCGTCGGGGAGGCGACGGCCAAGCTTCATGAACGAAAGCAGGAGCAGCACCGGCCCATGCTTCGGAGTCTCTCCTAGGAGCCGCCGTGCGCTGGGTCCGAGGGCTGGCGAGCGACCGTGTCACTCAGGGGATTGGCCTGTTCGGGATCCTCGGCTTTGCAGTGGCCAGCGGTGCGGCAGTCTTTGGACTGATCGGAGGAAAGCAGTTCTTGTTTTTTCTGATTGTATCTCTGCTCGTATACACCGCCGCTCTGAGCGTGTCGACGGTCGGCAACCTCCTGCGAACGCGGCGAGATTCGAGGCGCTCGTCTACGCCCTGAGCCTCCCACTCGGTGACTTTGCCCCGGGTATGTCGTCGCTGGTCGTTGGGGCACAGCGATCCGGCGGTCACTCGATCGGTGAGGGCACCCGCAGGCTGTTGCAAAACTCCGCACGCGCCTCCAGCCCGGGACGGCACCACCCGCACCCGCGACCGGCCTTCGGCTTGCCTCCTCAAAATAACTCGGTTATTCCTCGTCGGCTCGCGGGCGCGACCGGCACCGTCGCGAAACTGGATCCACCCACGGGCCTTTTGCAGCAGCCTGCTAGACCGCCGTTTCGCTGCGGCGCTACGGCATTTCTCGCACACTCCGCGGAGTTCGAGGACATGGTCCTCGAGGCTGAAATGGAACCGATCGGCGATCTCCCGCTGCAGGGCTTCCATTGGCTCGGAGAAGAACTCAACGATCACTCCGCACGACGTGCAGATGAGGTGGTCGTGGTGCGATCGCTCAAACGCACGCTCATACCGCGTTGCACCGGTGGACGAGAGAAGCGTGGGTTGAAGGAGCCCGGCCTCCACGAGGAGGGGCACAACGCGGTAGATGGTGGCGGGGTGGGCGCGCAGTGACACAGCCCGCGCGTCCGCGACCAGGTCGTCGATGGAAAAGTGACCCGACCGCCGGAGCGCGAGCTCGGCAACCGCCTCCCGCACCGCAGAGCGCTTGAGACCGAGTCGCTGCACCGTCGCGCGCAGTCTGGACATCGCCCGACGAAGTCCGGCGTCATCAAGCTCGTCGGAATGGGACACCGGTAAACTTGCGATTGGTTCGCATAGTTGTCAATGCGCGCAATGTCCTAGTATGCCGGATAGTTGTGTTTCAGTTATTCGGATAGACCATTCAATGCTTCGCGTCATCCTTGGAGTGAACCTTTGGAAGGCGGTAACCGAGGATGGGACAGACAAAGGAAATGGAACGTCGAGCGAGGCGGCGTGCCCTGCGAGCGGCGCAGGTGGTGACCCTTGGTCTCGCTTTGGCGGGTGGGTGCTACGCCGATCACGGAAACCGGAGCGAAAGCCCGACGCCAGACGCCGCGCACCCCGAGGCGAGCGTTCCAGACGCGCGGGCTGATGCGGTCGTTCCAAATGCCCTGGTTCCAGACGCTCTGGTTCCAGACGCTCTGGTTCCAGATGTTCTGGTTCCAGACGCCCGGGTTCCAGATAGCGAGACCGGAGATGCAGGGCTCGGAGACGCCTTGGCCGATGCCGGCCAGTGTCTACCCGGTGAGCAATTTACCGAGTGTTGTAACGCGGTCGACTGGGACATCCACTGGGGCTGCTTCGCCTGGGGCCCCGGCGTTCCGCCGGGTGACGAAGTGCCCCGCCACGGGCGCGGCTGATCGATCCGATGGGCGTTCTCCGATTTGACCTAAGCGATGGCCCGCTCCGCGCCGAGCACGAGCGACTCCTGCGCACAGTGCTTCGCCGGGGGGCCGCGGCTCCCGAGCGGCAGCCTGACGAACAGATCGACATTGCCTCGCTCGATCCGACTACCGTCCGTGCGGCGCGCCGAGTGTGGCGCCAGCGCATGGTTAACGAGCACCAGTCGGCGACGGTCTTCTCGAGGCTCCTTCCGCAGCTGATCGAAGCAGAAGCTTCCCTGGATACGAAGACTTCGGTGCTTCGCATGTCGATGGACGAGCTGCGCCACGGAGCCCTGTGTGCTGATGTCGTGACCGCACTTGGAGGGACTCCAACGATGGAGATGAACCTGGAGTCGCAGCCCCTTCCGGAACACCCGGGCTGCACTCCCCTCGAACGGGTGCTTCGAAACGCCATGTTCGTGGGTTGCCTCGCCGAAACCGTGGCGGTGGCGTTCACCGCGGAGGAACGAGAGCTTACGACCGATCCGTTCGTGCGCCGGGTGATCGGCCAAATCAGCGCCGACGAAGTGCTTCACGCGCGCTTCGGCTGGGCGTTCGCCAAGGAAGCGGTGCCCGAACTGGATGACGCCGCACGCACACGAACTCATCGTTGGCTCTCGGTCGCGTTTGCGTTTCTCGAGCAAGAGAGCATGCGCGAGGTGCCGAGCGCGTTTCCTCCCGGCGAACTCGTGGCCCAAGGGCAATCGGTCGGCTTGTGCCATAACCCAGAGACCCGTCGCCTGTTCTACGAGACGGTGGCCGATGCCATCGTGCCAGGACTCGAAGCGCTTGGGCTTCATGCTCAGCGCGCGTGGGACCGCCGTCACTTCGCAGCCAGACAACCCGGCGACGACGTAACTTGTTGACCCTCACCTTGTTCGTCGCTGCGCGAGATCATTCGAACGGGGATTCATGGAGCGACTAGCGACAAACCCGGAAAGTCCACTTCAAGCGATTTCAGTGGGTTAGCGACCATGGTGGGGAAAGAAATTACCTCGTCCCTGCGCGTTGCTTTACACCAGGATGCCCGCGATCGTGGCGGTCATGCATGCGGCCAGCATGCCCCCGAGCATGGCGCGGAAGCCGAGGCGTGCGAGGTCGCTTCGCCGTTCGGGGGCGATGGCGCCGATACCTCCGATTTGGATCGCGATCGAGCCAAAGTTTGCGAAGCCGCAGAGCGCGTAGGTGGCGATCACCACTGAGCGGTACCGGAGCTTGTTCTCCGGGTCGTTTAGGAGTTCGCCGAGGTGCCCGTACGCCACGAACTCGTTGAGCACGAGCTTCTCCCCGAGGAGAGTGGCGATCGTGGAACAGTCTTCCGGCGGTACGCCCATCAGCAAAGCGAGGGGCCAGAACAGCCAGCCGAGAATTAGTTCAAGGGTGAGCGGCGCATGATCCGTGCCCGCGAAGTGATTGTAGATTTCGACCGGTGCGCCGATGAGGTAGTTGATCATCGCGACGAGGGCGAGGAACGCTAGGAGCATCGCGCCGACATTGAGCGCGAGTTTGAGGCCTTCGCCGGCCCCCCGGGCCGCCGCATCGATAATGTTCGCGTCGATCTTCTCCACCGTGAGCGACGCGCCGCCCGCGGTCTTCGACTCCTCGGTCTCGGGCAGCATCACCTTTGCAATGACCACCGCGGCTGGCGCACTCATCACGCTCGCTGCAATGAGATGGCCCGCAATGTCCGGAAACGTGTCCTTGAGCATCTGCACGTACGCGGCGAGGACACCGCCGGCGACGGTCGCAAAGCCCCCTACCATCACTACGTTGAGCTCGGAGCGGGTCATCGTGTTGATGAACGGCTTTACAACGAGCGGGGCCTCGGTCTGGCCGACAAAGATGTTTGCCGAGGCGGAGAGGGTCTCCGAGCCCGACGTCTTCATCGTCTTTTGCATCGCCCAGGAGAGCCCGGAGACGATCCGCTGCATGATCCCCAGGTGGTAGAAGATCGCCATGAACGATGAAAAGAAGATGATCGTCGGAAGCACATTGAGCGCGAAGCTGAACTCCTTGCTTACGTAGGCTCCGAAGATGAACTCCGAGCCTTCGTTTGTGAACGAGAGCAACTTGACCACCGCGTCATTGAGGCCCGCGAAGATCCACTGACCCCAAGCCGTCTTAAGCACAAATAGACCGAAGAAGAGCTGGATCCCCATCCCCCATCCCACCACGCGCCACGGGACCTTTCGACGATGACTCGACATCAGCCAAGCGAGGCCCACGATGGCGAAAAGGCCGAACAACGAGACCAGCCGCTGCCACCAGGGAACCGGCGGACTTGATTCACGGAGCGACCGAAGCTCGATCGTGGTTTGTGCGGAGTCGCCGTCCGCTGGCGACTGTTGATCGGAACCGGCGCGGCTCGCCTCCTCGTTCACGCCGGCGTCCTGCGCGACCGCCACTCCGGGAACCGCGGCGGCTCCCAATCCCCCGAGGATGACGAGAGAAAGGAGGGCGAAGCACCGAACCACCGAGTGACGGTTAACCGAACGCCACACCACGGAGTGGCGAATGGCGGGTCGCTGGATCGTCGAGCACCCGAAGGCAGAACTCCGGTCGGGATCGGTCCGGAGGAGATCACCCCGAAGGGCAGAGCTCCAAACCGGAGAGCTCCAAACCGGAGAGGGCCGAACCGGAGAGCTCCAGACCGGAGAGCTCCAAACCGGAGAGGACCGAACCGCGGGTGTCCTCACTCGTACATCGACTCGATCTCGGACGAAAAATGCTCCGCGACCTTGTTGCGCTTGACCTTGAGCGTCGGCGTCAGCTCGCCGTCTTCGATCGTCAGGTTGCGGGCGAGGACGTGGAACTTTTTTATCTGCTCGACCCGGGCGAACTTCGCGTTCGTTTCGTCAACCGCGCGCTGGATCTCTTCGTGCAATCGGCTCGCGTTATGGAGCTCGTCGGCGTCGACCCCGTGCTCCTTCGCCCACGCTTCGCCGGCCTCCGGGTCGATGGTGAGGAGGCAGGAGAGATATTTTCGCCGATCGCCGATGACCACCGCTTCGTTGATGAGCGGATGGTTCTTGAGTGACGACTCGATGTTCTTTGGGGTGATGTTCTTTCCGCCCGCCGTGATGATGATGTCCTTCTTGCGACCGGTGATGCTCAGGAATCCATCGTCGCTGAATGCGCCGAGATCTCCGGAGTGGAGCCAGCCGTCCCGGAGCGTGGCGTCCGTCGCATCCGTATCCTTATAATAGCCAAGGAACACGTTGGGGCCCTTGACCAGAATCTCGTCGTCGTCCGCGATCTTCACCTCGACGCCAGCGATGGCCGGACCGACCGTGCCGAAGCGGAACTTGCTCGGAAGATTAAACGACGTTGGCCCCGTGTCCTCGGACTGACCGTAAACCTCGAGCACGACGATATCGAGAGTCGCAAAGAACTCCAGGATCTCTCGAGATATCGGGGCCGCACCACTCACGCAGACCCGGGCTCGCCCGAGGCCGACCGCCGGCTTGAGCTTGCTAAAGATGAGCTTATTGGCGAGGCCGTACTGCATCGAAAGAAACCCCTCGGGTTCCTTGCCGTCGGCGCGGAGCTGGTTCGTTTGCGTGGCTACGTTCCGCGCCCAGCCCACGAGCTTCGCCTTGAATCCCTCGGCCTCGCCGAGCTTGCTCGAGATGCCGCTGTAGAACTTTTCCCAGATTCGAGGCACCCCGAAGAACACCGTCGGCTGAACTTCCTTCAGGTTGTCCGGCACTTTGTCGATCGACTCGGCGAAGTACACCTGGGAACCTGCGGTGATCGGGCCGTGGAGCGTGAACATCTGCTCGGCGATGTGGCTTAGCGGTAGATACGACATCGAGACGTCCGAGGGACCGAGATCGGTGATCCGCTGGGCGGTCCGAGCGGTCCACGAGAGGTTTCGATGCGAGAGCATCACGCCCTTGGGCGGCCCCGTGGTGCCCGACGTGTAAATCAACGTGGCGAGGGCGTCGGGTTCGAGCGCGTCAACCCGCTCCTGCACCGAGGCATCGAGGAGGTCCGCGCCCTTCCCCATGAACTCGTCCCACGTCAGAACGAAGGTCTCTGGGTTTCGGTCAGGGAACTCCGCGGCTCGTGTGAACTCGGGGCGTTCCGAGCCCTTCATCAATACCACATGGCGAAGGGCGGGCATCTCGTGGAGCTCCGCTTCGACCTTCTTCCACTGGTCGTGGTTCTCCACAAGAACGATTGGAGCGGCGCTGTGGGAAATGATGTAACGGACCTCGGGAGGGGAGCAGGTGGTGTAGATGCCGGCAGGGGCGCCGCCCGCGGCCATGCATCCGAGGTCCATGATCGCCCACTCGGGGCGGTTGAACCCGAGAATCGCGACCGTACTTCCCGTCTCGAAGCCGAGAGCAATGAGAGATTTGGCGGCGGCGCGAACTTCGTCGGCGTAAGTTTCCCAAATGGTGGGACGCCAGCCACCGGCGTCGCGAACAAAGTACGCCGGACGACGTGGATGCTTCTTCGCGGTTTCGAATAGTCGCCTGGGGATGGTGTCGCTCGGCAAGGGGTCCTCCTGAGATATCCAGCGAGGAAAGCGAAGATCGGCGTGGCTTTCAATACGAATAGGCTATGATGCGCCGTTCGGAGGAGTGGCCGAGCGGTCGAAGGCGGCGGTCTTGAAAACCGCTGAGCCCTTACGGGTTCCGGGGGTTCGAATCCCTCCTCCTCCGCCAAACAAGGTCTCGGTCTGGCCCATTCCGCGGGGTAGGCGCGCCGGAATTCGAATGGCACGACCTTCCGCACTGCCGGACTTCGCGTTCCGGCTTCTGCGCTGCGGTAGGCTCACTCCGGAAGTCGCATCCTGCTGAAGTCTTGCCCACCATGTCAGAGTTATCGTCGTCCTTGACCCCGGGCAGACGGCGCGCTCCTCTTCTGGGCATGGTGGTCCCGCTCCCCGTCCGCATGTTCAAGCTGAGGATGTGGGATCAACATGTGCACTTCGTCCCGGACCGCGACCTCGCCGGCGAGGAGTTCTCTGAGCCTGGCGTTGACCTGCGCGGCGATGAGGCAGAAGGGGCCTTCGTGGCCGCGGCTCCACTTTTTGACGTCCTGAGTGAGCTCGAGCCGGGAATCGAGATCCGGTCCCTATCGGTCGACCTTCCACGAGTGAGACTGCTTGCCACCCTCCACCCGCGGCTGGGGGAGACCCGCCCGCGGGTCATCCGTATCGATCATGGACCGACCTACGATCGTGCGCTCGAGGCCTCCACGGAAGTCCTTCGATATCTCGGAACTCTCGGCCGGCAAGCGCTCTTGCGGCGCGAAGCGCGCTCTAGAGCACCGAACAGGTAAGTTTCGTAGGGGAAACCAAGCGTTTTGTGTCGTGGCGAGTGCCCCCACAGCCTCGGAGCGAGGAGGTACGCTGGCCATGTCCAAAAGGCGGTGCTCGAGCCGCAGGTTGCTGCAAAACTCCGCATGCGCCTCCAGCACAGGCACCGCTCGCCCCGCGACCGGCCTGCGGCCTGCCTCCTCAACATAACTCGGTTATTCCTCGTCGGCTCGCGGGCGCGATCGGCACCGTCGCGAAGGTGGATCCACCCACGCGCCTTTTGCAGCAACCTGCTGCTAGCCCGCATCGGTCACCAGAGGTGATGGATCGCGTTCGAAAGTGCTGGATTCCCGCGGACCTCGGACTGGAAGACGCTGCAGCTGTACTCGACGTACCGCGAGGACGGCTGGAGGGAGAAGGCCGTGGGAAGGCAGTGCTTTCGGGCGCGAGACACGCCGACTGGTGACCGATGCGGGCTAGTCCCATCAAATGAGGTCGGCGAGGCGCGCGCGAAGCCACGTGTGGCCCGGATCCGTGTGGAAGCCGCCGTGCCAGCCGACGTGAAGCGGGAGCGGCGCGAGCGGCATCGGCGGCGACAAGCACTGGAGCTGTTGCTGGTAAAGGGGGGAGCGCACCATCGACCGCGGAACCATGGCCAGCCCATCGCTTGCGACCACGATGCTTGGCACTGTGGTGTAGTGGCTTGCGATGGCGAGCACCCGTCGGGGCGGGCCGCTCGCTCGCAACATCCGTTCGATTTGCTGCCGGCGTTCGTCCTCCATGTCGAGGACGACATGCCGCTCCTCGAAGAAGCCGTCGAGGCTCACGACGCCGTCGATCCGTGGATGGTCGCGACGTGCGATGACGACGATCACCTCAGGGCCGAGGAGCTCGATGTGAACGCCCCCCCCCCGCCTTGGGACGTACGAGAAACCGCGGTCCAGCTCGCCGCGCGCGGCCGACGCTTCCACTTCGAGTCTCTGACCGGCGACCGAGCGAAGCGAGACGCAAGGTGCTTGCTGGCTCACCCGAGCCGCGAGTCGCGGGAGGAGTGCCGCCTCGCCGACTTCGCCAAAGCCGATCCGGAACACGCGCTCACTCCTGTTCGGGTCGAACGCCTGCGCGGCGAGCAGTCCCAGTTCGAGCGTCTGCAGCGCCTCGCGGACCGCTCCGGCGATCGTGCGCGCATTGGGCGTGGGCTCCATACCACCCCGCCGACGAACGAACAGCGGATCCCCCAACGCGACACGGAGACGCCCCAGGGCCTGGCTGGCCGCGGGTTGACTAAGGCCAACGCTCTGTGCGGCACGAGTGAGCTTGCGCTCTCGATACAGCGCCTCGAAGAGGAAGAGTAGGTTGAGGTCAAGGCCCCGGAGATTCGGAGATGCCATTCCATAATATAAGCAGCAAGCATAATGAAAATACAATATATTGATTTGACGAAACTTGGCTGACCTGGCGTTGTAACGAGGTGGTTACCAAACGCGATCGTAGACAGCCCCTCCTCTCCCTCGGTTTGCTCGCGGGCGCCGTCGCAATCGGTGGCTGCGATGACTCTGCAGAAACGAGCTGCGAGCCGGGTGACACCGCCGCGACGGACCCCGCAGTGACTGGCTGGCGTCCGATGGGAGCCCGCGTCACCGGTGCTGGGGACATCGCCGGCGGCGTGCTTCCGCGTCCCGACGCGTGGCATACCATGCACGCAGACACGGCCAATTCGGACCATGTGTGGATTGCCGCCGCGCCGATGCTTGAGCTCGCGTGGACCGTCGAGACCGAGTTCTATGTTCCCGAAGGACCTACCTTCGACAACGCAGGCAATCTCTACTTCAGCCCGTTCTTCCCTCGCGAGGACGTGTCACTCGTCTCACTGAATGCCGAGACGGGGGAGCGGAACTGGTCAATCTCTGGCGACGGGAGCAACGCGGGGAGCGGAGCGATCCTCATCCTCGATGACCCCTCCGAACCTGGCGAACAACGCGTGTATCACATGACCTATACGGAGGCGATGGCGCTGCGAGCCGACGGAACCGAGATATGGCGGGTACCGACCGGGCTCTCGGCGCCTCCGAATGTCCCCGGGGTTCGGTCGCCGACCCATTCGTTCGGGTTCAACTACCACCCCCAGGCCGATGCGCTGGTCGGCGTGACGCTCGGTGGCGACGTTCTCGCGTTCGATCGCACGACTGGCGCGGTCGCTGCGCCGCCGTTCCGGCTTCCTGGCGAACCCGCGGTGAGGACCCCCAGTCAACTGCCGCCCTCGGTGGTTGAAGCAAGCAACGCGCTGACGGATGAAGTGTTCGGAACAGCGAACGGCTTGAGCTTCTTCGAGGTGATCGTCGACGTCATCTTCGGAGGTGGTGCACAGGTCACGAACTACTTTGGCATCGACCCAAACAGCGGGCGGATCTTCATCGCGGCGACGGCAGAGGACGAGGCGGACGGCACAGAAGACGGAGTATCGGAGCTTGGCGCCCTCTATGCGCTAGAGCTTGTCACCGATCGTGCGGGCGGATGGACATTCTCCGTGGTTGCCGACACGAGCTTTGTCGGAGGTACGGGCTCTACCCCGACGATCAGCGCCGATGGAGGCCGGATCTACGCTTCCGACAATATCGGCAATGTCATTGCTTACGACGCGGACCTCAACGAGCAGTGGCGCTACGACGTGGGTGCTCCGCTCGCCGCCTCGATAGCCGTCGCGCCGGACAACGGCGAGCTCTATGCGGTGACTCGCGCGGACGTCTTCCGGCTCACCGATCTCGGGGCGAGTGGACGCCTTGACTGGACCGCCGATCTGTCGCGCGCGTTCGAAGACGACCCCCTGATCGATACGCGATTCAACGCGCTCACTCCGACCATCACCGCAAACGGTTTGGCAGTCAGTGTCGGGGGCGGCACGACGCTTGCCGGTCAGGAGCTACTGTTCCGAATTGGCGTCGGTCTACTCGATCGGGAAACCGGTGTGCTCCGAAGCTTCGCCGAGGGGCGAGAGGAGTCGATCGCCGTCACCTCGATCTCTCCCGACGGGGGTATCTACACCGCATGCTCTCCGGTTCGTCATGTCTCGGCGCGCGCGCTGTTTCCGGAGCGGACCGAGCCCATTACCGGTGGCATCTCCCGCTATCGCCCCATACGAAACGACCTCCTCGCCCGCGACGCAGTGTGCGCGGCTCAGGCGCGGGCAGCAAACGCCGTCGCTTCGACCGCTCCGAGCTCCGCCGCGGTTGACGTCCTCCACATCGATGCTCTGATCGAGCAGGCGAGGGGCGCGGTGGCGCGAGCGCGGGATGACGCCGACCTACCTCTGGCTGCCGCGGATGAGATCGACGCGGAACTGGCGACCGTCCAGGGGAGACTGAGCCTTGAAGCGCTGGAAGCCTCCGCCGCCGAGCTGGGCGCGCTATGCCAGCGACTCGACCGAGGCTGCAACCAGAGTCCCGCGCTCTGACCCAAAAACTACGACGCAAGCCGAAGGGTCTCGGAGTGTTCCTCAGGTAGACGTCGCGTGGAAGACGCGACGCGCGAGCGGAGCTCGCGGAACGGGCGGTGGACCCACGGAGGGGGTTCACGCCGGAATGGAGGAAGACGGAGTCCTCCGTGGAAAGCTCGCTGTACGTCACGCGGAGGGGGCTTACGGCCGGGGGGCGTGATGGCGCGTGGGTTCCTATCACTTCGGCGCGTTTGGCCGGCGGGTGCTTTTGCTGGCTCTCGCGAAGGGTTTTCTCCTCGGGCTTCCGTGCTGCGGCCTGAATCTGCTAGTACCTCGGCTAAAGAGGGAGCGTTGGACATGACGGAAGCGGTCGATCGGATATTGGCGAACTACGCCGGCGAAACCCCGGGGGTTCTGGCGAACATGCGGCGGATCCTCGAGCACGGAGAGCTCGGAGGAACCGGCAAGCTCGTGATTCTACCGGTGGACCAGGGCTTTGAGCATGGCCCCGCGCGGAGCTTCGGTCCAAACCCGGCGGGCTACGATCCTCATTATCATCCGCGGCTCGCGGTAGAGTCTGGGTGCAACGCGTACGCGGCGCCCCTTGGGTTCATCGAGGCGTGCGCCCACGAGTACGCGGGGCGCATTCCGCTGATCCTCAAAGTGAACAACTCGGACACCCTCGGCGACCCGGGGCAGCCATGCTCCGCGCTCACGTCGTCGGTAGACGACGCGCTTCGGCTCGGCTGTTCGGCGATCGGATTCACGATCTATCCGGGGAGCGGAATGCGGAACGAAATGTACGAGCAGATCCGTGACCTCATCCGTGACGCCCGCTCCGTCGGGATCCCCACGGTGATGTGGGCGTATGCGCGTGGCGGCGACATGACGAAGGAGGGCGAGACCGCGGTGGATGTGATCGCGTACGCGGCGCAGATCGCGTGTCAGCTCGGTGCGCACTTCGTGAAGGTCAAACCACCGACCGACGTGGTCTATCAGGACGCCGCGCGAAAGGCCTACGAGAACATCCCCACGGCGACGCTCGAGGAACGGATCCGACACGTGGTGCAGTCGTCGTTTAATGGGCGTCGGATCGTGATCTTCAGCGGTGGCGCGTCCAAGGGCTACGACGATGTGCTCAACGATGTTCGCGCGATTCACAAGGGTGGAGGCAATGGATCGATCGTCGGTCGCAACGCGTTCCAGCGAAGCCACGACGACGGCCTGAAGCTCCTCCAGGAGATCATCGCGATCTACAAGTCCTGAGGCTTGGCCAGACCTCTCGAATCAAGCGTCCAGAATCACATGGGTCGGAGACCTAAATGGGGTCTTCGGCCCGACGATCTAGGTTAGGTGGACCGGCTCTGTCCGCTTCGAAGGTTCCGAAAGAAGTCGCTAAGGAGCGCGCCGCACTCCTCGGCAAGGACGCCGGAGATCACCTCGAAGCGATGGTTTAGGCGCGGATCCGCGCCGAGCTGGTAGAGCGAGTCGAGCGCCCCAGCCTTCGGATCCGACGCGCCATACACCACCCGTGCCACGCGCGCATTCACCAGCGCGCCGGCGCACATCGGGCACGGTTCGAGGGTGACGTAGCAGGTCACGCCCTCGAGGCGGAAGCTTCGGATTCGATGGGCGGCGGCCCGAAGCGCGATGAGCTCCGCGTGTGCGGTCGGGTCCTGCGCTACCTCCCGGAGATTATGCCCCCGGGCGATCACTTTGCCGTCGCGGACCATCACCGAACCGACCGGCACTTCGCCTCTTGCGCCGGCAAGCTGCGCTTCCGCGAGTGCAAGACGCATGAACGACGCGTGAACGTCGGCCGAGCTCACCGGCGTCGGCGCCAGAGGAACAGACCGAGGGACACCGCGAGGCACAGGTCGCTGGGGTGTCCCTTCGTGGTGGCGCAGCTCGCGCAGCCACCGTTTGCGGGATTCTGTCCGACGGGCGTCTCGGTGTTGTCCTCGGGTTCATCTTCTTCGGTGATGTCGACCGGGACGATGCCTTCACCCATCGCGGCGAGTTCGTCGCCGGCTTCGCCGATGGGTTTGGTTGGTGAGCAGAGGCTCACGTGCTCTTCGCCGTTTCGCTCATCCGCGTACACGAGGTAGCTCTCGCCGACCGTAAAGTCGAAGCCGCAGGCAGCGGAGTTGGCCGCGGTGCGCACGTCGACTTCCTCGCTGTCGGCGCCCTTCCAGGTGCGTACCACCTCGAGGGTGGCGCGGCGAAGCTGGCCATCGGGGTCGACGCGAAGGACTCGGCCCTCGAACACCGACGAGGCGGACTCGAAGGCGGCGGCGGGGTCCGGAGGCGCACAGGAGCAGGCCGCTGCCACCGTGGGCCCGAAGTGCCAGGCGAGGAGGCCCAGCATCAGGAGATGGAGGGCTTGAAAATCACGGGTCATCTGCCAATAGGACCCGGCCCGGGGGTTGAGCACAACCCCCGACGCGTCGCGTGGACGAAGGCCGGTTGACGACCGTCGTCTTGGGGCTATCCTCCCGCCTCTCTGGAGCCATAGCTCAACTGGATAGAGCATCGGTCTACGGAACCGAAGGTTGGAGGTTCGAATCCTCCTGGCTCCGCTGTCCCGCCATCCGCGGGTCTGACATCCGGGATATGGGAGAGGTGGCCGAGTGGCTGAAGGCAGTCGCTTGCTAAGCGACCGTACGGTCAAAAGCTGTACCGCGGGTTCGAATCCCGCCCTCTCCGCCCTTCCGGACTTTGTGCGAAGACTATCTTCTCTAGTTTGGTGGAGTGGAGTGGCCGCACGTCGCTCTCGCTCGTCACCTCACCTTGCAAGGCTCCGTAGGTCCAGGCGTTCGCCTTGACGGCTGAAGGCTGCGTTTCGAGGTCCAGGCGTTCGCCTTGACGGCTGAAGGCTGCGTTTCGAGGTCCAGGCGTTCGCCTTGACGGCTGAAGGCTGCGGTTCGAGGTCCGGGCGTTCGCCTTGACGGCTGAAGGCTGCGTTTCGAGGTCCAGGCGTTCGCCTTGACGGCTGAAGGCTGCGGTTCGAGGTCAAGGCGTTCGCCTTGACGGCTGAAGGCTGCGGTTCGAGGTCCAGGCGTTCGCCTTGACGGCTGAAGGCTCCGTGCGACGCTCTTCCGGTGTTGAAGTCCACGGAAGATCCGTTTGTCGTGGTGTGGCGAACCGATGACCCCGTGCGCGCGGACATCTTAAAGGACCTCCTCGAGCAGGAGGGAATCCCCGTGATCGTGCCGGGCTCGATGCACCGAGGCATGCTCGGAGCGGTCGGCGGGCTGGTGGAGCTCTCGATTCAGGTTCCTCGCTCGCGGACCGCTGCCGCCCGTGATCTCATCTCTTCTCTCGACCGCTACGACGCAGTTCTTCCCGACGGCGATGACGGACCCGAGGTCCCGCGAGAGGAGATGGAGCGACGCCTCGATCGGGATAGCGAAGAGACGCACGGGGCGGGTCCGTACCGCGCCAGCGGTGTATCGGTGAAGGCGCGGCGAGACCTTCGACTGAAGCGGGTGGCGGTGTTTTGCAGTCTGATCATCGGCTTCGGCACGGGTCATATCTACGCGAGAGCCTACCGGCCTGGGTTTCTACTCTTGGGTATCCAGGCGCTCTGCGTGGCTCTTGCCTGCAGCGGCGACATCCGGGGGGTGCTGTTCGTCCCCGTCGTGCTTCTTGCAGACCTCCTTGGCTCTCTTCGAGCGGTCGACCGGTTCAACGGAACCGAGACTCTCGGTCCGCTCGCCAAGATGGCAGCGCTCGCGCCCTTGGTTGCGGTCGTCGCGGTGAGTTATCTCGGAGCCCTCACCGTTTGGCGAGCCGTCGACCCCACTGGCTACAGCCAGAAGGCCGTGGCCGAGTACTGCGAGCGTCGCAGCGGCTGCAACCCCCCGCGAAACGAAGCCGTCTGTGTCACTCAGCTGGCGCAGCAGATCGCTGAGAAAACAGTGGAGCCCCTCGCGCTCGAACAGTGCCTTCACTGCATTCGCGATCGAAGCTGCGCGGCGTTGAGTCACGACTGCTTTTGTCCGCTTTCTCCATGATTTTGGAAGGGTTTCGTCTCGTTGACACCCAAACGCCTTCTGCTACTTTCCGCCGCGGAGAGCTGGCCGAGTGGTCGAAGGCGCTTGATTCGAAATCAAGTGTACCGGTTCCGGTACCGTGGGTTCGAATCCCACGCTCTCCGCCAAGTTTTCCGATGGCCCAGCGTCATCGGTTTGTTCTTTCTGAGCTGAAGTCCAAGGAGGGGTGACCGAGTGGTTGAAGGTGCACGATTGGAAATCGTGTGTGCCCTTACGGGTACCGAGGGTTCGAATCCCTCCCTCTCCGCAAGCTGAGGGGAGGGTCTGCATAGGCCCTCCCCGTTCTTAACCTCGGCACCCGTCACGCCCCGGCGCGGGTCGTTGGTTGGCGGCTCGCTCTACAAAAAGCTTTCGACGCCTTGGCTGTTTTGTCATAGGCTCCCGCCGTTGTGGTCCTGCCAACGCTGGCCCATCAACCCCGCCAGGTCCGGAAGGAAGCAACGGTCGTGGTGTCCAGCGTGTGGTGGGACCTTTCCTAATTGTGGCGCGTATTCTCTCGGCGAACTACGCGCGAACGCCCCACGCCCGACGTGCGACCTCTGCGACGATCCCGCCCGCTCCTCGAACCGTGTCGAGGCGTTGCGCGGCCGCGCTGACCTCGGGCGGGGCGCCTCGTGCCGCAAAGGCTCGACCCGCTACCTTCAGCATTGGCGTGTCGTTGTGCCAGTCTCCCACCGCAACGGTCCGCTCGACGGGCACTCCGTGGCGCTCTGCGAGCGTGCGGAGAGCGGTGCCTTTGTCGACGTCGCTGCGTCGTGTCTTGATGAACGAGCGTTCCCCGTCGTAGTCGCGAACGAAAATCGTCTCGAGGTCGGGGCGGCTTCGAAGGAGCTCCTCGTAGGCTCCCTGGCTCTGAGCACCGTCCCCGAGCCCCACCACTGCGTTCGCCGCCGGAGCGCCTTCCCAGACTGCCGATGCGATTCGGTCCGAGTAGCCCACGAGCCGCGAACTCCACGACTCGAGAAATCTGCGTTGGTCGAGCGCCGCCGCGTCGTGGTGAACTTCTGCGGTCGTGAGGAGCGCGCCGCTTAGGCCGTGAGCCTCGTAGACGTTTCGGACGAAGCGTCGGTCCAACGCGGTGAGATAATAACCCGCGTGGACTCGACCGGTCGGAGCCTCGAGGAGCTCGGATCCATTCGCGCACGCGACGAGACCAGTGATCCCGAACCCCGCCGCGATGTCTCGCGTTCCGGAGAAGATCCGACCGGTAGCGATCGTGACCACGACTCCGAGCTCCCGGAGCGCGTCGACGGCAGCCCGGTCCGCGGGGTCGATCGAGCTATCGCTGCGAAGCGCCGTCCCGTCGAGGTCGAGGACCAGCATGCCAGGGTGTGGCGAGGCGTCAGCGTTCATTGCGCTCTGCGTCTTTCCCGAGGGGGTTCACCTCTCTAGTCGCCCCCCGCGGCTTCCACCTGAGCATCGACCGACTCGGCGGTTGCGGGTGCTCGCTCGAGCGCGGCCACTGCTTCGGCCCCGCCCTGAGCGGCGATCCATGCTTGTAGCTTGGTGGCGCCGTCGGCCATCGCGACCGTCGGTCCCCAGTCGAGATCCTTGACGAGGTTTTGCACGTCGAATAGCGAGCTTCGGCCGCGCTGAATGATGTCGGTGGCGCTCAGTGCCTGTCCGCCCACGCGTCGCCCCAGCGACGCCAGGGGAAACGCGATCGGGTAGGGAGGACCGGTCCGCGGCGGTCCAGCGCCAAGCGCGGTCGACAGCATCGAGAAGAACTCCCCGGCTTCGATGAAGTCGCCTTCGGACACGTAGTAGCGTTGACCCGCGGCTTCCGGCGCTTCGGCAGCCAGCAGGATCGCCTCGATCAGGTTGTCGATGTAGATGCTCGCGATCAGGTTTCCCCCGGAGCCGACGAGCTGAATTCCTCCGCCGAGCGCTTCTCTGGCCAGGTGCGGCAGGCGACTCGTGTCGCCGGGGCCCCAAACCCACGTGGGCCGGAGGGCGGTCACTTCCATCGCCGCCGAGTTGGCGGTGAGCGCGACTTCCTCGCCAAGGAGCTTGCTTCGCGCGTGGGCATCGAACGGCTTCTTGGTGAGCTCGCGCGCTTCATTCCAGTTCACGCGATCGGCATTGGTGAGAGTCACGTCTGCACAGGAGAGATAAACGACCCGAGCCACGCCGGCGCTTCGAGCCGCATTGACGACATTTTCGGTTCCGGCCACGTTGATCCACTGGAGCGCACGCGGGTGGCACCGATGGTTCGGCGCGGCCGCGGCATGAACGACCACCTCGCAGCCGGCGGCCGCGGCCGCGATCGCATTGGGATCTCCGATCGTGCCGACGAAGACTTCGCATGCCTTCGATAGATCATCGGCGACGGCATCGGCGTCGCGGACAAAGAGATGGACCTCGTCGCCGTCGGCAAGGATGCGTCGCGCGGAGCTCGAGCCGATAAACCCCGTTCCGCCCGTGATCAAGTACTTCAAGCTTCCCGAATATACCCTCTCCGCTTTCGACTGCTACGCTTAAGCCAGTGGTGCCCTTGGCACGAGTGTTTCTTCTTGGGTTGATTGGCTGCCTGGGCTGCGAAGGCGATCCCGCAGGCTGCATCGACCTCGACATCGATGGCTTCGGGGTCGGCTGCGAACCGGGCCCCGACTGCGACGATACCAATCCTCTTCGAATCCAAAACTGCGACACGGTATCGGCCCCCGACTGTGTCGACGATCCCCTGGCGACCGGGTGCCCCTGCCTCAGCGGCGCGGTCCGGGAGTGTTATCCCGGGCCGGATGGCACCGAAGGCGTCGGGGTCTGTCGCGGTGGGAGCGCTCGGTGCATCAATCGTCACTGGAACCTCTGCGACGGTTCGGTCGTTCCGGGCCTAGAGATCTGCGACGGTGTTGATCAGGACTGCGACGGGATCGTTGACGACGGCGTGCAAAGCCCCTGTGGGGGCTGCACGCGGGGCTGCCAAGGGGGCGTTTGGGGCGAAGCGGAAGCGCCCTTCGCAGCGGAAGGCAACACCGCGGTGACCGACCTCGGGTTTCTCACGTTGCGCCGAGAAGAACGATTGGCGAGCGAGACCGTCTGGGTAGCGAACAGCGGAGAAGGCACCCTCTCCAAGATCGACGCGATTGCCGGGCTCGAGGTCGCTCGGTACCTCACCGGTGGAACGGAGCCGAGCCGAGTGGCCGTCGATTACTTCGGCGATGCCTGGGTGGCGAACCGCGAGTTCGACGGAGTGTCGACGGTTACCAAAGTGGCCGGAGAACGTGAACGCTGCGTCGATCGAAGCGGTGACGGGATGATTCAAACCTCGAACTCCACGGTGCCGCTTCCCGTCGGGGACGACGAATGCGTGCTCTTCACCGTGCCGGTTGGGGAGATCGGCGGCGTGGCGCGGGCGTTGGCCATCGACGGCGATCGAGGCCTCGACCAGGTCGGCGGAGGAAACGTCTGGGTCGGGCTCCACGACGAAATGGCGGTGGTGGTGCTCGATGGCCCGACCGGGGCGGTGCTCGACCGCTTTGATACGCCAGATTTCGAGCCGTACGCGGCGGCGTTCGATCCCTGGGGGACCCTTTGGCTGACCTCGCGGGATGGGTTTCTCGTTCGAGTGGACCGTCGAGTGCGGCCCCGGACGGCCGAGCTTCTGGAAGCCCCGCTTCGTTGCTTTCTGTTCTACAGCCTGGCCATCGACCCGGAGGGCGACGTCTACATCAGTGGGTTCCACTGCGATGGAGCGGTCCGTTATCAACCGGAGCAGGACCTGTGGTCGGTCGTGGCAACCGAGGCGAGCACTCGCGGAGCGACCGTCGCCGGCGACGCGATTTGGATGTCGCATACCGGCGGTATGCTCTCGGAGATCGACCGAGCGTCGTTTCGCGTGCGCCGGGTCATCAACCTCACCAGCGACCAGGGCGCGCCGATCGACTCCATCGGAGTGGCCGCGGACTTTCGTGGAGGGATCTGGACGGCCAGCGGGGCGGGAAGCGAAGACGGCAACGGTCTCGCGACGCGTTTCGACCCGACCGACGGCTCGATCGCTCAGGTGCCTGTCGGCGCCGCTCCCCACACGCAGGGCGATCTGTCCGGAGCGGAGCTCGCGGGCAACTTTGCGGGCGAAGGGAGCGCCCAACACATCTTCACCGGATGCGCGGATGCAGAGGCGACCGCGTGGGAACGGCTTCACCTCGATCTCGATCCCGGCGCGAACGGGACGGTCGAAGTCTCGCTTCGCCACGCATCGACCGTCGCCGACCTCGAAGCGGTGACCTTTACCCTGCTTGGCACCGCCCCCGGCGATAGCCCGCCCTACGAGGTGGATCTTCCCGAAGGCGGGGCCGTAGAGGTGCGCCTCGTCCTCCGGACCGACGCCTTCGACGGGGCGCCGCGCATTCGGCGAGTGGGCCTCGAGTGGCGCTGTCCCGGTCCGATGTAGTCTCGGCGGGGGCCGGCAGCACGCCTATGCGAAGCGGACACCCGGCGGAGCTCAGCCGTTGAGGAGCGCCATCATGGGTTCGGCATAGCGGGTTCCCTGGAACGCGTCCTTGGGAGCCAGAGCTTCGAGTTCGGCGAGTTCGCTTGCTTCGAGCACGAGGTCCGCCGCCGCGTGGTTCTCCTCGAGGCGCGTGATGCTTCGAGTGCCGGGTATCGTGACGACGTGCTCCCCGCGAGACAGGACCCACGCGAGGGCCAGCTGGGCGGCGGTGCAGCCCCGGTTTTTCGCGAAGCTCTCGACCTTCCGCACCACTTCCAGGTTTGCCGCGAACGTGTCGGGCTGAAACCGCGGATTCTGGCGGCGCCAGTCGTCTTCCGCGAGGTCCGATAGCTTCTGAATCTTGCCGGTGAGAAACCCTCGGCCGAGCGGACTGTATGCCACGAAGGTGACTCCCAAATCGACGCAGGCGGGCAGCGTGGTCTGTTCGAGATCACGGGACCAAAGCGAGAGTTCGCTCTGAAGCGCGCTGATCGGGTGCACCACCGCCGCGCGACGAAGCGTGTCAGCCGACGCCTCGGACAGGCCGAGGTGCCGGACCTTGCCCGTCTTCACAAGATCCGCCATCGCGCCAACGGTGTCTTCGATCGGAACCGACGGGTCGACTCGGTGTTGATAATACAGATCAATGGTGTCGATCCCCAGGCGCTGGAGGCTCCGGTCGCAGGCTTCTTTCACGTACTCCGGTCGGCCGGAGATTCCCTCGAACCCGCCATCTTCTCCGCGGACGATCGCGAACTTCGTGGCGACCACTGCGTCATCCCGTCGGTCTTTGAGCGCGCGGCCGACGAGTGATTCGTTCCGGCCGGCGCCGTACATGTCGGCGGTGTCGAGGAATGTCACTCCGAGGTCGAGGGCGCGATGAATGACCCGGATCGACTCTTCGTCGTTGGCGGCCCCGTAGAACTCGCTCATCCCCATGCAGCCGAGGCCCACCGGGTGGATTTCCGGGCCGCGGTGCCCGAGCGTGCGTTGCTTGGTCATGTCGAAACCTCCTCGGAGCGATCCTGGTTGGGCGTGGGGCGGAGAGCCAGACCGATTGGCGCGAAAGGCTTGCCCAAAGCTGCGGCGGCTACCTTCGCCGACCGTGTGCCGTGGCTGATTTGGTGACGGATCGGTGTCAAATCGGAGCTTCGGCCCTCCGGTGGAGGGAGAGCGAGCGGCCGACTGCAAAAAAATTCGATCCGTCGGCCAGGGGTGGCTCGTACTCCGAGTGATGGAGACCGCTCGAAGTAGCCTAAACCTCTCCGACCGCGCTAACCTTCGGATTCCTATGGCACAAACCAGATACCTGGTCCTGATTGCAACTCTCGGAACCCCGGCCTCAGCCCTCGCTCAAGAGGCTCCCCCTGACCCTGCGCCCGAGGCTTCCCCGGCGCCCGAAGAGGAGGAGCAAGACCCCTCGATGAACATGGCGGAGAGCCACCTCGACGACGCCGCGGCGCGCCAGCACTTCGTGGCGGGTCGGAGCCTCTACGATGTCGGAAACTTCGAGAACGCGGCGGTGGAGTTCGAGGAGGCGTATCGCCTCTCCAACCGACCCGAGCTTCTTTACAACATCTACGTGGCTCATCGGGATGCCGGCAATACGCGCCAGGCGCGCGATTCCCTGGCCTCTTACCTCGAGGCGATGGACGACCCTCCGGACCGCGTGAACCTCGAGGCGCGTCTTCAGGCGTTGGATACTCGAGTGGCCGAAGAGGAGAGAAATGCTCAGGAACGTGCGGAGGCCGAAGCACGGGAGCGTGAGCGACAGCGAAGGGAGGCGCTCGCTGCGGCCGAACAGGATCAGTTCAACATTGCGCCATGGATCGTGACCGGGATCGGCGGGGCTGCGCTGATCGCCGGAGCGATCACCGGAATCTTGGCCCTCGGAGCCACATCGAGTCTCGAAGACGATTGCCCCAACGATCGCTGTCCGCAGGGGTTCGATCTCGAGGGAGAGCGCGACAGTGCGCGCACGCTCGTCATCCTTACTGACTATCTTCTTCTGGCTGGCGGGATCGTCGCTGCGGCGGGGCTCACCTGGGGACTGCTCACCCTCGGCGGGGGAGATGAAGGCGAGGCCCCCACCGCGAGCGCCTTCTGTGGGCCCGGCGGGTGTGCCGCCTCCCTCGAAATGGGGTTTTGAGATGGACCGACGCTTTCTTCTCCCCTTCGTCTTTCTTCTTTCTCTCTGCCTCACTTCGGGGTGCTTCGCGATCACCGACCTCGACCGATTTCAGGTCGAGGATCGCTGTTTGGATGCCGATCTGACCCAGCGCCGCACTTTCAACGGAATCTTCAGTGGATTTGGCGAGTTCGCGAACCGACGGATCGAGGTCCAGCTGCTCGACTTTACCGATCCGTCGCGACCGGTTCTCCTCTCCCGGGCGGTGATCGCGGGTCTGTCGCCGGCCGAACAGGACGCGTTCTCGGTGCGCATGTTCAACGCGGTTCCGCCGGGCAACTCGGACGTGTTGCGGGCAGTGATCTGGGCAGATGTCGATGACGACGGGGTGTTCACTCCCGGCACCGACCCGGCGAGGCGCACCGAGATTTGCCCGAGCGGCCTCGTGGAATTCACGAACGACAACGTCGACATCGATCTCACGGATCCACCGTCGGTCGACCCGATGGGGACGTTCCTCTACTCGCTGGTGGACTTCAGTGCGCACGTGAATGAGCTGCTTGAGCTCGCTCTGATCGACGATTCGTCGGGCGCGGTCGTGGGGTATTTCCGCTTGCCCGCCGTGATCGAGCAAGACTTCAGCATCGAGATCCCGAATATCGTCAACCAAGGACAGACCTATACCGTGGAGTTCTACGCCGACGACAATGTGGACGGTGTGTACACGACATCGCCGGACGACCACTCATGGATCGAGCAGTACACCGCGGACGCGAACGGCATCGAAGAACTCTTCAGCCACAACTTCGAGTTCGCCGACCTCACTGTGTTTTAGGGAGCGCTGTGTTTTAGGGAGCGCTGTGTTTTAGGGAGCGCTGTGTTTTAGGGAGCGCTGTGTTTTAGGGAGCGCTGTGTTTTAGGGAGCGCTGTGTTTTGAGCGCCGTGCTCTGAACCGCTCCTGGCGAGTGCCAGGAGCGCATTCAGTTTGGCCCTAAGCCGCTTTGTCCTTTGGCTTTCCCTTCACCCCAGCGCCGGCAGCGGCGGCCTTGATCTTGGCTTGAAGCTTTGCGTCGGCCTTGAGCACGCTCCGCGTTCGTTCGCGGCCCTGGGCGATGCGCTGTCCCTCGAAGCTGTAGTGGGCCCCACTCTTTTCAAGGGTCCCGGCGGCCACTGCTTGGTCGATGAGGTCCCCCAGAAGATCGATCCCCTCGCCGTATCGAATATCGAACTCGGCGCGTTTGAAGGGAGGGGCAAGCTTGTTCTTCACCACCTTCACCCGGGTGCGATTGCCGACCAGCTCCTCTCCGTTCTTTACCGGGCCGATGCGTCGAACGTCGAGCCGCACCGAGCAGTAGTATTTCAACGCGTTGCCGCCGGTGGTGGTTTCGGGCGAGCCGTAGCTCACGCCGATCTTATGGCGGATCTGGTTGATGAAAATGATCGTGGTGTTGGTGCGATTGGCGATGCCCGCGAGTTTCCGCATGGCCTTGCTCATGAGCCGTGCCTGAAGCCCTACTTGGAGCTCTCCCATGTCACCGTCGATCTCCGCCTGGGGCACGAGGGCGGCGACCGAGTCCACCACTACGAGGTCCACTGCACCGGATCGGACGAGGCTCTCCGTGATGTCGAGGGCCTGCTCGCCGTTATCGGGTTGGCTGATGTAGACCGACTTGGGGTCGACGCCGAGTGCCTGTGCGTACTCGACGTCGAGCGCGTGCTCCGCATCGATGAACGCGGTGAGGCCTCCCTCGCGTTGACATTCAGCGATGGCATGAAGCGTGAGCGTTGTTTTGCCGCTCGCCTCCGGGCCATAGATCTCAACCACTCGGCCTCGAGGATACCCGTTGCCTCCGAGGGCCTGGTCGAGGGTTGGCGAGCCCGTAGAAAACCCCGCCACCGGTTCGAGCGGTCGATCCCCGAGGCACATGATGGCCCCTTTGCCGTGCTGTTTGGTGATCTCCCCGAGGGAGGTGGCGAGTGCTTTGATCTTATCCTTGTTCATTCTGAAGCCTCATTTCGTTCTTCCGATTCCTGTTCGAGCATTCAGGCGAACGCCTGAAAGCTGTCGAGCTGTCGGTACTGCAGCGCTTCGCCGACGTGTTCGACAGACACGTGCTCCGCCCCCGCGAGGTCGGCGATCGTGCGCGCCACCCGGAGCGTTTTCCGATACACGCGGGCGGTGAGTCGCAGCGCTTCGATGCCCTCCTCGAGCGCATCGAGCGCTTCGTCGCAGCATGTGTCGGCGGGGTCTAGACATCCGCGGCGTTGGCGGTGCGCGATGGCGCGGTCTACAGCTTCGCGAACCTCGGTGGTCGATGTGCCTCGAGGTACGCGCCGGAGATCCCTTACCGGAACCCGGGGCACCACGACCTGCAGGTCGAAGCGATCGAGAAGAGGTCCCGAGACCCGACTGTAGTAGCGACGGACCGTACTTGGCGGGCACCGGCAAATGCGGTCGCGCTCTCCCGCGTAGCCGCACGGACAGGGATTCATCGCCGCGACGATGAGCGGCGCGGCGGGCATTTCGATCCGCTGCTGCACTCGGGTGATCACCACCTCGCCGAGTTCCATCACCGTGCGCAGGCTCTCGATCGCGTCGCGACGAAACTCAGGAAGCTCATCCAAGAAGAGCACACCCCGATGGGCAAGCGTGACTTCGCCGGGGCGGATCGGATCTCCTCCGCCCACGATCGACGCCACACTCGCGCTATGGTGCGGGGCCCGGAAAGGCCGGCCTGCGGGAATCCGAAGCTGAGCCGCGCTTGCGATCGTCGCGATCTCGAGGGCTTCGGTCGACGAAGGGCGAGGCAAGAGGCCGGGGAGACGGCGGGCGAGCATCGTCTTGCCCGTCCCCGGCGGACCGACGAGGAGGAGGTGATGGCCTCCGGCGGCTGCGATCTGAAGGGCCCGACGCGCGGAGTCTTGGCCGCGAACGTCGGTGAGATCGAGCGCTGATCCTCGGGGCCGCGGTTCGAGCGCTTCGGGGTGCCGACATGCCCGACTCCCATCGAAGTGCTCGACCACTTCGGTGAGCGTTCCCGCGACGCGCACGTCGATTCCCCGCGCGAGGGCGGCCTCCGGTTCGTTTCCTCGTGGAACGATCGCTGCCGCTAGACCTCGATCGCGGGCCGCGAGGAGCTGAGGCAGCACGCCGCGGACCGGTCGCACTTCGCCGCTGAGTGAGAGCTCGCCCAGCACCAATGTCTCGTGGAGGGTGTTTGGAGCACACTTGCCAACCGCCGAGAGCAGAGCGATCGCGATCGCCAAGTCGAAGGAGCTCCCCTTCTTCGGTAGGTCGCCAGGCGCCAGATTGATGAGGTAGCGCTGCTCGGGAAGCGCGTAGTCGTTCCGGTCGAGGGCGGCCCGAACCCGGACGCGACTCTCGCGAACCGCGGCCTGAGGCAGACCGATGATGTCGATGCCGGGGACTCCTTTGACGGCGTCGACTTCGACGTCGACGGGGCTCGCCCGAACTCCAAGAAGCGAACCTGCGTGAACCGACGCGAGCATGGCCGAGTTCTACGCAGGTCCCGTGCCCATTCGACGCCGGACGGATTTCAAGTAGTTAGCGGCCCAGGCGAGCCCGATGCCCTGGCGGCCGCCACCGTCCGCCAGCCGGCCGCCGACGGCGGACCCACCCCACGCAAAAGCGCCCTGACCGGTAAGCCAGGGCGCCTCTACTGGACCCAACTAAGTGGGCCCCCGCGCAAGCGCGAGGGCCTCGAGGTCAGCCGGTGCAGGTTGGGTTGATGCAGGTGCCGCTGAACCCGCCAAGCGCAGTCGGCGAGCAGCGGAAGCCGCCGGGACACTCCGCATCGGTGTTGCACGCGATCTGACAGGTCCGAGTGGTGGTCACATCGCAGCGAAGGTTCGGCACCGTCGCCGAGTTGCACATCGTGTCGTCCGCGCAGGGCGTGCCCACGCTCACCATGCCTTCGGTCATCTGAACCGGCTGCAGGCACTCGAGGCGGACCAGCGAACCCGTCGGCGAGGTTCCCCCTGGCGTAAACGAGATGCGCTGACCTCCCACGCCGGCGTTGCCGGCCCGTCCGCCACATATAGCTGGCTGGTGACGCGGATCAGCACAGAATGCAGGGCCAAACGCTCCGGCCGGGTGACCGCAAGATCCTTCGGCGGCAGGCCAACAGCCTCTGACAAGTCTTTGGCGTCCTGCCACGTTACATAGGAATACCGCGGGTCATAGAGCGTCACCTGCGGCATCAATCGGCTTGGCACCGTTGATGAAAGCCCTGGCGACCAGGGCCCATCTTGCGTCTTCGGTGAGGGGCTACGCTCCGCCTGCGACACGGGCCTGCTTGCGCCGACGTATGTTGAGATAGACTGGATAGGCAATCAAGGCGATCGCGATAATGATACAGGCCAAGGCAATCGGATGTTCTGTGGGGCTGATGAACGAGGTGAGGTCCCCCCGGCTCGAAATCAGCGATTGCCGCATCGAACGCTCTGCTAAGGGGCCGAGCACGATCGCAAGCACTGCGGGCGCCACTGGATAGTTGAGCTTCCGCAACAGATAGCCGCCCAAGCCCAGCACCAGCATCAGCCAGACGTCAAACATCCGGTCCGTGGTCGCGAAGACGCCCACGAAGCACAGGATGAAGATGATCGGCGTCAGGATCGTGAAGGGCATCGCCAGGACGCGCACAAAGATCGGGATCAGCGCCAAGTTCAGCGCAACGGTCACGAAGTTCGCCACATACATCGACCCGATCAGGCCCCAGACGAAATCCGGGCTTTCGGTGAACAGCAGCGGGCCCGGGCGCAGCCCCCAGATGATCATCCCGCCCAATAGGATCGCCGTGGTCGGCGAGCCCGGAATGCCCAGGGTGATCATCGGCAGCATCGACCCGGTGGAGGCGGCGTTGTTCGCCGCCTCGGGCGCCGCGACGCCGGCCACATTGCCCTTGCCATAGCTGTCCGGGTCCTTGGAGAACGTCTTTGACAGGCCATAGGACATCAGCGACGCGGGCGTGGCCCCGGCGGCCGGCAGCGTTCCGATGAAGAAGCCCAGGAACGAGCCAAGCCAGGTGGAGTTGATATACGCCCCGATCCCGCGGAGGTTCTGCATGAACCGTTCCTTGG
>JBCCZL010000019.1:0-35559 GCA_039187775.1 Myxococcota bacterium
AAATTACCTCGTCCCCGTTTGTTTCCGTTAGTCGACGGGGAGGCGGTGGGTACCCCAGCTGAGGGTCTCGGCTTGTCCTTCGACGACTCGATTTTGCTCGAAGCCGAGGGGGCTTGAGAGGTATACGCCGGGGGCGCGGCGGCGGTCGGAGGCGAAGGCGATCATGCGGCAGTCGGGGGAGAACGCGGGGTCTTTGTTGTTCCCGGTGCCCTGGGTCACGCGAATGATCTCTCGGTTCGTCGGATTGACGGTGAAGATGTCGAGGTTGCCGTCGCGGCCGGTAAACGCGATGAGCGGCCGGTTGGGGTCCTGACAGAAGCTCGGGGTCTGGTTGTGGGCGCCGCGGTAGGTGACCCGGTCCTGTTGCGTGCCGTCTGCGTTCATCCAGAAGATCTGGGGCGAACCGTGCCGGGACGATACGAACGCGACCTTCCCATTCGGACCGCAGGACGGGCTCACGTCGATGGCGGGGTTGTTGGTGAGGCGCCGGAGATCTCGGCCGTTCATGTCGGAGCTATAGATCTCGCTGTTTCCATCACGGGACGACACAAAGAAGATTCGGTTCCCACAGATCGACGGGGCCATGTTCAGGCCGTTGCCTTCAATGATGCGGCGTCCGCGGGTCGCGCTCCGGGTGATGAACATGCCAACCCGAGTGAGGCGAGTGAACCAGATGTGCCCGTCGGAGCTGAAGCTCGGCAGCATCGCGATCCCTCGACCGTTGGAGACGCGAAGCACGTTGTGGCCGTCCATGTGGGCACACATGACGTCTTTTCGTCCCGGCTGGATGCGCCGCGCAAAAGCGAGCTTGGTGCCAAAGGGACCGAGCTTTCCGGTCAGCTCGAGGAGCACCTTGTTGCCGAAGTGGTGCATGTAGCGCCGGAGCCGCTCGGGACTGCCGGTGTAGGTGTGCTCGACGGCCGGGTTCGAGAGCGCGTTCGCGCGCCAGAACCGCATCTGCACGCGAACTCCCCCGCTCGCGGGCGTCACTTCGCCCTTGATGACGCCCACGAGGTTCAGCGAGCGCCAGTTCGACGCCCGGAGATTCAGCCCTTCGGCGTCGGTGTCGTGCTGAATGCCGTTCGGACCGACCACCCGATACCCCGGCATCAGCGTGAAGTCGTTTCGAAGGACTTCACCCCCCGCTGCCGCATGGGGAGCCGCGCCGATGAGATCCGGGATCGCGATCCGCGAAGTCGTCTCGAGCTGCGCGTCGACCACGATCGTCTCGGTCGGAAGCGCAGGCTCTTCCGATTCGGTCGGCGGCTGCCCCGTCGCGGGCAGCACCGTCATCCCGATCAGGATCAGCGAACTAAGCAGAAAAGAGAGTGTCAGTGGGCGTTTAGCAGCCATGGCGGGCCTTCCCTGATGCTCGTCGCACCCCCGCACGATAAGCGGTCGGTCGGCCGGGAGCAATTCTCATCTCGGTGGCGTAAACGCGAAGGGAAATGCGCGACCAAAGAACTGCGCTCGCACCTCGGCGTTGGGTGGCGGGGGCAAACTCGACCCGCGCGCTTGGTCCAGGCGAAGCCGAACGGCCTGATCGAAATCAGCGTTTCCACTCGACCGCATCGTGTAACTCTCTACGACGCCCGCTTGAGAGATCTGAATGCTCGTCACGCAACGAAGGTCGGTGGCTTCGCCGCGAAAACTAAAGCCACGGCGAAAGAACACCCGAAGCGACTGCCGATACAGCGCCGCCTCGTCCACCGCGACATCTTCGCCCCCCGCGGCTCCGCGCTCGTCTCCCTCATCCTGCGCGCGTTCCGCGACCCGCGCGGCTTCATCGGCGCTCGTGCCGATCTTCTGCAGCAGATCCTCGACCGAGTCCGCGGGACGATTCACCCGCTCTCGGTTCACTCGGTTCATGTTCTTGCTCGGCGTCTCCGCAAGCGGCGCAGGCGCCGACGAACGAGCGCGCACGTTCCGATTCGGAAGCTGGCGGGGGTCGAGCTGGCGACCCACTTTGGCGAACCGAGTTTCGATAAACTGCATCTCTGGCGGGTCCTCGGGAGGTGCCGCCTTGGCTTCGAGGTCCTCCGCCGTCGGAGCGAGCGCGATCGCCACCGCCGCCATGAGAAAGGTCAGTACGCAGACAAGGACCACCGTCACCGCGCCACCAGCGAGCGCCACGGGATTCGGAGGGCGCCGAACGAGCATGGACGGCGGCCGGGCATCCTGCTCGGCGATCGTCGGGGGAGCGGCGCTTTTTCGATACATCGGCGGATTCCAGTCTACTCTTGAGCGAGGGGATCGGTCACTAGACCCATCTTCTGGATGCCAACTTGGCGCACAATCGCCAAAACTCGCACCACCTCACCGTAGGGCACCCGTTCGTCCGCCTGGACGAAGACTTCCTTCTCGCCGCTTTCGGCGTTTACGAGCCGCTCATCGGTCCGGAGACGGGCTTCGAGCTGCGGAAGGGTGATCGGGTCCTCGAAGAAGTACAGCCGGCTCACCGGTCCGCCCTGTTCCCGTTCCTCCGCCGGCACATGCTCCACCACGATGAGCGGCAGGTCTTCGTCGACATCCATCCCCGGCGCCTCGGCGTTCGGAAGGTCCACACTGACCCCGGTGGTGAGCAGCGGCGCTGAAACCATGAAGATGATCAGCAATACGAGCATCACGTCGACCATCGGGGTGACGTTGATCTCGCTCATCGGCCCGCCGCGGCCGTCGCCTCCGGAGGAGAACGCCATCGGTCAGCTCGTAAGGAAGTGGCGGCGAACGATATTCAGGTAGTCGCTCGAAAACGCGTCCACCTCGCCTTCGAGGACGCGAATCTTCCGAATCAGATAGTTGTACGCCCACACCGCGGGAATGGCCGCGGCAAGCCCGATCGCCGTTGCGATCAGTGCCTCGGCGATGCCCGGCGCGACGACATCGAGGCTGGCATTCGACTGATTTCCGATTGCGATAAACGAGTTCATGATGCCCCAGACGGTACCGAAGAGGCCAATGAACGGCGCGGTCGAGCCCGTGGTCGCAAGAAACGGAATAAACGTCTCGAGAGCGAGCATCTCGTTGTTCTTCGAGCGCCGAAGGGCCCGATCGACATTGTCGGTATTGCCGCCCGCCGGCGCGTCCCCGCTCGCGATGCGCGCAAGTTCGACATAACCCGCGCGAAACACCGCGGCGACCGGCGACCCCTTGTAGGAACCGATCTGGGCATAGACCGCTTCGAGGCGCTCCGCGGACCAAGGTTCATTCGCTTCCTTGCCCCAAAACATGTCGAGGAAGCGGTTCGACTGGCTCGCCGCCTGGGCAAGACGGACCAGCTTGGCCCCGATAATGAACCAGCAAAGGACCGACATCAGGACGAGCGCCAGCATCACCAGCTGAACCACGAAGGAGGCGTCGAGGATGAGCTCCCAGGGATTGAGTCCCTCGCCCTCCGGTGCCTGCAACGTGACGAAATTCACGAAGATCGTGTTGTCCATCGCGGGCCAGGATCCACTTCCCCCCCCTGCTGTCAACAGCGATCCCGGGGGCGGCTATCGGCGCTGCGTTCGGTGGTCGTGGGTTTGCCGGGCGTCGGCATCGATAGGGATCGGGTCCCCGAGGTAGCGGGGCTGGCGATCGAGAAAGTATGTGTCGGCGAAGGCCCCGGAGCGGGCCACGAATTCGCGAAGGGCGTTCTTTCGGTGCGTGGCGTAGACCTGGCGGTCGACCACATAGCCCACCGCGTCGATTCCCGCCTGGCGCGCAAGGAACACCGAACGGTCGAGGTGAAACTCGTTGGTACAGATCACCGCGTCTTCGACGAGGAAGACCCGGTGCGCCCGCACCATCGTATCGAGAGTGCGAAGTCCCGCGTGGTCCATGAACACCGCCTCCTCGGGGACGCCCCGCGCTCGCAGCCAGCGATGCATCGCGTTGACTTCGTCGTAGCCGTCATCCCGATGGTCACCGGACACAAGAATCCGCGACACCGTGCCCTGGCGATAGAGCGCGAGCGCTCCCTGAAGCCGGTCTTCCAGGACGGTGGAAGGACTCCCGTCCTCGTAGACGCGAGCACCGGGGACGATCGCGACCCGACGCGCCGGCACCTCTTCGAGGACTTCGTAGAGATAGGGGGCGGCGCCCCGACGAATCCAGCTGTTCATCCACCACGCGGTGAGAACACCTCCGGCGAGGAAGCTCCCGGTGAGGAGGGCCACCCCGCGAAAGCGATGAGCCAACGTGCGAAACGTGGAGCCGTCGACCTTGTGTTTCGTCTCGCCCATCCTCAAGCGCTAGCGTAGCGCCGCGCGAGGCGCGGGCCAGCGCGGCTCGAAGAAATCCCCGCCGTTGCCATCGAATCGCCACATCCGCAGACTGTCGCCCGTGAAAGTCCACCTCGTCGACGGCACTTACGAGCTCTTCCGCGCGTTCTATTCCCCCGGAAAGCCCTCGGGGGAATGGGGCGCCACCAAAGGCTTCCTTCGCTCGATGATCTCGATGCTGCGCCGCGACGATGTGACCCACGTGGGGGTCGCGTTCGACACGGTGATCGAGTCCTTTCGAAACGAGCTCTTCGACGGCTACAAGACTGGCGAAGGCATCGACCCCGAGCTCAAAGCCCAGTTTCCCATGGTCGAGCGGGCCGCCGAGGCGCTTGGGATGGTGGTGTGGCGGATGATCGAGTTCGAGGCCGATGACGCGATCGCCGCCGCCGCAGTGAAGTTCATCGAAGCGCCGGAAGTCGAGCAGTCAGTCATCTGCACTCCGGACAAAGACCTCTCTCAGGTGGCGCGCGGCAAGGAGATCATTCTCTGGGATCGGCGCCGCGACCGGTTCATGGATGAGGCGCATCTGACAGAGAAGTTTGGCGTGCCGCCCGCCTCGATCCCCGACTATCTCGCGCTCGTTGGAGACCCACAGGACGGGATTCCCGGCATTCCGCGCTGGGGCGCAAAGTCCGCAGCCCAGATTCTGACCGCGTACGGCACCCTCGAGACGATCCCGGAAGATCCGTCGGATTGGTCGGTGCCGATCCGCGGCAAAGCGAAATTGTCCGAAAACCTTCGCGCCGAGTGGCCAGAGGCCCTCCTCTACCGAAGGTTGGCCACGCTCCGTCTCGACGCACCGATTCCAGAGAGCCTCGACGCGATGCGATGGGCGGGACCCGCCGATGACAAGCTCGCGGCGCTGGCGACGGACATTGAAGATCGCTCCATCTTCGACCGCGTCGAGGCGCTGCGCTGATCTCTTGTGCGCAGGCGCGATTCCCGAGCACGCGATTCCCCGGGGCCTTGGTTCCCGGGGCCTTGGTTCCCGGGGCCTTGGTTCCCGGACCCTTGATTCCCGGGGACCCTGATTTCCAGCGGCCTTGATTCCAGGGGCCGCTGATTCCAGGGGCCCTTGATTCCCGGTCATGCCGAGGAGGACAGGGAAACCATCGTCTTCCTCTCGATCCGCGGTGGCGATGGGTGGACTCGAACCACCGACCTAGCGCGTATGAAACGCCCGCTCTGGCCACCTGAGCTACATCGCCAAAGAGCGGCGGGATAGTAGCCCGGACGTGCCGCCTGTCAATCATCGGGAGCTCGTTCAAAAGAAACGTTCAAAATGCGATGACAAGGTCCACGGGGATGACTACCACGGCGATATGAAAGCGCTGGGGCTCGTGGTCGTGATGGGAGTGTGCGGATGCTGGCTGGCGGGCTGCGGAGGCTCGGAGGCGGCGTGGTCCGAGCCGGCCCGGGCGGAGGAACCCCCGCCGCGCGCAGCGCCCGAGACTTCGCCCGTCGACACATTGGCGGCCGAGCTGATCGCCGGCGAATGGACGGCTGCGATGGTCGTCGGGGTGCTCTCCGACGGCGAGAGGAGCTTTCGGAGCTACGGCATGCTCGACGGATCCGCCCCCGACGAAACGACACTCTTCGAAATCGGCTCGGTCACCAAAACGTTCACCGGCCTTCTCCTTGCCGACGAAACGCTGCGGAGCGAGCTGACGCTCGAGACTTCGGTCGGGGAGCTTCTTCCGGACGCTTCCCTCGCCGACGGCGTCGGACAGATCACCCTCGCCGAGCTTTCGACGCACCGGTCGGGTCTGCCTCGACTTCCTTCGAACTTCACCCCCGCCGATCCGCAGAATCCCTACGCCGATTACACCGAGGACCTTCTTTTCGGCGCGCTCGAAACCGTCGAGCTCACCCCCAACCCGGAGTACGCATACAGCAATCTCGGGGTGGGGCTCTTGGGGACCTTGATCAGCCGACAGGCCGAGACGAGCTACGAGGCGCTCCTTCGGGATCGCGTGTTCGGGCCGCTCGCAATGAACGACAGCACGGTGACGCTCACCGACGCGCAACGGTCACGGCTCGCGCCGGGGCGCGACAGTGAACTTCGGCCCGCCCCGCCGTGGGATTTTCAGGCGCTCGCGGGAGCCGGGGCGATCCGTTCCAGCGCGCGCGACATGTTGCGGTATGTAGAGGCGTACCTCACCGGCGAACCAGCATCGCTGCACGAGGCCCTCGCGGTGTCGGTTCGGCCCCAGGCCGAGAGCCCGGGCCTTCGCCTCGGTCTCGGTTGGCACATCAGCGGTGACCCAGAAACCGTGTGGCACAACGGCGAAACCGGCGGGTACCACAGCTTCGTCGCGTTTACGCCGAGCCGGAACGTCGGGGTGGTGGTGCTTTCGGCGGGCGCAACGTCCGTAGTCGACGGCTTTGGCGATGCGGTTCTTCGGGATGCCCTGGGGCTTCCCCAAACCTTCGAACTCCCAGAAACCGTCGCGGTAGCCGAGGCAACACTCGAGCGCTATGTCGGGCAGTATCGGCTGGCGCCGGAAGTGACAATGACCATCACTCGCGAAGACGACCGGCTCTATCTTCAGGTCACCGGGCAACCGCGCTTTCGGCTTTATGGAAAGAGCGACACCGAATTCTACGTGCGGGTGGTGGAAGCCTCGGGAACCTTCGTTGGCGATGGACCTCGGGCCGACCGACTGATCTGGCGCCAGGGAGGCCGGGATATCGAAGCTCCGCGAATCGAGGAGGAAGCTTCGGAATCGAGCGCTCCGAAGTAGCGCCCACTTTGGGAGATCAGGAAGCTACCCAACAAGCTCCGAGTCGGCGCGTCGCTCACGAGCCTCCATGAGGAACGCGCTCGCGTGGCGTCGGATCTTGTGTCGCCAGTTGTAGACGACCTGCACATCGATCTCGAGCAGCCCCGCGACGTCCTGGGGCGAAAGCCGCTCCGCAAAGGCGTAGCGAAACACGAGCTGGCCGCGCCGCGGCAGCACGTTGCCGAGATGCTCGACCAGCTTCTCGAGGAGCTCCCTCGCCACCACTTCGTTCTCGGGTTGCTCCGCGCGGTCGGTAAGCTCGGCCACGCGGCCGACCCCCACGTGGAACTCCCGCCCTCCGCGCCGTTGACTGGCGCGCCCTCGAAGGCGATTTCCTACCTCGCGCGTCGTAATCATCCCCACATATCGTCGAAGGCTCGCTCCTCTTCGCGGATCGAACTTCCGGAGCACCTCTCCGTCGTTTTGCAGAAGCGCCACCCAAACCTCCTGAACCATATCTTTGCAGTCGGCGTCGCTCGACTCGCGCCGCGCCATGATCCGATGCGTCCTGGCCTGAATGACGGGGCGGAGCGTCTGCACCAACGCAGCCAGGGCTGGCTCGTCTCCACGGAGTGCGTCTTCAACCATCACGGTGTCGCTGTTCCATGGCGCATGATCGTCACCCGCGTGCACGAGGCCCTATCATTCGATGCTTGGGCATCGAGTTCATTCCCATAAGCGTGGGGCGATGCGCAGCTCCTTTGGACCGCCGATCGACCGCGTAGCAAGGCTTGAATCGCCGAACTGTGAGGGGTTCACCTTGGCGTCCCATGATCATGGGAGGAGCCGTTGCGTGGTGACGTCGATCGTGAGACGTTTCTGCCATGGCGGAGGTCGTCACCGAGAACGAACCTGTTTCGGTGCTCATCGTCGAAGACGACACGTGGATGAGAGACTCGCTGGCGCGCGCGCTCGCTTGGCCAAACTCTCAGCTCGTCCTTGCCGCCAGCGCCGCCACGGGCCGCGAAGCGATCGGCCATATCGAGGGAGAGATTCGGGCCGACGTGGCGCTAGTCGACATGGGTCTTCCCGATATGCGCGGCGGAGAGGTCATTCGAACGCTCCGTGCCCATGCGCCGGACACCGTTCCGGTCGTTTTCACCGTTCAGGACGACCCCGCCGTGATCATGGAAGCCATCAAGGCCGGTGCGCTCGGCTACCTACTGAAGAGCGCCACTATTCAGGAGGTCCTCGACGGACTTGTCGCGGCGGCGCGCGGCGGCTCGCCGATGACGCCAAGCGTTGCGCGAATGGTTATCGATTCACTCACCCGGCGAGACATATACGAAGATGAACCCGACCGGACCGTCCTCACGCCTCGGGAAACCGAAGTCCTGACGCTCCTGGGAAAGGGGCTGACCTACCCGCGCGTCGCCGAGGTCCTCGGGATCGGACTCGGCACTGTGCAAAGCCACGTGAAACGGATTTACGACAAGCTTCACGTCACGTCGAAGGCCGAGGCGGCGACGACGGCTCAGAAGATGGGTCTCCTCTAGCCCGCGGGCGCTCACCCGAGGGCTCAGGCCACCAGCGGAAGCGTGACCTGTACCCGCGTTCCGGGCTCGAGACGCGCGATGTGCATCTCTCCCGAGTGGTCGGCGGTTCGCCGCTCGACATTGGAGAGTCCGCTTCGGTTGGCCGTTTCGACGGGGAACCCGACGCCGTCATCGTCGACGGTGACGCTGATCACTTCGCCAAGCTCCAGCCGGACATGCACGGTCTCCGGTGAACCGTGCCGCAGTGCGTTCCGAACGAGCTCTTGCACAATGCGGACAATATCCACTGCGAGTTGGCCGCCCACCGGCTTGTCCGAGGGCTCCATCTCGAGCTGCAAGTCGGCCTTTGAACGGCACAGTTCGGTGCAGCGGGAGTGGACATGGTCGGTAAGGGCACTCCAGCGGACCGTCTCGCTCCGCAGCGCCCACACCACGGAGCGCGTATCGTCGATCGCCGCGCGGGCGCGCTGAGCAATCGCGGCCAGCTCCTCGACGGGATTCTCGTCCTGTGGCGACTTCGTGAGCACCTCGGCCCGCCACGCGATCGCGGTCAGGTCTGCGGTAAGACCATCGTGAAGGTCCCGCGCGATCCGCCGCCGCTCCCCTTCGACCTCGAGCTCCGACACCCGCTTTTCGAGGACGCCGCGCTCGAAGGCAAGGCGCCCGAGCCGACCTTGAAGCCCCGAAGTAAAGCTCATGGTGAGTCCACCCATCAGGGCCGCGAAGAACGACGCGAAGAAGTCTGCGCCGGCCCCCTCCAAGGCTAAGAACACCCCCGCGACGACCAGGGGCATCGCCGCCACCATGGCCACCATCGACCGGCTCAGGCTCGGGCGGACGCTCACGATCAGGCCGTGGGCGAGATAAAAAGACCAGACTGGGCTCACCGCTTCGCCCGACACGAGGATGAGCCCGGCCAAGGATACCTGGACGCTTATGGTCTCGAGGTGGTCGAGGGCTTGGGCGATGCGCGAGCGCCCGCCCCATCGGTGATAGGCGAGCGTGGTCACGATAACGACGGCCGCAGTGGGAAACACAATCCAGGCAGCCTCGCGAAACGACACACCGATCACCGATTCTGCCGCCGGGATAAGCAGGAGAAACGGGACTCCGATGATCACCAAGAGGGTAGCGAACAGGTGTTGGGGAGATCGCATATTGGCGTCGAACTCCGCCGTCTGGTCGCGCATGTAGGCGCGAAACTCCTCCTCGTCTCTCCCCGGCAAGCGACTCACGGTTCATGGTGTACCTCCGCTTCGGAAATTTGGCGAGCACACCTTAGGCACCACAACAGCGTCACCGTCGAACAGAGGTACTCCTGTGGCGCTTCGAGCCCGACCGACGCTGCGCGCTATACTCGCCTTGTGGAGGCCGAGTACCCCCCCTGCCCGCTGTGCGGTCGACCCATGGTTCCCGGGCCATCGGTCAATCGCCATCATTTGATTCCAAAGCTCAAGGGCGGCAAGCAAGCATTCGATGTCCATCGCATCTGCCACAGCAAGGTCCACTCGCTCTGGACCGAAGCGGAGCTCCGCGACTACTTTCACACCTGGGAGCGCATTCGAGCCGACGAACGAATGCAAGTGTTCATCCGCTGGGTCCAAAAACAGCCCGCCGAGTACGTAGCTCGCAACGCAAAGTCCGCCGACCACCGTCGCCCCCGAAGAAGACGCCGCTAGCGAGAGAATAAACTGGGGACCGAGCGAGGCGTGCTCGCGTGCGGAGTTTTGCAGCGACCTCCTAGTCCCGAATTACTCCGGGAATTGGATTGCCGATCTGGGCAAGGTCCCATGCGTCCGAGGGCCACGCCCAGGGAGTGCCCACGGCCTCGGTGCTTCCGTAGCCGGGGCGTCCGCTGGTTTCGTAGTCCTCCGGCCGGAGCCCCATCCCCTGCATGCAGGTGACGAGGAAGCGGTTGTGCGGGAGACCGGGGATCAGAACCCCCCAATCGATCTTGTTCGCATAGGAACCGTCCCACTTGCAGTAGTCGATGTATCGATCCGTATGGAGAGTCCCGCCCAGGCTCCCCGCGGTTACCGTGGGCATCATGACGTTGTAGTGGTCCTGGCCAAGCTCGTTGCCCCACACGACGAGCGAGTTGTCTAGTAGGGTCGAGCCGTCGGCGCCGTCGGGTGTGTCGTCAAGCTCCGTCAGGATCTTGCCGAATACCTCGTTCGTAACCCATTCGTAGATCGCCACAAAGTTTCGATAAGAGCCGGTGGTTTCAAAGGCATCGTGAGCATAGTGGTGCCAGTCACTTGGTACTCCGGCGCTGTTGTGAAGCGACGTTTGCCACGACCCCGCCCCATCGTGTGCCGCATTGCTAATCTGAAGAGTGAGCACACGAGTCATGTCACAGCGAAGCGCCATCACACCAAGCTCGATCATCAGTCGAACGCCCTCGCGTAGCTGGTCTGGGTCGGTGAGACGAGAGTCCGCACGGATCGACTCCGGACGAGCAGGGCCGGCGCAATCGATCGCACGAAACGGTTGAAGTCCTGCCTCGATGTCCGCCAGGAAGCCGATATGCCGATCGAGGAGCGCGCGATCACTACTGCTCAACCGAGGATGACTCGCCACTCGTCGATAGTCTTCGTGGAGCGCATTGACCAAGGAGAGATTCGGGTCTTCGCGCGGCATGGGGTCCGACATCATTCCCTGAAAGAAGTCTTCCCAAATGCGGAGCGGGTCGTTGTAGCCGTCGATCGCTTCTACCGCACCACCGGGCACACCATAATTGGTTGTTGAACCACTCGAACGCCAGCCGCTGGCCATGTGGAGGGCACGCCGAAACGGCCGCTCTGGATAGACGCGGTCCGAGTACGCCATGACTTCGTCGATCGTCGGAATCGGGTCGATCGCGCTTCGCACCGGTGCCTGGCTCGAGTCGGCGTAGTTCCCCAGCGCGGCAGAACCACCAAGGCCATGCCCGACGGTGCTCATGAAATCCAGCCCGCGAAGCAGATTCATCTTTGGAAGGAATCGGTTGAGCGCGCCATGAAGCACGGGAGAGATCCCATTCGCGGTTTGAAATACCGTCAGCGGCGCGTAGCCATACCGCAAGTCTTCGGGGAGTGCGTCATGAAGGTACGTGGTGCCGTCTTGTTTTCCGGAGTCGGAGAACACGTCATCTCTAAGCTGAAAGCCCGACGGGGTGTGTGAGGGGTACCACGCGCGGCTGATCATCCCACTTTGCGTCGTCAGTGAAACGAACCGCTTGGGCGAGGGAGAGTTTTGTGCAGCCAGCTCGCGTGGGAGGAGTGAAGTGAGGGTTGGTACGCCGACCACCAAACCGCCAGCACCGCAGAGGAAGAACCTTCGACCAACTCGACGAGCCATGGCTAGTTACCCTCCTGAGCGCGGACCGCGCGTTGACGAAAGCTTGGATGCAGTGCGATCGCTCGAAGGGCTTGGCCCAGACTCCCGGGTTGCGCCTCGCTGCCCATCAGCGCACTTCGGATCGACTCGAGCGCACAGCCATCGCCCGGTTGGGCAGATCTGCCGTATGTGTAGTGGAAGTACTGCCGTGCAAAGCAACCTTCGACGACATTGCTCTCGGCGACCCGCTCCATCATCTCTGACGGGGAATCGACGAGATCGGTGTCGACCGCCGTCACGTTGGGCTGAACCGTCGTGTCGATAGGGAGCTCGGCGAGCAGTTCGCCGGTTTGGTCATCGTAGACGCGCTCGTGGGTCCGGTATCGACCGAGGGCGTCGTAGCTTTCGAGAATGAACCCAATGGGATTGATCCTCGTGTGACAGCCCACGCACTCGGTCCGAGAGGTCTTGATCTCGTAACGCTCTCGCGTGGTCAGGCGAGTGCTGAACTCCGGGGTTGCCAGGGCATCGGGATCGAGGTTGTCTGGCGGATGGATCTCCTCACACAGGATTTCTCGACGCACTAGCGCTCCGCGGAACATGGGGTTCGTGACGTGTTTTCCGCTGATGAGAAATGCTGCGCGCGTCAGAAGCCCCGAGCGCTCCCCTGCCGGCATCCGAGGAGGTTCGGAGACTCCGTCCCACGGCGGCACGCCGTAGAGGGCCGCCAGCTGCGGCGACCGCGTAAACGAACGCTCGGTGACGAGCACATCGCGAAAGCTACCCTCCGTGTTCCAGGTGAAGTGATGGAGCAGCCCGTCGACCTCCGCCCGCATGTCGACAATGTAGTCATTGGCGGGGTCGTGGATCGGCACGCCTGCCGCGAACGCGTTGAACACGTCGGTGTCGGGAAAACCGCCCAGCTGGTCGTAGGCGAGCCACTCACGGTAGAACTCGTGGCTCGCTTCCTGGGTGCGGGGATGCTCGAAGATGCGTTCCACCTCGGCTGCGAATCCCTCGTCAGTGAGAAGCGCGCCGTCGGCTGCCCGAGCGAACAGCTGTTCGTCAGGCATCGTACGCCAGAAGTGATACGAAAGCCGCGAAGCCAGTGCATAGCCGTCGAGTAAATGGTAGTCATCGCCCGAGATCGCATCACCGCCGAGCTCGAGTTTGTATAGGAACTGCGGCGACATCAGCGCAGCAAAGACAAGGGCGCGCGCCAACTCTGGCCCAGTGCGAACCCCGTCGTTGAGCGCGTGAAACCGGTCTCGGGTCACGGAATCGACGGGGTGCCGCGCAGCACGAAACATAAACCCGTCGAGGAAGCGATCGACGCAGTCGGCGTTGATCATCGCCTCATTGGCACAGTCGCCGATGAAGCCTGCTCGCGTGGCGGAGCTAGCCTCGAACTCAGCGGCGATCGCGTCCGCGATTCGAAAGTACGCGTCGACATGTGCGGGAGACAGGCGGTTGTCACCGCGCGAAAACCGACCGATGTCGAGCCCGCCATCTCGAGGGAGTCGCTCGATGGCGTCCCCCGCGACCTCCTCGACATCGATCCCCTCGAGGAGACTCGCTAGCGTTCGCTGAAGCTGCACGCCGGGCAGGCGCTGGAGTTCGCCGGCACTCGGACGGTCGGTGACCTTGCACTCGAATGACCCGTCGGATCGCTGCACTACGGGCTGGTCGACGGGCCGCGGCGGAACATCGTCGATCGTGCCCTGGCATCCGACGACCGCCGCGAGCACGAAACAAAAGAGGGAGCTCTTCCAGACCATGGCTCCACCCTGCGCTGGGTCTCGCCACGTGTCTTTAACCGCCGCTGCGCGATGTGCGACGATGTGGGTACCGCGCTCGCCGGCGAGGGAACCGATATACTCGAGCCGGCGATGGACGCTGAACACACCATGAACCCCGGGCTATCGCGGGTGTGCCGTCTCGCGGAAGGCGGGATGGGGCGCGTGGATTTGGCGGTGCGACATGTCGGCGGATTTCAACGCCTCTACGCAGTGAAACGACTGCATCCCCACTTGGCAAGCGATCCCGAGTTTCGCGACATGTTCCTCGATGAGGCCAGGATCGCAGGTCACTTGCGGCATCCGAATATTGTCGGTGTGCTGGACGTCGGGGAGGACGATCAAGGCCCCTATCTCGTCATGGACTACGTTGACGGATTGCCTCTAAGCAACGTGATGCGACTCGCGCGGCGTGCGGAAGAGCCCATGATGGTGCAGCTCGCGGTTCGTGTCGCGCGCGCAGTGGCGCAGGGACTACATGCGGCGCACGAAGCGGTGGTCAACGGTGAGCGCCTTGAGTTGGTTCATCGCGATCTCACCCCACAAAACATCATGATCGCGTGGGACGGCTCAGTACGAATCACGGATTTCGGTATTGCCAAAGCTCTCGGACGTACCACGCGGACCAAGACTGGAGTCGTCAAGGGGAAGATGGCCTACATGGCACCGGAGCAGCTTCTATCGAGGCAGCTCGATCAGCGTGCGGATTTATACTCCCTCGGAATCGTCCTCTTTGAAATGCTCAGCGGCGAACGCTTCCATGGTCGACCGGGCGACGAGGTGGGTCCGCTCGACGTGGTCCATCAGCCGACTCCAGACATCGGTGAAGGGCGCGGCGACGTTCCTGCGGCCCTCGTGCAACTTCTCTTCGAGATGCTTGCAAAGACCCCGGAGGCGCGCCCGACGAGCGCTCGAGAAGTGGAGAAGCGCCTCGAGCAGATCCTCGCTGAGCTGCTTACGCGCGAGGCGCCCGCGGATCTTGCCGACTACCTCGATGTGGTCGCAGGCGACGTTCGGTCCCAACAGTCACGGTTCGTCGAACAAGCCATCGCGGACGCCGCACGATCGGAGCAACCGCGCAACGAACGAAGCCGCAGTTGGGTCGTGCCGGCGGTCGCGGCAACGATCATGTTGGCGGCGGGAACCGCGTGGGCGATATGGCCTGCCCCCGAGTCGGAAGATGAGGTCGCGGCGGAGGCTCCACCGGCGGAGGCCTCTCCTCGCGCGGTACCGAGCTCCGCGGAGGATGGTCGCTCGACCGCGGTTCCAGCCGCATTGCCGACCGCGAGCGGCCCAACCGGCGAGGCTCCGCCCGAACCCTCGCCCCGAATGCGAAACAGCCGCCCGCGAAGCGCTACGCGCTCGATGAACGCCATGGCCGAAGCAAACTCGGATGACACGACGATGAACCGCCTACCCGACTGGGTGGGGTGGTGAGGTGGATTTGTCTCACGGGCTGGATCGCCGTCGGAATCGGCGGCTTGAGTTCCGCCGTCGCCGCGCAAACTCCCGAGGGAGGAACCGAGGCCGCCACGCGTGCCCAGCGACTGTTCATGGATGCGGCCACCGCGCGCGAAAACGGTCGGTGGGACGAAGCACGCGATCTGTTGACCGAGTCGCTCCAACTGTTCCCCCACTTCCCTACGGCTTGGAATCTCGCCCACACCCTTCAAGAAACGGACGCGCTTGCCGAGGCGGAAACCTTGCTTGAGCGAATCCTCGCAGGTGAGTTTCGTTCGTTATCGGTGGCGGAACGAAGAAGCGTGACCGAGCGCCTCGAGGCCGTCGCCGCGCAGCTAGGAACCCTCGTCGCCACCGTTCCGCCAGGACTCGGCACCCATATCGAGGTGGAGGGCCTCGATGCGATCGAGCCCGATGCGGCAGGTCGCGCCGTCTTGCGCCTCGCCCCCGGCTGGACCGAAGTGATGGCACGCGCGGAGACACATCTCGAGCGTCAAAGCGTTCTCGTGGTCGCTGGGGAAAGCGTGAGCGCACGCTTCGAGCTGGCGGCGCCAATCGAAGAACCAGCGGACGAAGCGCCCGTCGATTCCGGATCGTCCAGCATCTTCGCGAGCCCCTGGTTTTGGCTTGTCACCGGTGCGGTTATCGCCGCCGGAACCGTGACCGCCCTCGTGCTCCTGCTCCCCTCGAGCGACGACCCCGTCGGCGCCGATTTCATGACCCCGCCCCTATGACTAACACCCGGGGCCACTCACCTCCAAACCCCCGAGACCTAAAGAGCATTGGCGAGGTTGGTTCGCGCGCAGGACACCACCGTCCAACTCGACTCCTCCGATCACCCATGCGTTTGACGAGTCGGCTCTGAGAACGTCGTGTCCTCGAGAATGTAATGAAGACCGCGAGCAGCTCGTTCCGACCGAAGGGCCCCGTCGGAGCTCAACCGCCGCAGCGCTTCCTGCGCCGTCCGAAGCGGAATCCCGAGCTCGACCGCAACATCTTTGGCACCGGCTCGTTTGAGTCGCGCGAGCGCCAAAAGGATGCGGTGCTCGGGAGGTGGATCGCATCGCGGATCCGCGACGAGGATGCCTCGGTGCTCAATACGAACGCATCCGTTTTCCCGAACGAACTCCCCCGCGTCACCGAGTCTTTTCTTGATTCGACCGTAAAGGACTCCCCGAACCGACTGATGACGCGCGGGCTCATAGTCAAAACCGTAGATCACCCGAAATAGCGCGAGCTCATCCATACCTTCGGGTCCGGCAAGCAGAAGCACAGCGATCGTGGAATCCGTCCGGAGCTGCTTACCATCGGCATCGATCTTCGCTCCGTCCGGGTGTGCCGCCAATGTGAGGGTGGCACCCGGACCAAGCACCCGCCGAGGCGAAACGCCGGGTATCGACCACACAAAGACCTGCGCGCCGCCACTCGCGCTTCCCGAAATGCCCTGAAGCCCCCTGGGAACCTCGTTCACCTCCCCGCGACAGAACTCCCCTACCGATCGCGGTGCGGTCTCGAGATCGGCAAAGGGATCGATCGCCGCAAGCAGATGCCGGAAGTCGTTGGCACACGGGGCAAACCCCTGAGCCCGCCGCCAAACGCGCCGCCGGGTTTCTGCGAACCGGTAGGCGTCACCTGAGCGGCAAGCTGCCAGTGTCTCGATCAGGCCTTCGGTTAGCGTCCCTTCGAGTACACCTTTCGCCGTGCCTTGGGCGAGCACGCTCTCCCATCCCAACCATGCATGCCATGGCGGAGTCACGACTTTGACCAGACCGGCGACGATGCGCGACGTCAGATGAGGCTTGCCCAAGATTCGGCGCGCACGCGCGAGAGACAAATGTGCGAGGAACTCGAGTTGAGGCAGCGATTCAGACCGCGCCATGCGTGACGCCCGACGGCTCAGGGTGAGCGCCTCTTCCATGTTCCCGTCGAGCTCAGCGGAAAATGCGCGCACCACCGCAGCCTCGATCGTTCGGTCGGCATGTCCTGCCCGGCGGGCTCGCGCTTCGACTTCACGCAGATCCGGCAGCGCGGGAAGCCCCTGCGCAATCCGGCCCCATGACCGAGCCACCGAAAACCAGTCGGTCGCCTCACCGACGGTCAAGCCGGCGATGATCTTCTGAAATACTTCGTTGACGCGCGCGATATCGGCTCCGTCAAACAGCAGCACCGCTCGGCGGACGCGCAACGACAACGCGAGCCCGACAACCGCGCGATCCGCGGGCGGCGCCCCCTCGAACACCGCAAGCTCCTCCAGTGTAGGGAACTGCGATGGACTCGGAGCGGGCACAGCGAACCACCGCAGCGCACGGAACGCGACTGTCCACGCGCGCGACGACACGTCGCCGCGCGTTCCAAGGTGATGCAACGCTTCTTCGAGCGCGGTGAACTCACCGCGGAGCGCCGCGTCAAACCTGGGCCGTGGATTAGGGAACGTCATGCGCCATCGACAACGCGGGTCTTCGCGCTCATCTCAACACTCCCAGGGGCCCCTCCGCGGCCGGAGTCTGCAATCCACCGTCATCTCCTCGGACTCAAACCACCCTGGCGTTTCCTCGCCTCGCGGGCGCACTAGCGTACCCACTCCCTTCCATCGATCTTCGCGGAGCATGGAGATGAGCTCTAGACTAAGGCAGACAGAGTCGGACGGGCACCGTTCTTTGCTCGCCTCGTTCGAGGCCGATCCCCAGTTGTCCCGACCGGTTTTCGCCCCAGCAGTAGAGAGCGCCGCCCTCTCGAATGCCACAGGTGAAGGCGACACCCATCGCAATGTCCGTCCATCGCTCCTCGCGAAGAAGCTGAGGGGTTCGCAAATTGGGTGGCTCGCTATCGGATCCAAACGCTACGGCGCCGATCCCCAACTCACCGCTTTCGTTGGTCCCGAAACAATGGAGAGATTCGTCTTCACCGAACACGCAGGTTCGACGTAGCCCAGCCTCCACCCCGACCCCATCCATGAGCAGCCGAGGCTCGAGCACCCCTTCCCCATCATCAATGTCGAAACCAAGCCTTCCGTCCGCTTCATCGCCCCACGTAAACACCTGATTCCCACTGACTGCGGCCGCATGCCAGCCTCCGCTGGCCGCGTCGGTCACCTCGTCCAAGAGAACCCGCTCCGGCGTTGGCAGAGGCGTGACGGAGTCATGCGGTGCATTGCGCCCGAGAACTCCATTGCTGTTCACCCCCCAGCACCAGAGGCGACTCGCGGTACGTTGAAACGAGCACGAGTGAAATGCGCCGACGAGCGCACGATCGAAGCCCCCGAGCGATGCGCCGCCTGCGTCCACCATAGTCGGCGGAAGCGGTCCAGCCGTACCGGCCACGGCGATCATTCCTCCGGAATTGCTCCCCCAACAGAAGAGCTCCCCATCACTGCGAACTGCGCAGCTGTGTGTTGGTCCGGTATCGACGTGGACGAACTCACCGACGCTCTCGGCGACACGTTGGGGCGTTGGCGCCATCGGCTCCGAGACCCCGAGTTGACCGTCTGCGTTGTCGCCCCAGCAGAAAAGCGCACCACCCTCCACGATCGCACACGTGTGCTTCTCGCTTCCCGACACCGACGCGACCGCACCATCAAATGGTCCGACCTCCGTCGGTCGGTCTCGAGTCCGCCGGTCGCCGAGTCCGAGTTGGCCGGACGCGTTCTGGCCCCAGCACCAAAGCCGTCCCGCGCGAATCAGGCACGCATGTTCGAACCCCGCATCCACTTCGTCGACCGGATCGCTCGGCCGACACAGACCGTCATCGCAATCGTCACCCTCGCAGTCGCATTCGCATCCGCACGTCGCGGGCACGCTCGGCCCCTCACCTTGCGAGGAAAGCGCAAAGCACGCCCGCACACAAGTGCCGCCGACACATGTTCGGCCCACTCCGCACAGGTTGGCGTGACAGTCGTCGGCAAACCGCAATCGAATTTCGCGAAGTTCGTCCTCGATGAACGAACCGTCCGCTGCCTGTCGCGCAAACGCGCGGCCATCTCGATCGAGCAACACGATCTCAACGCGAAAGCGTCGGCTTGCATCACCGCCCAGCGGTTGAATGGAGACTGAGAACGGGCGAGAGAGCTCTGCGAGTGCACGAGTTTCGTCGAAACGAACGATGCCCTCGTGATCCGACACCCGAATCTGCGCGGAGACGGCCGTCGCCTCTGTGGTTGGACCCTCGAGGTCAGCCCACACCAGCACCTGAGTAGCCGGATTGGTGCAGCCGTGCAACAAACCGAGAACCAGCGCGATCCGAGCCATCCTACCGGAGTATATCGGTTGCTCGCACCGATCGGTGGGCTAGAGAGCGGCAAAAATCCGCCGCCGGCGGTGCCCCGGAGGGGTCGCTCCCCACGAGAGGTCCCCCCCCAAGCCCCGCGCGCTTCCTCGCGCCTGCCGACCTGAACGAGCGGACCAAGATGCCCACGGGTGGGGTGACGTCCACCCCCTTCTTCCCTAAACACACCGGATGCGCGCCAGCGTACCGTTGAGCCTCCTGATGCTGACGAGCTGCTTCGGCGCTCCTCCATACCAAGGCCCCCCGAGTGACCACTTCACCGGGCACCGCTTCGTCAATCAGGTCAAAACCAATCGGCCCGGCGCCAACGAGTTTCTTCGCTGGGCGCTGACCCGCGAGCCCGGCCCTTGGCCGGACACGATTGCCCAGGAGCCGGGACCTCCGCCACCGGACATCGTGGAGGGCAGCGATCTCCGCGTGACCTTCGTCGGACACTCCACCGTCCTCTTCCAGACCGCCGGCCTGAACGTCCTCACCGATCCCGTATGGTCCGATCGAGTGGGTCCTCTGAGCTGGCTCGGCCCGCTCCGAAAGCGCGCGCCGGCGATTCGCTTCCGCGATCTTCCGCCGATCGATTTGGTGCTCATCAGCCACAACCACTACGACCATATGGACCTCCCCACCCTGCGTCGCCTCGCCGACGAGCACTCTCCTCGATTTGTCGTTGGCCTCGGCGTCGAGCGCCTCCTCGAGGATGAAGAGATCCCCGGCGGAGTTGCCCTGGACTGGTGGGAGTCGATCGATCTCGGAAATGACGTCCGACTGACAGTGACGCCAGCCCAGCACTTTTCCGGCCGCGGGTTCCTCGATCAAGACCGCACTCTTTGGGTGTCGTTCGTCCTCGAGGGTCCGGGAGGGCCGGTCTACTACGCCGGCGACACCGCGCTTGGGCCTCAGTTCTACCAAATACGCCAGCGCTTCGGGCCCACCCGCCTCGCGATCATCCCGATCGGGGCCTACCTTCCGCGCGAGCTGATGGAGTCGGTCCATCTTTCGCCGAGCGAGGCGGTGTACGCGAGTCGGATCCTGAATGCAAAGACTTCCGTTCCTTGCCACTACGGGACGTTCAGTCAGACCGACGAGGGCTTTGGGCAGGCGATCGAGGACCTTCGCGCCGCGTTTCGCTGGGACGAAGCAGAGCACTTCTGGGTTCTCGACCACGGGATCGGTCAAGCGGTCCCGCCTCTCGCCCATCGCTAATGAGCGAAATCGTCGACCACGTGAGACCCTCAAAGGGAAGACTCCCCCTGAAGAGCTCGCTCAGGTGTGGCAATGACCACTGGAGGTTGCACGGGAAGTGACGAGGAAGCCGGCGAAACGCGACGCGTTCCGTAGACGTTTCGCGGTTCGCTTCGCTAGTCGCAGCCGTTGAGTTCGAACTCGTCGACCACTTCGTTCGCGGTGTTGAGGGCCTCGCCGCGAAGACGGCAGCCGTGGATCTCCACTCGGAGGTAGCTGTTGTCCCCGTTGTAGATCCGCGCGGAATGCCAGCTGTTGGGAAACTCGATGTCCCGGATGCCCGCCCCCGCACCGCCGGCGATGATCTCGGTGACGCCGGTCGGGTTCACATTGTTGCAGCCTTCCACGATGGGAAAGCTCCGTTCGTAGTGGTGGTCATGGCCCGCGAGGATCAGGTCGACGCCAAGCTCTTCTAAGAGAGTTCGAAACACCTCGATCGAGCCTTCCCGGATGCCCCGCTCACTCGAGCTGTAAAACGGGTGGTGCATGTACACAATCTTCCAGTCCGCATCGCTCGACGAGATGTCATCGATCATCCAGTCGAACATGTCTTGGGTCTCGAGGCCGTCAAAGTCGAGATAGATCGGAATGAGCATCGCGTCGTTGCTGTCGAGCGCGGTGAAGTGGATGTTGCCGTAGTCGAAGCTGTAATAGAGCTCCTTGTCACGCTCTCGCCAGGCGTTCTCGAGGTTGTGATAGACGTCGCGGTAGGGCCGACCAAGCTCGGTCTTGTACTCGTGGTTTCCAATCGCTGGGAACACCGGCGTTCGGTGCATCAGGGTCTGGTACACATCAAAGAACCTGGCCTCGAACTCGAAAAACTCTCCGTCGCCGTACGCCATGTCCCCGACGTGGAGAAACACATCATAAGACTCGCCCATGAACGCATCGCGAATGGCGAGCTGTTCTTCCGATCCATTCCCGCTGTCGCCAAGCACCAAGATGTTTACCGGACGATCGGTCCCCTCCCACGCGGTGTCGAAGCGGAGATTGCGAGCCAGCACGGTGCCGTCCTCGACGATCTCGTAACAGTACGCGGATCCCGGCTGAAGCCCCTCGAGGGTCGCGTCGTAGGCCGAGTAGTCGGCTTCCTGGGCGGTGCGCGCCCTGTCAAAGAGCTCGCGTGCCGCCGCGACTTCGGTCCACTCGCCGGTCGGATCGGCGGCATAACGCACCACCGCCGGCGCCCCGGTCCGCGACGTCCACGCGATCCGGACGCTCGTCTGCGTCGCGCTCTCGAGATAGGGCCACCGCCAAAGCCCTGTGCCCTCCGCGATCTCGGGAACGCCGCAGTCGAGCTCGGGAGGCGACGCCGGCTCGCCCGGATCGGGAATCGGCGGCGCAGGATCGGTGGGGTCTTCCCGACAGCCCGGCGGCAGCACATCGGGGACGTCCGCATCCGGAATTTCCGCGTCTGGCACCTCCGCGTCCGGCACCTCCGCGTCCGGTTCCGACGCCGGAGCATCGTCTCCGCAGGCCAACAACACGATCAACGACAGCGACACCGCCGACTTCGTCATCTCCGACCCATCTTTACCGAACCACCGAGCCAACTTGTGAGCGCTCGTCCGTTTCTGTGCAAGCAAACAAGCTAAACGCATCTCCGCCGGTCACTTTTGTGAGGAACCCGACCAACTCACTCGAGAAGTGAGATAGAATACTTGCAGTGGAGGCGGAACTCCTAAAGTTTGGACTGGTCCTGCGCGGTCCCACCGACGAGCACGCACTGCCGATCCTCGCCTCGTGTTTGAGTGCTTTTCTGCCGTGGAAAGTGGTCGCGGACCCGTTTCCCACTCCGTTGGAACTGACCTTGGCCTTCGGGCGGGGAGAGGTGGATCTGGTGTGGTCCTCGCCGGCCCTCGCTCTCACCTCGCCGGCCCTCCGAGAGGCGGTCCCCGTCGCGTCCTCGCTCCGTGAAGGTCGAGCCCATTACCACGCGATTCTGTTCGTCCGCAGTGAGTCGTCGATTCGAAGCGCGATGCACCTCAAAGGCGCCCGAGCCGTCTGGGTCGCCGAGTCGTCGGCATCCGGGCACATCTTTCCCAAGGTCGCGCTCGCCGGGTTTGGCCTCGACCCACAGCAGCTGTTTCTGGGCGAGCGGTTCGTTGGCTCCCATGGGGCCGTAGTCGAGGCGGTGGAATCTGGGGAGGCCGACGTCGGGGCCACCTACGCGACGTTCGAAGGCGGTGTAGCCACCGGCGAACTCCTCAAGTCTGGCGTGTCCGACACGAGCGACCCCGAACGGTTCCGCGTGCTCCTCGCCACTCCTCCGATTCCCGCGGACCTCCTGCTCCTGCGCCGAAAGTTCGAGCTCCTCGCGCCCAACCGGGTTCGGGGCGCATTCAACGCGGTGGGTACGGCGACACCAGAGGCGGTCACGACGATTCTTGGCACCGAGCGCTTCGCCCCGGTGAATCTGTCAAGCCTCGAAGAGCTCCGCCGCCAACTCGCCGACGCCAAGGAACTCGGCGTCCCGTTGCTCTGATCCGTTGCTCTGACCGCGCGGGTCAACCGCGGTAGGGCACCGGTGGATGCTGCCGAATGAACTCCACCGCCGCTCCGATATCGTCGGTGATCGTCAGCATGTCCGCATACTGCTTGCCCGTGGCGAGGTCCTGAAGCACCGGAAACACCGGTTTGTCTTCGGTCCAATACCGGGCTCCGAAAAAGATCATCGGACTGACGACTTTGAACGTCCCATAGTGGTTCTGCGCCGCGTCCATGAAGATCTCCTGGATCGTTCCGGCGCTCCCCGGAGCGTAGATCACCCCGTGGGTCGAGAGCGCCAGGAGACCGTCTTCGCGAAGGCTGTTCGAGAAATACTTCGCGATATGGGTCGCAAAGAGATTGCTCGGCTCGTGCCCGTAGAACCAGGTGGGAATCGCAAGACTCTCGGCCCCCACCGTGAACCGATCTCGGACCTCGTAAGCGGAGTCGAACCACGCCGGGTCCTTGTAGGTTTGGGCCGCACTGAGAACACCTACCGCCTGGTCGACCGCCTCCGCGGGGTGACCGGCAAGATACGCCCCAAGATTGCCCGCCTCCATGGCGCCCGGGCCTCCGCCGGTGGCGACAAAGTAGCCGGCTTCGGTCAGCTCCTTGGCGATCGTGACCACCCGGGCGAACGCATCGTCCCGCCGACCGAGCGCGTGCCCGCCCATGATCCCCACGACCCGCCGGTCCTCCGCTCCGTGAAGTAGATCATCGAGACCGTCGTCGATCGCCTGATCGTGGAGTCGCTGGGCCAGCGCATCAATGATCGGCGGTGGTCCATCCGATCGACTCCGCTGGTAGTCCGCGTAGATCCTCGCGTCGTGGGTTCGCGCTTCGAAGCTCGACCGGTTTCCGCGTTCGTAGCCCGCCATCAACTCCTCGACGGAGTAGAGCGCGCCGCGATAGGGATGGTAGGGAACGTGCTCGATGCGGGGGAAGATCATCGCCCCTTTTTCGAACACCGCCCGAAGCGATGCGTCGGTCAGCTGGCAGCCGAGAAACACCGTACCGCGGCATACCAGATCGACGATGACCGCTTCCCGGGACCGAAGATCAAGGCCCTGCACCACCACGCCCGAAAGCGTTTGGTGCTCCGCCACATAGGCATCGAATGCCGGGAGGGACTCAAGCTCCATCGTTGTCGATCAGGCGCTGACCTGGGCCAGCCGTTCCTGCGCCATCGTGTCGGCGATCCGGCTGCTTGGAGTCTCGGCCACCCGGGCTCGGTCCGCGATCTCGTAGATCGTGTCATAGATCTTCATCGTCTTCTCGGTGGCGACCTTTTGGTCGTAGCCCTTCACCTCTTCCGCGACGTTCACGAGTCCTCCCGCGTTGATGGCGTAGTCCGGGGCGTAGAGAATGCCGCGCTGCATGAGGTCTTCGCCGTGGCGGGGCTCGGCGAGCTGGTTGTTGGCGGCGCCGGCGACGATCCGGCAGCGGAGCCGAGGAATCGTCCCGTCGTTGAGCGCGCTTCCGAGGGCGCACGGACTAAACACTTCGCACTCCACCGAATAGATGGCGTCGAGCGGCACCACTTCCGCACCGAACTCACGTTGCGCCCGCTCGGCTTTGAGCGGATCGACGTCCGCCACCGTGAGCTTCGCGCCGAGCTGGTGGACTTCGCGGCACAGGTGGTAGCCGACGTGACCGACGCCCTGCACCGCCACATGAAGCCCTTCGAGCGAATCTCGGTCGAGGGCAAACTTCACGCAGGCTTCGATGCCGCGCCGCACGCCAAGCGCGGTGAAGGGACTTGGATCGCCGCTTCCGCCATGCTCCGGCTTTACGCCGGTGACGTGCTTGGTGACGGTTCGGATGACCTCCATGTCCTCCAGGCTTGTTCCCGAATCCTCGGCGGTGATGTAGCGACCGCCGATGTCGTCGACGAATTTTCCGAACGCTCGAAAGAGCGCGCTTCGATCGAACTCCTGCCGAGGCTTGATGATCACCGACTTGCCACCGCCGTGGGGAATGCCCGTGATCGCGGCCTTGTAGGTCATTCCGCGGGCAAGCCGGAGGGCGTCGATCAGCGCTTCCTCTTCGGTTTCGTAATGGATGAAGCGGCAACCGCCGAGCGCCGGCCCGAGGCGAGAGTCGTGTACTGCAACGATCGCTTGCAGTCCAGTCGCGGCATCCCGCTTGAGATGCACGCCGCCGTAGTCGTAGTGGGCCATATGGCTAAAGACGCTCACGCTTTCCTCCGTTCCGGCGGCGGACTACCACGGGAGGGGGCCTGCATGAAACCCTCGTCCGTCGCCGCATGCCGACCCCGCATTTGTTACCCTCTGACGCACTGCGCCATCGGTGCGGCACGCTTCAAACCGGCACCGGACTTCATTGATGTTTACCAATGCGATGCAAGCCCCCTGCGTCGAAGCTTCGGGAGCGGCGACATGAGGCGGTGTGCGTGGTGGGTCTTGGTGCTTGGGTGGATCGTGGCGCCAAGCCCTGTCGCAGCCGATGGCCTCTACCAGCGTTTCGACGGGGACGTCATGCTCTCGGCCGCGGTCGGCGGTGGCGTGCGCGTCGACGGCGAGCCGGATCCGGTCGCGAGCCTCGAGCTCCGAGCACGCTACCTCGACACCGCGGGGTTCGTCGTGGCGGCCGACTACTTTGGGGACCTCGCGCTCACCTTCGCGGTGGATCTCCGGCCTCTCTTCCTTCCGCTCTTCTTTACGAACCAGTCGACGGGAAGCGAGTTCGTCGATCTATTGCTACAGTCGATCGGCATCGAGATCGGCGCGTCGTTTCTTCCGATCGGGACGGATGGAGGCGTCGGTCTCGCGATCGGCGCGGGCATCGACGTGCCGGTCGTGCTGCCCTCGAGTTTTGCGAATGGGATCTTCGCTCGACTCGCGGTTCGTCACGTGCGAGCCGCCGGTTCGGATCCGGGCGGCCCACAAGCCGATGTGTCCGCCTGGAGCTTCATGCTCCTGATCTCGGTGCAGGGCATCGTTGACCTCGGTCTCGCGAGCCGGGAGGTCGCGCGGTTTCGACCCGACTGAGGGCCTTATGCGCTCTCGTGGCGGCCGCGTCGGATGAAGCTTTTCCTTGTGCTATGCGTCGAATGGAATAGAGAACGATATGTTTTGCCAATCCTGCGGTGCGGAAAACACTGAAAATGCTCGGTTCTGCAATATGTGCGGAGCCAAGATTGCGGCGCCAGGCACCCCGGGAGGAATGATCGCCGCCTCCACGCAGCAGGGGATGGCCGAGGAAGGCTCGGGAGCCACGGTCAAACCGGTGGCCGCGCAGCCGGTCGGCGTGCCGGCGGAGAGTGCACCAGCGGAGAGTGCACAGCCGGAAAGCGCACAGCCGGAAAGCGCACAGCCGGAAAGCGCACAGCCGGAGAGTGCACCGGCAACCGCCGAGCCTTCCAAGGCTTCGGACAGCCACGACCCGGCCCCCGAAACCTCCGGCGCACAGCCGGTGCAAAAGGCCGGCACCGGAACGCTTCTCATGGCCTCGGAAGAGGTGTCCCCGAATGCCTCAAACCCCGATCCACCCAAGGTGAGCGCCCTCGCCGATACGGCGCCGGCACCGGGAGGAACCTCGAGCCCCAACGAAAACGTGTGGGAACCGTCCAAGGACGGGCCTCACCCACAGCCCATGGGCCACATGCCCACCAGCACCAATACCTCGATGGCGAGCGTATCCCTTGCCGCGATCGGCGTGCAGTCCTCCAAGAAGGTGTGGACGGTGGTGGTCCTCATCGCTTTGAGCCTGGTCGCCATTGGAGCCGCAGCTACTTATTTCGTGATGGCGAATAACCAGCCGGAGGTCGCGGTGGCCGATCCGGTTCCCGAAATGGAAATGGGTCTTCCTCTGCCCGAAGGAATGGAAGAGCCCGAAGTCGACTTTGTGGCCGGCGGAGGACCGAGCTCTAGCCCAGCCAGCAGCGCGATGAACTCGACCGGCGGCAGCGGAAGCGGATCGTCGATGCGGACCGGAAGCCGTCCGTCTTCCTCGGGCGCAATGGCGAGCTCATCGATGACCAGCTCGTCGATGACCAGCTCGATGAGCACCTCCTCGATGTCGAATCCGTCGACCACCTCGATGACCGGTTCCACGATGTCGAGTTCATCGATGAGTGGCACCACGATGACTTCACCGACCACGATGACCGGCACCGGCACTTCCGGGTCTGGCAACCCGAGCACCATGAGCGGAGGGCAGACCGCGGGCGGTGGACAAGGCACCGGTCAGGTCCCGACCGGCGAGGAGCCGGAGGGGCGCGACATCGAAATGGAGCTCTATGCCTACCGGGTGCGTTACGTGATCCAGCGTTATTACGCGTCACGGGCGCGGAGCTGTTTCGAGCACGCGTCGCGAAACACCGAAGGCAACGTGAGCGGTCGAGTGGTGATCGGCTTCACCATTGGCTCCGACGGACAGGTCACACGGAGCTCGGTGCGAAGCAACGGCACTGGAGTCAATTCGCTAGGAACTTGCCTCGCCAACAATGTTCGGAGCTGGCGGCTCCCCGCGCCGCCGGAGGGTAGTCTCACGATGGAGATGCCGTTCTCCGCCTGATCCGGACCGTTTCTCGACAGTCCAAAGGCCGGATGCGGCCAGCCCGCATCGGTCACCAGAGGGGGTGGATCGCGTTCGAAAGTGCTGGATTCCCGCGGACCTCGGACTGGAAGACGCCGCAGCGGTACTCGACGTACCGCGAGGACGGCTGGAGGGAGAAGGCCGTGGGAAGGTGGCGCTTTCGGGCGCGAGACACGCCGACTGGTGACCGATGCGGGCTAGCGAAGCGACTGGCTCGGACTTCGGCGAGGCGCGGATCGATTGGACCTGCGGTTCATCGACGAACGGTTCATGGCGCTCCGAGTCATCGGGATGTGGAAGGTCATGTCCCGCGTCACGATGAGGCGTCGCGCAGTCTGTTCATAGCCGGGTGCTCTCACGCGGAGGATGCCCGGCTCCTCGGACGCCGGAACCTCGAAGGAATGCGAGCGAATCCGCCCATTCCACGCGATCTGGGCTCCGGGAGGAAGCTCCACCACGGTGACGCGAACGATCTCGCCGGGCGCCACGTCGACCTCCCCGCGTCGGCGACGTCGCTCTCGGGCGCGTTGGGCTCGCTCTTCCGTCCTTCGCGCACGTCGGCGCTCGGCTTCTTCTCGAGGCGAGGGTTGGGACGCGGGTTCGTTTGCATCTGCCTCGTCCGTACCGGTCGATTCATCTCGCTCGGCTGTCCCCTCGACCGGAGAGGTCGTCCCTTCGTCGGACACGTCGGATGGATTCACGCCGCCTCCACGAGTCGCCGCGTGAACCCCATTGGCGCTCGGCCCAGCCCCTGAACTTGCACTGTTCACGGAGGGGGCGGCGGTTCCTTCCTGCGTGCACGTAGTCGGAATCACGATCGCCATCCCCAACGCAGCCAAACCCGCGAACACCCAGTAGACCCCGCGGCGAGACGGGGGCGGAGTTGGGGCGAGCTCGGCGGGCCAGGCTTCCGGAGGGGAGTGGGGCCAAGCGGACGCAGCGGGGCGGGTCTCCGAACCGGCCACTACGGACTCGGCTTGCTCCGGCACATGCTTCGTGGACCCTGCCTTCTCGGACCCTGCCTTCGTCGGCTCTGCCTCGTCAGGGGCGCGCTGGTCGCGCTCGAGCTTTCTCGACGCGCCCTCATTCGATGAAACCCCATCGGAGACCGTGTTCTCTACTTCGTCGGCGTCGGCATTGCTCGACAAACTCGAGGCACTCGATCCGGCGTTCGTTGGTGTCGGTGCCCCATTCCGTTCGCGAGCCGACTCCTGCGCCGTCGAATCCTTGGACGCGCTCGCTTCGGTCACCGCTTCACGATCGTGCAGCGGCTCGGTAGAGCTCGAGATCCGCGGCACGAGCTCCAGAGGGTCTTGACGGCGAATCCGCTTGGCCTTGCCGCCGCTCGACGTGGCGCCCAACCGCTCGACCGGAACCTCGAGTCCGCCGGATGGACTCGGCGTGGGAATCCCGACGAGGGTGTTCTCCCGTCGCTTGCCAGGATCACTGCCTCGAACCACGTGGGGTACCGACCGTCGCGGCGCGGCTCCTCGCGTCGGCCGAGACTGGGCTTTCGAAGACGACTGGGCTTTCGAAGACAGCTGGGCTTTCGACGACGACAGCGCCGAGGATCGGCGGGCTTTGCCGGGCGCGGGCGGCTGATATCTCGGCTTCAAGCCGGCGTCGGCGTTCTCCTTGCTTTGACCCGCGTCCCGGGCCTTGTTGGCCATCGGCTCACTCTCGTTCGCCATCGGCTCACCCGAGGGTCCTGAGCCTTGGGGCCCTTGAGTTGGTTCGCGGTTCCGTGCCAGCCGCCCCGAGGATTTCGCGCTGGACAGATCCCGACGCGGTCGATGCGTCGAAGGCGCTGGCCGACGCGCAGCGTTGGCCTTCCCTTCCACCCCGACCTCATCCACGTCGGGTGTCGCACGAGCCGCGGTTTCCGTGTCCGTCTTGGATTCGGATGATGCGGAGCGCGCTTCGCGGGCCACTCTCGAACGATTTGCCGGCTTGGCGGCTTCGGTTCGCAGCGCAGCGGGTGTTCGTTCGACGGCCGCCTGTTCGGCTCGAGCCGGTTCGGCGCTGGCCTCACCGCTGGCCTCCTCCGCGCTGCTCGCTTCTTCGGCCCGCGCTTCCTCCGGTCGCGCGGGTTCAGCGCTGGCTTTGTCTACTCGGACTTCTTCTTCTTCGCCCGCATCGTGGCCTGCCGGTCCATCGGTATCCGAGCTCTCCACCGCCTCAGCTTCAATGCGCGCGTCGACGCTCGTTTCTTCAGCGCTGCGTTCGTACGTACGAGCTTCTTCGACAGGGCCCTCCCGCTCGACAGAGCCCTCCCGCTCGACAGAGCCCTCCCGCTCGATAGAGCCCTCACACTCGACAGGGCCCACGCCGTCGGCACAGGTCGCCTCGGAGGAGGTGGCCTCGGTGTGCTCCTCCGCGACGCTCGCTTCCTCGGCGTGCTCCTCCGCGACGTTGCCGTCCTTGACGTACTCCTCCGCAACGTTGCCTTCCTCGACGTACTCCTCCGCGACGTTGCCTTCCTCGAGACTGACCCTCTCGGCAAGGCCACGATCGGCACGGTCGGTGCGTTTCTCGGTCTCCCCAGCACCCGTGTCCGCGGCCTCGACGCAGTCTTCAACGCGATCAGGCTCGATGATCGGCTCGCCGGGCGTGTCACTCGACGGCTCCCGATCGCCGGCCGCATCCGCCAGCGGTAGATCCACGGGCACGCGCGGGGCAGGGGGAATCGATGTCGGGGGACGTGGCGCCACGATACTGTCGATGTGAGACAAGCGTGCCTTGACGAACGACAGCCGGAGCTTGGTCGCCAAAGAGTCCGCGTCCGGCCGCGCCGACGGGTCTCCCGAAAGGGCCGGGAGCAACGCTTTCGTGATCGGCCCCGAGAGATCTTCCCGCACATTCGCCAGATCGAGATCCCCGCCCTCTCCGATCGCCCTCCGCAGGTCCGCGATCGTCTCCCCCTGCCGCGGCGCGGTTCCCGCGAACAGGGCATAGAGCACCGCGGCGGTCGAGTAGACATCCGCCGCCGGGCTCGCGATGACCTCTCCCCGCGCCTGCTCTGGTGCCATGTAGCTAAGGCCGTCCACCACCTCATCGCTGTGGCCCGCGCGATGCAGCGCCCAGTTCAGTCCAAGCCCCACGAGCTGCATCCGGGTGCCCGCTTCATCCACGACGAGGCGGTGCGGCCCGACGTCGCCGTGATCGAGACCCGAACGATGCAGTGCCGCGAGCGCCCCCAGCACTTCGACGAGGAGCTCGATCGTCGTCTTGAGAGGCAACGGCGGGCCCTCGGCCATCCGCTCGGAGAGCAGCCGGCCATCGCCGATCTCCTCTGCGCAGATGAATGGTTGGTCCCCATCGAGGCCAACATCCACAACCTTCGCAAGCGCGCTATGGCGGACGCGCTTCGCGGTGGCGGCGATGTGCTGGAACCGACTGCGAAGGAGCTCCGGTGCCGCGGGAGAGAGCTCGGTCATCACCGCGGTCTTCCCCCGCCGGCGGTTCTCCACGAGCATCCGCCGCCCCCAGGGACTCTCGTCGAGGCACCGGACCTCTTTCCAGCTCTTCGCAGGCATGCCTGGTGCGCTAGCGGTTTCTATTCACAGGAGGCCCCAACGGCTCTCCGACGAACCACTGACCCCAATCCCCTACGCCTCGACCTTGGGAACTGGCGGAGGCGGAGGCACCGGAGCCGCGATCTTCGTCGCGCCGTTCGGTTTATCGGTCACCGGCTCTTCCGAGGTCGTTACCTCGATTTCGGGGGCCTCGGGCACCGCCTCTCGCTCGGTCGTAGGCTCGGAAACCTCCGCCGTCGTGGCTTCCTCGAAGCCATACTTCTCGGCGATCCGAGGAACCACGACCTGAGTCCAGAGCGTCTGGAGCGGGATGTGCTGAAGAAGGATCGATACCGGCACCTCATCGAGGAGCGCTTCTTCGCTAAACGGGTTGCCGCCGCTTCCCATGAGGAGCGCGCCGCTGATGATGCGAGCGAGATCGTCGCGCGGCAGAAGCTGCGCCATCGTCGGCACGGAGACCCCTTCGACAACGTCCTGGTGAGTGATCAGGCCGTCCTTCAGCGCGCGATCAAGAATGAAACCAAGATGCTCTTCGGCAATGGTGTAGTCGTCGCCGTCCGACTTCTTCGACTCCCAGAACTCCCCCTCGGTGATGAACTTCCAGAGCAGCTTCTTGTCGAGGTATCGAACCCGATCATCGGGATCGAAGAGCGTGACCACGGTCTCCGCGTCAGCCTCGTCTTCGGCAAGCGAGATCTCGAGATCCTCGATGCACGACTCCACCGTCTTCTTGATCGCGATGCGCGGACGAATGCCCGTCGCGATGACCAAGATGTTGGCGCGAAGCTGCGGACGCCGCGCGAGGCCCTGCATGATCGCGGCGGGAGGAAAGTGACGAATGAAGTCCTCTGGACTTCGCCGTGCAACCGAGAACCCGTTCTCGATCACGTGCGCCAGAAACCGTCGCCAGCCGTCGGTCAGCTTCGACTCGAACACCGGATTTTCACTCATTGCCCCAACTCCTTGCCGCTAGTCGCTACCCCGTTACTGTAAACATGCAACTCTGCCAGAAGGTTGTCCAGCACACACTTTTCGCCGTCCCGATCCCCTGGGAACCGTTGAGGTTTCAGCGATCAGCAATCGTGAGCCAGTGTCCCTTTTTTGCGCAATCGTCGTTCGGGCGCGATGAATCCACATCTCCGGCAAAAATCCGAGTTCGTTGCCCAAGTAACCGGTTGCGGACCACGTTTGCCGCCGTTTCGGCACAAAAGTGCGCTCTCACGAATGTGAGCGAGGTGTCGGACATGCGCACAAACGCAGCAGATTGCTTGGGTTCTGGGTGCGAGTAGTGGGTGGGCGCTCCGCTCATAGACTGAAATCCATGATGCTGCCTAACGAAAACGAATCCGACCGAGTCCTCCGCCGCGTGCGCGAACTCCTCACCCAAGAGGGAACGCACCTGAGCCTTAGTGACACCGCGAAGCGCCTCGCCATGGCCGACCGTACCCTCCAGTACAAGCTGGCCCAGGCGGGAACCTCGTTCCGCATTCAGATCCAGGAAGCGAGAATCCGGAGCGCGAAGCAGCTCCTTCGAGCGACCGATCTGAAAGTGTCGTCGATCGCTTACGACGTCGGATTCTCCTCATCTCCCCACTTCAGCACCTGGTTCAAACATCACGTGGGCACGTCGCCAAGCGAGTGGCGACGGGATGTCGGACGTCAGGACGCCGCGCAGGACACCGTCGCGCCCGAGGAGCCGTCGGAGGATGACACTTCGAGCCCGCTGGAACGCTTCGTTACGAAGGCCACGCCCTCGTTCGTGCCCGGCGTCCACATCGAAGCTCCGAAGCTCAGCGCGTAAGCCAGACAAACTCCTGATCGAAACGCACCTCGACGGTCTCCGAATCTCGCTCGATCGCGATCATCTGGCCACGCTCGGAAGCCATCGATAGGGCCGTCGCCGCCGCCGCTTCGCCCATCTCATCCACGGTTCGAGCGCCGATTCGCACAATGCGATCGTCCCCCTGAACGCCCGCCCGACCCGCCGGGCTGTGCTCGGCCACCGACCGAACCAGCAGGTACCCTCCGCGGACCTCGTAGCTCTCGATGCCGACCCCCCGATGGGCGCGAGGTGACGCGATGCGAAATGTGAGTTCGGCATTGCCGTCGGTGACGATCCGGGCGTCCGCGTCGGGGAGCGCCGATGCAGGAAGCCCGCGACTGCGCCAGATCCCGATGGGGTCGGGGCTCCCGGTGTCGTCGTCCCAGATCTCAAAACGCAACTCGGCGTTCGGCGGGAGCAGCACATTTCGCTCCGCCTCCTGGTTCCACTCCGGCGCGAGCTCGTCTTCGATCACGCGGGTCTCAAAAATCAGCTCGGAGTCTCGGAACACCTTCACATAGGGGTCGGGGCCACCATCGCCGTCCCATGCGAGCCCGCTTCGCTGCTCTGGCGGGACGATGGCCGAGCGAATCTGGAGACGGTACAAGTGCTCCGGGGCGCTCCCGAAGGCTGCGCCGCCTTCGCGGACCGGGCTGAGGGAGGTGGAGCGTTTCGGGTAGGCACACGAAACCGGAAGGAGCAAAGCAAGAACAAGGGCGAGCCGCATAGCGGAGAACGTGCCACAGGTTTGGCGCTTCACGCCATTCCAAGGAGCCGGTAAAAGGACTCCACATGCGCCGCGCCAAGATCGTCTGCACCCTCGGCCCTGCCAGCAATACGTCGGAACGGGTCGCCGCCCTCGTGGACGCGGGCATGGACTGCGCCCGACTGAACTTCTCCCACGGCGACCACGAATCCCATCGATCGATCGCGGAAATGGTTCGGGGGGCGGCGGCAAAGGCCCGCCGGTCGGTATCGATTCTCGCCGACCTCAGTGGCCCCAAGATCCGAATTGGACGCTTTGCCGAGGGCAAGGTCGAGCTCCGGCCCGGCCAGGAGTTTCGGGTGACCACCGAGGATGTTCCCGGGACCGCCGAGCGAGTATCGGCGAATTACCCGAACCTCCCCGATGACGTGAAGGCGGGGGATCCGATCCTCATCGACGATGGCCTGCTTCGGCTTCGCGTCCGCGCCGTCGAGGGCAACGAGGTGGTCTGCGAAGTCGAGGTCGGCGGGACGCTCTCCAACAACAAGGGACTCAACCTTCCCGGGGCGCGCCTCAGCATTCCCTCGGTCACCGACAAGGACAAGCGGGACCTCGCGTTCGCGGTTGAGGAACTGAAGGTCGACTACCTCGCCTTGTCGTTCGTGCGAACCGCCGCGGACGTCCGCGAAGCCCAGTCGCTCGCGGGAACCACGCCGGTGATCGCCAAGATGGAGAAGCCCGAGGCGATCGAGAACCTCCAAGAGATCGCCGACGCGGCCGACGGGTTGATGGTCGCTCGAGGAGACCTTGGAGTAGAACTTGGATCGGAGAAGGTCCCCATGGTGCAGAAGCGCCTCATTCGGGAAGCGAACCTTCGCGGCAAAGTGGTGATCACGGCGACTCAGATGCTCGACTCGATGATTCGCAACCCGCGCCCCACTCGCGCGGAGGCCGCGGATGTGGCCAACGCGATTCTCGACGGAACCGACGCGGTGATGTTGAGCGGGGAGACCGCATCCGGCGCCTACCCTCTCGAGGCAGTGGGGACGATGAGCACCATCGTCCAGGAGGTCGAGGGGCACGAAGAGTTCGGCGCCTCCCAACAGCAAACGCCCGACCAATCCATCTTGAGTGAAGGCGGATGGGAGCATTCCAACGCCGCCGTTCGGGCGGCCGCGCTCATGTCGTTCGTCATGCCGCTCAAGGCGATCGTGGTGTTTACCCGCGGCGGTCGCTCGGCGCAGCTCCTGAGCGAGTACCGACCCAAGGCGCCGATCCTGGCGATCACCTCCAACCCACGGGTCGCGAGTCGGATGGCGCTTCACTGGGGCGTCCGGCCGTACATCGAGGTTCCCCCGGAGCACCTGGAGGAGACGCTCCGGATTGCGACCGCACTGGTGGTTCGGGAGAAGGTCTGCACCTCGGGCGACACGTTCGCCCTGGTCTCGGGCTGGCCCACGTCAGCCCGCCCGAACACCGTGAAGCTGCATAGACTGTAAAGCTCGTGGAGGCGGTACCGAAGACGATTGGACGCTACGCCGTCGACCGACTCCTTGGCGCCGGAGCGATGGGATTCGTTTACCTGGCCCGGGACGAAGAACTCGATCGCCCCGTCGCAGTGAAGACCATTCGCGACCTCGGGTTGGCCCCGGAAGCGATGCAGACCTTCTTCGAGCGCTTCCGAAACGAGGCGCGCGCGGCCGCGAAGCTTCACCACCCGGCGATCGTACAGGTCTACGACGTCGGCCAGGACGACGCGGTCGGTCCATACCTGGTGTTCGAGTATGTACCCGGCTCCACGCTCAA
>JBCCZL010000020.1:0-35443 GCA_039187775.1 Myxococcota bacterium
CATGACGATGAAAATTGCCTATCAGGGCGAGCCCGGCGCCAATTCCCAGATCGCCTGTCAGGCGGCCTATCCAGACGCCACCCCCCTGCCCTGCCGGACGTTTGAGGATGTGTTTTCTGCCGTCGAATCCGGCGAGGCTTGCCGCGGGGCAGGACGTGATGTCGCCGGTGCCGTCGGTGAACTCGAACATATTAGCGAACACAATGTAGATGCCGTTGGGAAAGCGGGCCGGTGCCTTGAGCCAATCGATGCTCTCGCGCATCCGTCGGACAAATGCGCGGGTCTCATCCCAGATGTCTGGGATGGGCACTCCGTCGATGCCGTCTTTGGTGATCGAGGCGATGTCGTTTCCTCCGACGGTCATGATCACCAGCGTGGTCTGGTTGAAGTCGTTACCGGCGAAGCAATCCGTCAGCTGCGGTCCTTCAAGAAGGTCGTCGGTTCGTGCGCCCCACTCGGCGCAGCTTGCGAAGTCGCCCGATTCTCGAACCACGCTCTGGCCCGAGTCCGGATTTGCGTTATCCCAAAGCGCGTTCGGAGGCTCCAGGCCGAAGCGGGTAGCGAGGCGCTGGGCGAGCCGCGCACGGTAGAACTCTCGCGCCAACGTGGGAGGCGTCCCCACCGTTACGCTGTCCCCGAGGAACACCACCCGGTCGACGTCGCGGATGTTCTGATGGTTGGTTCCTCGACAGTGGCTGCCGATCACCGGCATGAACTGGTCGTAGTCGGGGGAGACCGCACCGGGATTCGCGAACACCCCTTCGAAGCACGAGGCGGCGGTCCGTGGACCCGCGTCGACCTCCGCATCGCCGTCCGGCGTCGCGTCGGGACGTGGTCGGATCGTTCCTCCCTCGCGAGGTACGGCGACCATCCCGTCGACCGTCGCATCGGGGAGCGTCGCGTCATCGGTGACCGTGGCGTCTTCGACGGCTGGCGTCGAGTCGTCACCGCCACAGCCAACGAGGATGACGACGCCCAATGCCGCGATCGTCGGAACGACTACGCCAGCTCTCAGAAACCGCTCCGCCTTCGGAAGCGCCCCAGCCTTCGCAGACGACTCAGCCTTCGCAGACAACTCACCCTTCACAAGCGACCCCACCTTCACAAGTAACTCAGCCTTCACAAATGACACACCGACCCCGCCTACTGCCACCCACGGTCTGACTATGGCGGACCCGACGGCGGTTTCAATCCCTGACGACGGTTCCCGGTGAGGAAGCTCTCTTCGGCCCCAAGGAAATGTTGCCTCGGCCGCTGATGACGAATCGGTAGTGACGAAGAGGCACGAATTCGGTGCTCGACCGAATAGGGCTGCGGTTTTGCGCTTGGCGCCTCCGGTTAGGGCCGCTGTTCCGCGCGACGGAGCCACTCCTGAACGAACCCCGGTGCCCATTCGATGCCCGCGTCGCCGACCGGAAGCTCCACGCTCGACTTGGTCGACCAGAAGATGACAGGACCTTCGACTTCCTCGAGGCAGCGAAGAAATCCCACGGCGGCCTTTGCGCTATACGTTGTATCGAGGCGGAGCCCGGGGTGGGCGGCGAAGCGTTCGATGGCCTCGCGTCCCGCGCGCGTAGGCTTTCCGTAGCCGCGTCCAAGCGCGCGTCCGTCCACTCGAAGGTTGGCGCGAAGCGCGCGATAGGTTGGTTCGAGGGAATCGTCCCCGACCGCGGCCGCCAGACTGCGCCCGATCGCCACGGCGAGCCGCACGATGCGCACCGGGGAGGTGATGGGCCAAGGCGTCACGCGGACGCTCACCAGGGCCGGAGCGCCTTTTGGAAAGTGGCCGAGCTTCCTTGCCAGCCACAAGCCATACAGCAGTCCGGCGGACGTGCAGGTGGAGCCGACGCCGATCGCGATCGCACTCGGCTCGGGCCCCGCGCGTTGCGCGAGCTGTTCGGCCAGTTCAAGCGCGGCCGACACATACCCAAGACCTCCGCGGGGAGTCGCGCCTCCCGGGACCATCACGAACGCCCGTTCGTCGTCCCGGTGCCGCCGGTGGGCGATGCCGATGCCTACCGGGAGAAGCGACCAGTGCCGAAGCGCCACCAGCTCGGGTCGATGCGTGAGCATCGTCTTCAGGTTGGCCGCGGCAGTGGCCGACTTGGGTTGGGGAAACACCGCGACGCCGGGTCGCAGGCCGGCGCGCGCCGCGTGAAGAACGGTGGCGGTCGCATGGTTCGAACCGAAGGCGCCCGTCGAATAGATGTGGGTTGCTCCTTCCGCTTTGGCCTGGCCAAACAAGGTCTCAAGCGTCCGCACCTTGTTGCCGCCATAGATCGGGGAGGTCAGATCATCGCGCTTGATAAACGCGCGTCCACCCGGCACGACGTCGTCGAGCGCCTCGAGGGGCGTCGGAAAGACGCCGAGGTTTTCCCACGGGAGAGCAAGGGTTGGAAACGCGGAGAAGATTGGGCGCATCGCGGCGCAGTCGCTCGGCTTCTTTAGGCCGCCGGTGAAAGCACGGGTCGCCCGTCCGCGTCCTTTTTGAGGCCGCACGCTTCGGCCACTTCGTCACGGTAAGCGAGCCATGCCTCGAGTGCCGCCTCCATTGCCCCGATGACTGGCGAACGCTCGCCCTCCTGGATGTGGCAGAGCATTACGCTCCACGCGGCCCGCCGATGCGATCCCTCGACCTGGCGATGGGCCTTGGTCAGCGCCAGGTTTTCGAGGGGCAGGCCGTAGTGTCGGACCAGCGGATGCTCTTCGAGCGGTTTCTCAGGGCGCTTCTTCGCGCCCTCTTCGACCTCGCCGCGCTCGAACTTTGTGCCTTCGAGAAACAGGGTAGTTACCGCGGCAGCGACCTCCCAGCCCGCTTGTTCGGTCAACCGGTCGAGGAGCGCCCGATAGCGTCGTGCGGCGGGAAGAAGCTCGACCTGTTCAAAACGCCCGAGGTCCATCCCCAGGCCTTCGGGGTAGCGTAGGAACAACTCCGGATGCGGCGTTCCGCCGCTGAGGCCCCCGGTTTCTTCTTCGTAGAGATTCTCGGCGAGCTCGCGCCGTACCGCGGCGACGGGACACTGCACATAGGCGCGCCCGAGGAGTACGGGAAAGTCGCGAACGTAGACCTCGTACTCTTGCTCGAAGTGCATATGGAGCCGGTCCTTGGGCACGGTGCCATCCCCAAACGCGGGCCAAGCCCAGTGGTCTTTGCGTTCCATGACTTGAAGGAGCTGCTCTTTGAAGTCTTCGCGGTTCACGGCCCCAAAAGGCTAGCAGGCGCTGGCTTCCGACCCGAACTTCTTGCCCCGCCATGCCCCCTGCGACCCCGCTTCGTCGGGGCTTGCCAAACGATGCCCCGATCCCCAAAGCTCGGCCCCATGGATATTCGCAATCTCGGGAAGAGCGGCCTCAAGGTGCCGACGCTTTGCCTTGGCACGATGACCTTCGGAGAGGCCGACGAAAACTCGTTCATGCACAAGGTGGGCTCCGATGAAGGCACCGCCTTTCGCATCATGGAGCGGTCTCTCGAGGCCGGGTGTTACTTCTGGGATACCGCCGACGTGTACGGCCAGGATGGACTGAGCGAGCGCATCATTGGCAAGTGGTTCAGCGAGTCCAAGCGCCGCGATGAAGTTGTCCTCGCGACCAAGATGCGGTTTCGCATGGGCCCGGGCCCGCTCGGCACCGGGGCGTCGCGCCGTCGGATCATGGCGGCGTGCGAAGCGAGCCTTCGCCGCCTCAATACGGACCGCATCGATCTCTACCAGATTCACCTCCAGGACATCGATACGCCGGAGGAAGAGACACTGCGCGCGCTCGACGACCTCGTCCGACAGGGCAAGGTGCTCTACATCGGCTGTAGCAACTACGCGGCGTATCGAATGAGCGATAGCCTGTGGACATCCGCCACCAAGAACCTCGAGCACTTCGTGGCGCTTCAGGCTCAGTACAGTCTCGTCGAGCGGTCCCTCGAGCGGGAGCACGTCCCGCTCTGCCGCGAGCGCGGTCTTGGGATTCTGCCCTGGTCGCCCCTGGCCGGCGGCTTTTTGACCGGAAAGTACGAAAAGGGCCAGTCCGCGCCGGAAGGGAGCCGGATGGCCCAGTGGAAGGAGCGCTATCAGCGCTTCGACAACGAGCGCAACTGGACGATCATCGACGCGGTGCGCAAGGTGGCGACCGAGGTCGAGGCGTCGCCGGCCCAGGTCAGCCTCGCCTGGCTGCTCCGGAAGCCCACCGTGACGTCGGTGATCTTTGGCGCGCGAACCGAGCAACAGCTCGACGACAACCTCCGTGCCGCCGAGCTCAAGCTGTCCGATGAGCAGATGGCGGCCCTCGACGAGGCGAGTGACTTTGCCCTCGGCTATCCCTACGAGTTCATCCGCAATATCCAGAATCGCTGGTAGATCCTGCCCTCCGTCCTCATCACCGGCGCGGCCGGCTTTATCGGCCGGTCGCTTAGTTCCCGGCTTCGAAATGCCGGAAACGAGGTAATCGGCGCTGATCTTCATCCTCCGAGCCGACCGGCCGTTCCGTTTCACCATCTCGACGTGACCGACGGCGCAGCGGTTCGCGAGCTCCTTCTTACGACGCGGCCCGATCGAGTGATCCATGCCGCGGCGTTGGTGGACGACCGGGGAGACCCGAAGGACTTTCGGGCGGTCAACGTTGAAGGGACCCAGGCGGTGTTCGAGGCGTCCAAGGACGCGGGAGTGCAACGCTTCGTGCACATCTCCTCCATCGCGGCCCTCGGCACGAACCCTGGGCCTCGCGCCGACGAACGGTCTCCGCTCCTGCTTCGTGCGGGCAATCCGTACTTCGACACGAAGGCGGCTTCGGAACAGTGGGTCCGGGCTCGAAGCCGAGAGCTCGAGTTGCCCCTGGTGGTGATCCGCCCCGGAGATGTGTATGGGCCGGGCTCGGTTCCCTGGGTGGACCGGCCGGTGGAGCTCATGACCCGAGGGGTCCCGGTGTTGGTGGGTGGAGGCCGAGGCTTTGTCGCCCACTGCCACGTCGAAAATCTCGTCGATGGCATCGTGGCGGCGCTCGAGAGCGACCGGAGCCCTGGCTCGGTCCTCACCTTTACCGACGGCGAGCGCACGAGCTACGGAGCGTACTTCGAGGCGCTGCGAGTGGCCGCGGGGGTGAAGCGTCCGCTCCGGTCGATTCCGCGTCGGGCTGCGCTGGTGATGGCGGCGGCGTTCGAGGCCGGAGGGCGCATCGCGCGTCGGCCCCCACCGCTGACCGTGGCGGCGGTGCGCTACGTGAGTCGCCAAACCCACTATTCGATCGAAGCCGCCGAAGAAACGGTCGGCTACCGGCCGCGCCTCTCCCTCGTCGGGGGAATGGCGAAGCTTCGCCGCCATTTTGCGGAAACCCGGGGCCAGGCGACCGCGGGCCCGAACCCGATCGGATCGGAACCCGACGATCCTGGGGCCGAACGATGATCATCGATAGCCATGCCCACCTCGAGCCGCGGATGCTCGATGTGGCGCGCATGGAGGAGAAGCTCCGTGTCGCCGGCGTCGACCGGGTGATGCTCATCCCGGCGCTCAACGACCCCCTTCCCGAGACCCCGGAGCGTCTGCTTGCGGTGATTCGCCACTTGATGGCACGCCGGTCGACCCGGCCGTTGGCAGAGCTTGTCCACCGCGCGACCATGACGGGGGGCGGCGATCTCCGGCTCGCGGGGACCGTGTATCGAATCTATGCCCAGCCGGACAACGAACCGGTCGCTGCCCTCGTCGCCGAACGACCCGACCTCTTCTCTGGTTGGATCTTTCTGAATCCTCGAACCCCCGGGGTGCTCGACGAACTCGAACGCTACCGCGCGGTCGATGGAATGGTCGGCATCAAGCTCCACCCCCATTGGCACGACTACCGGACTGAGCTCCTCGACCCGGTTCTCCGGCGAGCCGAAGAGCTCCGAATGCCGGTCCTGATCCACTTGGGGTTTCGGGGGCGCGGCGACTTTCGAGCGATGGCGGACCGCTATCCGAAGCTCTCGATCATCAGCGCCCACGCAGGGTTTCCGTTTTATCGCGATCTCTGGCGCTACAAGAACGAGTACCCCAATCTCCACGTCGACCTCTCGAGCCCCTACATCAATGAGGCGCTCGCCCGGCGTGCGGTGGCGGCGATGGGGCCAGACCGATGCCTCTTCGGCACCGATGCGCCCTACGGCTTTCACTCCGAAGACGGCAGCTACGACTACGGCGAGATTCGGCGCTGGATCGAACGTCTCACGATTCGAGCCGAAGACCGGGAGCGGATCTTCAGCAAGAACATCCAAGCCATCCTCGATCATAGCCGGGGCTAGGGGCCGCGTGGCTACTTGGCGACCTGCTTTACGAGCGCACGGAGCGTTCTCAGATTAAACGGCTTTTCGATCACCGGCGAAGAAAGGGATTGGAGAAACTTCCGCGCGGTTGACCCGACCGAGCCTCCGGTGACGAAGAGGATGCGCTCGGTGAGCTCCGGGAAGTCCTTCTCGATCGCGGCGTGAAAGTCCCAGCCCGCGACCTCCGGCATCATCAGATCGCAGAGGAGCACGTCGAAGTTCGCATCCGCCGCGAGAAGTTCGAGGGCCTCCCGTCCGCCTTCGCAGATCACGACGTCGTTGTCGCGACCGAGGGCCCGCGCGAGCGCCTTTCCCACCATTCGGTCGTCATCGATGACCAGGATTCGGCGGCCTTGGGGACCCTTCGCGGGGCGCCCAGTTTCCCCGATTTCGTTGGCGACGGCTTCGCTCGACGCCGGGGGAAGTCCCACCCGAAGGATCGCGCCGTCGGGGTGGTTTTCCGCGCTCAGCTGCCCTCCGAGCTTATTGATGATCTGCAGGCTGACGGAGAGGCCCAAACCGGTTCCGATTCCCGCCGGTTTGGTGGTGGTAAAAGGGTCGAAGATCCGGGGTAGGAGATCTTCCGAAATCCCCGTGCCCGTGTCTTGCACTTCGATCACCGCCCAGCCCCGTCGGTCGGTAAACGTGGAGACGGTGATACGCCGAGTCTTGGCGTCGTCGGGGATGGCTTGGCTCGCGTTCACCAGTAGATTCACGAACACCTGGGTCAGGCGAGACTCATCCACCTCCACCAGCGGGACCTCCTCGAAGTGCCGCTCGAGCTCCGCGTGGTGTCGAATTTCGTTCATCGACATGCTGATCGCGACCTCGAGCAAGCGATGCACATCGTGGGCGACGCGGACCTCGTCGTCGATGCGCGAGAACGTGCGGAGGTTTCGGACGATCTTGCGGGCCCGAACTGCTCCCTCTCTCGCCTCTTTTAGGGCGGAGATCAGCTCGCGAATGCGCGCCGGGGGTGAAGCGCCTCCGATCGCGGCGAGCTCCTCGACCACCACGTCGAGGTTCGCGAGCACATACGCGAGCGGGTTATTGAGTTCGTGGGCCACGCCGGCCGCGAGGGTGCCGATGGACGCGAGTCGTTCCGATTGCAGAAGCTGCGCCTGGGTCAGCCGCTCCTGGGTCTTGTCGCGGACGAAGGTGTAGGCGGCCGGTTCACCATTCCAAATTGCCGGCACGCCAATGGTGTCGATGTGGGCTTCGGTCCCGTCGAGGCGAGTCACGGTGAGCGACTGCGGGGCCTCCGGTCGGTCCCCTTTTGCAAGAACCGCCAGGCGCTCGATGGCGAGGTCTCGGTCCTCGTTTTCGGGAATAAACTCCATCAGCGAACGACCCAGGAAGTCTTCGGGCCGCCCCCGCATCATTTCAGCGAGCGTGGCGTTCAGCCACAGGACCTTTCCGCTCCGATGGACCACGATACCGTCGGGAGCCGCCTGAACGATCGCTTCGAGGCTCGCACGGAGCAGGTCGGCGGAGCGTGCCGCCGTGATCAGTTCCCGCGTGACCTCCTGTCGCTCCATGGTTCGCCCGACCCAACGGGCAAACAAACGCACGAGGTCTCGTTCGGTTTCGGTGTAGCCCCCCGATCGGGGACGACGCGAAGAGAAGTTGAGGGTGCCGTCGGTCCGTTCGCGGATCCGGATCGGCATGCCGATATAGGATTCAAGGCCAAACGCTTGGTAACACGGATGGGATCCGTAACTGGAGCCGTTGGCTTCACCAAAGTCGACGACATCGTCGGCGGCCAGCGTCAGTGAGCAATAGGTGTCTCCGAGGTCGAACTCGGCGCCCTGGGGAATGCTCCCGTCCGCCGCGAAGACATGGTCCACGCGATAGCGCCCCCCTTCCACTCGGCTGACGATCCCGAACTCGAGCCCGAGGTGACGGGTCACATTTCGGAGCATGTCCTGAATCTCCGAATCGAGGGTCGGCTCAGTGTCGGATGCGTCGTCGCTGTCGGCCATGGCCCCTCCCACCCCGCGACTATAGAGGCACCTTTTGCTCGCTGTCAGGTTCCGAACCATCAAAAAAGTCAGGGTTCGGGCCTCTCGGCGGGCAGCGTAAATGCCCGAAACCCAGAGGTTTCTTAGGAGCTCCACAGATTCGCCTACAGGTCGGTGATGAGGAACCGATCCACCTACGGTCGAATCTCGTAAGCCCCACGAAGCGCGAATCACCGGGGGAGTCGCCGAGGAGGGTCGATGGAAACGACGCGGGAGTGCGCGCGGCGCACCAGGTTGCGGGTTAGTACGCTCTTGGCTACGGCTCTTTTGGCGGCCACTGCCGCTCCGGCCTCCGCCCATCTCGGCTCGACCACCCAGTTCGCGATCGAGGTTCGTACCGAGGAGAACGCGCGCACGATCGATGTCGCCAGCTCTCTCGAGGCCACCGACGTCGGCCTCGCGCTCGGTCTCGGCCTCGATCCTTCGGAAGGTCGACTCCTTGCCCACGAGGTGCCGCTTCGGCTCTGGCTCACCGAGACGATTCGGGTGACCGCCGGCCAGATGCCCTGCGCGGCTGAGCCAGGGCCGATCGATGTTGGGGAACGAGATGCCGAGCGAACGGTCGAGGTCCGCACCCGTTTTCAGTGCCCGAGCCGCGGCGCCGTCGTGTTTCGAAACGACGCCGTCTTCGACGACGACCCCGACCACACGTCGCTGGTCCACATCACTCGCGATGACACCGAGGAACTCGCGCTGCTCCGCGCCAACCAGCGGGAAGTGGTGCTGACCAAGCGCTCCACGACAGTGGCGGTCGCGGGCCGATTTGTTCGGGAGGGGGTGCTCCATCTGTTTGGGGGCCTCGATCATGTGCTTTTTCTGCTTTCGCTCCTCCTTGGAGCGGGTTTCATCGCGTCGCGGGACGGTTACCGACGGTCGCTCCTCGGCCTCGCCGCCATCGTCACCGCGTTCACGGTTGGGCACAGCGTCTCCCTCGTAGCCTCGACCCTTGGCTGGCTCAATCTCCCGTCGACGTTCGTCGAAGCTTCGATCGCCGCGTCGATCATCGTGGTGTGCGTGGCCAACGTGTGGAAGCCCGGCGCGCATCGAGCTCGCCCGTCGCTCGCCCTCGGCTTTGGCGTGCTCCACGGCTTTGGGTTTGCGTCGGTGCTCGCGGACCTCGGTCTTCCTCCCGCCGATCAAGCGGTCGCGGTGCTGAGCTTCAATGTCGGGATCGAGCTTGGTCAGCTTCTTCTCGTGGCTCTGTTCCTGCTTCCTCTTGCGTACCTCGGTCGCCATGAGACCCGACAGCGCGTGGTGCTCTACAGCGGCTCCGCTGCGGTCTCCCTGATCGCCCTCTTCTGGCTCTTCGAGCGAGTGGGCGTGCTGAGTCTCTGATGCTCGCCCACCGACATCAGTGATCTCCGAAAGGAGAGCCCCTTTCCCACTGGAGGACCTATGACACGAGCTAGTCCATGGATTGTTTTGTCTTGCGCCCTCGCCCTCGCCGGCGTCGCATGCAGTAGCAGCGATGACGGAAGCGGCGAGCCTGCGGCCGGCGCACCAGCGCGGGTGACGCTGGTCACCAACTCGGGGTTCATCCGCCCCGGTGACGCGGTCTCGAGCCACGACGGCGAGACCTTTTACTTTACCGGCTACACCGATGCGGAGGATTCGCTTCCCGCGGTGTTTTCGGTGCCCTCGGCCGGAGGCAGTGCGCAGACGCTCGTCGCCGGCACACCCCTCGAATACACGACGGGTCTCGTGATGTCCTGCGACAACGAGACGCTCTTCGTCGCGGACCAGGGCCGAACCCTCGAAGCCGACGTCGATGACGAGGAGCTCGCGTCCGAAGATGGAGCCGACGACGGCGCGATCCACGCGATTTCGACCGCAGATGGTTCGATCACCCAGCTCAGCGCCGAAGGCATCGCGGTGCCGAGCGGTCTTGCCCTCTCGGTCGACTGCACAACCCTCTACATCACCGGTTGGAACATGGCGGGAGTGCCCGCCGTCTTCACCCTCCCGGTGGCGGGCGGCGCGGCGACCGAGATTCACGCGGGCGATCCGCTCGTTTCGCCGACCGGCGTGCATGTCGACGCCGACAATGTGGCCTGGGTGATGGACCACATCACCGAAGGGGCCGACGGTCCGGGGGCGCTCTTCGCAATCACCAACGGCTCGGTCACCGAGGTGGTGAGCAATCTGTCGCTCGGTTCGCCCGGCGGCGTATCTCTGACCTCGGCGGGCGGCACCGCCGTCATTCCCACCCGCGACGACGAGGGCAACGCGCAGCTTCTTTCGATCAGCATCGCCAGTGGCGAGATCAGCATCACTCAGGTCGCCGATCTCACCGATCCCGCAGGCATTCGCACCGCCCGCGACGCGGCCATTTTTGCACTCGTGGATTCCGAAGGAAACGCCATCTACCGGGCGGAATAAGGAAGGTTAGTCATGAATTGGATTGGAACTTCAAGTCGGGCGCTCATCACGCTCATGTCGATTCTCGCGGTCACCGCGAGCGCCCACGCGTCGAGCCATCGTGAGGCTCCGGCCATCGCCGAGGATCAGTTCGCGGACAACACCGACGTCTATACCTTCATCAGCCCGGAGGACCCGAACAAGCTGGTGATGGTTGCCAACTTTGTCCCGCTCCTCATTCCTTCATCGGGGCCGAACTTCTATCGGTTCTCCGATAGCGTCCGCTACGAAATGTGCCTCGACAACGATGGCGACGCCCTGAAGGACGTCTGCTACCGATTTCGCTTTCGCACCACGGTGCAGAACGGCGGAACGTTTCTCTACAACACCGGACCCGTCGATTCGTTGACCGATCCGGACCTCAACGTTCGTCAGGTGTACGACGTGATCAAGATCACCACCGACCGATCGGGCCGTCGGGCGCGAAGCCGCGCCGAGTTCGTGGCCCGTGACGTTCCCGTCGCGCCATGGAATGTCGGCAGCCGTTCCTTCCCGGCCGATTCCTACGAAGGCGTCGCGCAGATGGCGGTCACCGAACAGAACGGTCATCGGATGTTCGCCGGCCCCCGGGACGAGCCGTTCTTCGTCGACCTCCACGTCTTCGACCTGCTCGGCGTGGGCGGAGCGCCGACCACCGATGGCGTGAATGTCATGTCCCTCGTCCTCGAGGTGCCGATCACCGAGGTTGCCGCGGGAGGCACTCGTCCCACGGCGGCGGATGCACAAACGTCGGTCGTTGGACTCTACGCGCGGGCGCTTCGTCGCCACGTCACGATCCTCGGACGGCGAAGTGGGGCGCGGAGCTTTGGCGGGTGGGTCCAGGTGTCCCGCCTCGCCTGGCCCCTCGTGAACGAGGTCATCGTGCCCCTCGGCGACAAGGACAAGTACAACCGGAGCCGTCCGGCGGACGACGTCGCGAACTTTGGGTCCTACATCCTCGATCCCGAGGTGCCAAAGCTGCTCAACGCGGTGCTCGGCCTCAACTGTCCGGACACGCCGGCGGGAGGGCGGACGGACATCGTCGGTCTCTTAAGCGCGAACGGCACGACGGCGGCGGATCTCCTTCGCATCAATATCAGCGCGGGTCAGACCTTCGCCGATGCGGGCTTTCCGAATGGTCGCTGGCTCGAGGACGATGTGACCGACACGCTCCTGACGGTGGCGTGCAACAACGGCGGCCCGGTCGGCGATGGCGTGGACGCGAACGATCTCGCGTTTACCCAAACCTTCCCGTACCTCGCATCGCCCCACAGCGGAAACCCCGCGGCCCCCTGAACCCCTTCGATCTAGCCGCCGGTGCTCCTCGTACTGTCAGGGAAACTCATGTTCTCTCATCATCCATCCCTCTCTCCCTTGGGTTTTTCTGACCTCCTGCGAGGTGCATCGGCGGTTTCTTTGACCGTCGCCCTGCTCCTTCCGCTGAGCGCGTGCTCGAGCGGCTCTCCCGACCCGGTGGCGGCCGAGGCTCCCTCTCCGGATCCCACCCCCGAGCTCGCGCTTTCGTACGAACCGAACGACGGCGCAACAGACCGGGCGATCGCTCAGGCGCAGGCGCTCCTTCGGTCCGAACCGGGTTCCGCCGACGCGGCGGTTCAGCTCGCGGTGGTGTTTCTTCGAAAGCGACGCGAGACCAGCGATCCGAGTCTCATCCTGTACGCAGAGAGTGTGCTGCGTGCGGCGCGAGCCCAGCATTCGCATCACGCGCAGCTCGATTTGCTCTGGGCGATGACTCGGCAGGAGCGGCATCAATTCGATGCCGCCGCCCGGATTGCGCGGCGGGTGGTTCGTCAGGACGCCGACAACACGACCGCCCACCTGATCTTGGGTGATGCGTTGCTCGAGCTCGGCGACTACGACGGTGCGGCGGACGCATATCAGCGCGCGATCGATCTTCGCCCCGACCTGCGGAGCTACAACCGAGGCGCTCACCTTCGCTTTCTTCACGGCGACTTCGAGGGCGCGGTGGAGCTCATCGAGTTGGCTATCGATGCAGGAAGCGCAAATGACCCGGAGGCTTCCGCCTGGTGCTTCGTAGACCTCGGCCACATGTACCTGAGCCGAGGCGATGGGCCCCGCGCCCTTGCCGCGGCCCGCCGAGCCCTGAACCTCGTGCCGGAATATGCGCCGGCCCTCGCACTCGAGGCCCGTGGCCATGCGCTTCGCGAGGAGTACGCCGAGGCCGCGGCCGCCATCGACCGGGTGCTCGAACGGGTCCCGACGGCCGGAGATCTTCTGTTTGCCTCGGAGGTGCAGCGGCGACTGGGGAATGACGCGCGCGCTGACCGATACGAGTCGCAAGCCGAGCGGCTCAGCGAAGACGAGCCCGGCGTGCTCGCAAAGCACTATGCCAGAGTCGGCACGAACACCGCCCGAGCCCTCGCGCTCGCGAGCGCCGAACTCGAGGCCCGGAGAAACATCGCGGCCTACGATGCGCATGCCTTGGCGCTGCTTCGCTCGGGGCGAGTGGGCGCGGCGCGGCGCTCGATCGACCGCGCGCTCCAGCTCGATACGCCGGACGCAGAGCTCGTCCTTCATCGAGCGCTCATCGAACTCGCAGCGGGCGACCGCGCCGACGCGCGAGCGAGCCTCGAGGAGGCGCTTCGGCTGAATCCATCGGTGGATCCGGTTCTCGTCGCCGAGGCGCGGGACGGGCTCGGGGAGGACGCGTGATGGCTCGACTTCTAGTGCTTCTGAGCTTCGTTGTCGCATGCGGCGAGGCGACGACCGCGCCCGCGGTGAAGCTGCTTGGCCCGGAGCCGGTGGAAGCGCGGGACCAGTATGCGCTTCTCGCGGCCATCGACGCGGTGCGGGCGCAGGGGTCGGTGGATGAGGAGGTTTCGCCGGTCGATCCGTATGCACGAGTTCGGCGGGACTGGGAGGACCAGCGCTATCGTTGGGAAGCCATGTTTGTCCCGGCAACGTGCCTCACGCCTTCGAACTGCATGGTGATGCCTTTTGACCATCATCGCGCGGATACGTCGGGTCACGGGTTCCTTCCGCGCCTCCAGTTGACCTCGGCGGAGGCGGAGGTTCTTCGACAGCGCTGTGAGGCCGTGGGTCCCGGCTGCGTGTTTCGTTTTACCGGCACGTTGGAGCGGCTTCAGGTGAGCGATGAGCTCCCGACTTCGCTTTCGTTCACCCAGATCGAGATCGGCGACGCCCGCCCGGCGCGTTCCGATGAGTCCTGGATCCGTCGTCCTCGGGGATAACCGCTACTCGGAGAGAGCGAAGCTCACGCCGGTGCGGAGCTCGACGTCTTCCGGGAGGAGCGCGAACGTGAGGCCCACGCCGGTTCCGACCACGACCACTCCGACGATGGTCCAGAACCACGGTGAAGCGAACACCGAGCTGCCCTCATCGGTCGGCTCGGTTTCGTCGGGGGGGAGGGACTCGCCGAAGCGTTCGGGGACATCTTGGTCCCCCAGCTGAAGCAGGGTGTTCCCGTCGCTGTCGAGGACTCGAACGTAGTATTCTACCGCTTGTCCTTCGAGCGACTCGAACGCTGCGAGAGTGGAAGAGCCCGCGGGTTCGACCCGCTGGATGAAGTCGGGCTGGCCGGCTGCGCGAGCGTTGAATTCGATCTCGCTCGCCATGCCAAGCGGGTCGCTCAGCCGGACCCGAATCGCGGTTCGCGCTTCGATCACGTCTCCCTCCATGGAGAAACGGTCCGGTCGGCTCGCCCAGTAGCCGCGCGCCTCGAGAAACGGGCTCCGCACCCGAGGCGACAGATCGGTCTCGAGGCGTGCATCGGGGTTCAGCGCGAGAAGTCGGAGGTACGCATTGCGGGCGATCTCTTCGCCGCCTTCCTGTGCGGCGGCGGCGCGACCCATCAGCTCGTAGATCCGTTGAAGCTCCACCGGACTGCGGCTTCCGGTGCGGAGCGCCGCCTCGGCGTGGTCGAGGGTCGCGGGGAGGTCGATGTTGAGGTACGCCGCCTCGGCCCGCTGGAGCGGATCCTCCTGGGCCGCGGCCGGAGACGCACCGAGGAGCGCGACCAAGAGGAGTTCGATCACGGGCAACCTCCCGAGCAGCGCTGCTGGGCGGAGCAGCCTGCGGTGCCCGAACCGATCGGAAAGGCCTGGCGATAGTCCTCGCTTGGCGTGAGCACCAGAACCACTTCAGGCGATCCGGCGGCGATGTCCCGCACCACGCAGCCGGTGGCGAACGCCGTGCTCGCGGGGCCTCGGGCCACCGCCACGTAAGCCACGCGGCCCTCTGGCACGTCGTCGAGGATCACGCCGTCGCGCACCGCGCAGATGTCGAGGGCGGCGGTATCGAAGGTCGCACCTCGAGGTGCGCCGAGCATCACCTCGGTATTGAGCGCAGGACAGGGCTGTTCGCTCGCCGCCGGCACCCCGTAGATTTGCACGGTCTCTGACCGTACGAATACGTCCACCGAGGGAAACCCGAAGGTGAGGGCGACGGTGTCGCTTCCACAGCCGACCATCAGCACGCCGATGAGCGCAAGGAATGGCGCTCTGGCGTATCGAATCGTCCGACGTCCGTCGGAATCCTGCGGCTCTCTCTTTTGGGTGTTCACGAGTCGGTGAGGGTCGAGGCCTGGATGACCTCGTCCCGCGTGAAGGCGTTGGCGTTCGCATCGTAGCGCCAGATTTCGTAGTTCGACACGACATTCCCCGAGGCGTCGAAGTCCACCGGACCACTCGCCCCGTCGTAGTTCACGTCCCGACCGGAGCGAAGGGCGGTGAGGGCGGTGCCGAGCTCGGCGGGTCCGAAGAACGGCTCGCCAGCCTCCGCACCCGGCGTCGCGACTTCGCGGAGAGCCTGCCGAATCGCCGGGCCCTCGGTGCTGCTCGAGCGTTCGATCGCGAGGGCGAGGAGTGCGGTGGCATCGTACTGATTGCCCCCGAAGATTCCCGCTTCTCGACCGTAGGTCGCGAAGAAGTTGCCGGCGTAATCATTGTACTGCTCAGTGGCGGGAGCAGTGATCGGCGCGGTCCCCACGAATCCGTCGGCGATGCGTGGATCGCCCGCCGCTTCGACGAATCCGGCGTCTCGCATTCCGTCGGTGCCGATCCAGGTGACGTCCGGTGGCGTTGGGAGCGCGTTCCAGTCGCGAAGAACGAAGCCCCCGGACTCGGTGAACGCCACGAGGGCAATGCAGTCGGGGGTTGCATTTGCCGCCATCTGCACCTCGGTCGCGTAACTCGGCCGACCGCTCGGAAACGCGACTTGGGCTACCACGGTTCCCCCGCCCGTTTCGAAGTTGCCCCGGATGGCGTTTCCGAAGGGGTTTCCGTAGCTGTCATCGAGGTGCATGACTGCGAGGCGGGTGCACATCGCGTTGTCGCGGGCATAACGCGCGATGATGCCGGCCTGCAGGATGTCGGAGGGAACGGTGCGAAACAGAAACCGGTTCTCCGCATCCTGGGCGGTGGTGAGATCTTCTGAAGTGGAGCAGCAGCTCACTTGGGGCACTTCGGCGGGTCCGGTCACGGTTTGGATTTCGAGGCTCGCGGAACTCGCGAGGGATCCCACGACGGCGACCACCCGCTCGTCCCGAACCAACCGTTCGGCCACGGTTCGTGCTTGGGTGGCGTCGGTTCGATCGTCTTCGACCACGAGCTCGATGGGGCGGCCGTCGAGGAGACCTCCGCTCGCGTTGATCTCTCGCGCCGCAAGCTCTGCGCTTTGCTGAAGGTGGGGACCGATCGATCCGAGGTCGCCACTCAGCGAGACGATGACGCCGATGCGAATCGGCTCGGGAAGAGTCTCATCATCGGCGCAGCCGATGCTCAGGAGGATTCCGAGCAGTGCGAGCCAAAGCGGGCAGAGCCTGGGACGATCATGCACTCCAAACCCCTCCGGTTTCGGCCTGCCGGCGGCAGCGTCCAAGAGCGTGGGTCACTCGAGCCCGAGCCTTCGCACTGTGGTTTCTCCGCCACGGATGGTAACGCTGTAGGTCGTACGGAGTCCACGCTCGCTGTTGACGAGGGTGAGCAAGTGAGTGCCCGCCGGAAGGGGGGCGTGGAGCACCGGCGTGGTTCCGAGCGATCGCCCGGCAACGAAGACTTCGGACCAGGGGGTGGTGTCGAGGGTGAGAAACCCGTTCTCAGCGACCTCTTCCGCTGGCGCGGACTCCGATCGCCGCTCCGACGCTCGGGGCTCTCGGTTCGATGCGCGGCCGGCCGCTGGGTCTCGGGCCGACGCACGGCCTCCACGATCGGCAGCGCGACGGTCCGCCATAGCCATCGGGGTTTCTGCTTCTACCGCTGTCGCTGCCTCTGCCTCTGCCTCTGCCTCTGCCTCTGCCTCTGCCTCTGCCGCTGCCTCTGCCGCTGCCGCTGCCTCTGCCTCTGCCGCTGTGTCCGCCTCCGGATCTGGATCTGGATCTGCCGCTGCCTCCGAACGAGGGATCCCAGCAGCCGTCAGATCTCCGGGTTCCGTCGAGGTGAGCCCGGGCCGGTCGTCGACGGCCTCGCGGTGGGCGCCCGGGTTTGAACCGGGCACGAGAGTGACGAGCAGCACCGCGATCACTCCCGCAAGGGAGAGGATGATGCCGCCGCCGATGCAGCCCATCAGCACCCCCATCGGCCGGCGCCGGCGTTCCTCCGTCGGGGCGACCGAATGCACATGGGACACATCGGACGTCGAAGCGGGCTCGCTTTCCTGCAGTGTTCGAACCGCCCCGGTGAGTTCGCCCCGAAGACAGCGCTGGACCACCGCTCGGTCTCGCTCCCGTTCTTCTTCGAACAAGTCGGTCACGAACGAGCCCACCGCGCCACGGCGAGGATGAAGCCTTCGCGCGTCCATGAAACTCTCGATCGCCTCGCGCATCGCTCGGGCCGACGAGTAGCGCTCATTCGGATCGCGGCGAAGCGCACCCGCGACGATCTCGCCGAGCTCTGCGGGCACTCCGTCCTCTTCGCCGAGGGTCGGAATCGGGCCGCGAAGCACATTGTTCATCGTGGCGAGTTCGGAATCGGCCCGAAAGAGACGACGCGCACTCAGGGTCTCCCAGAGGACCACCCCTGCGCCCCAAATATCGGCGCGATGATCGTACGGCACGCTGTGCGCCTGCTCCGGTGCCATGTACGCGAACTTGCCCTTGAGCTGGCCTGCGTGGGTCTCCGCGAGCTGGGTGCCGGCCTTCGCGATTCCGAAGTCGAGGATCTTCGTCGATCCGTCATAGCCAACGAACAAGTTTCCCGGAGAGATGTCGCGATGAATGACTCGGAGCGGCCGACCATCGAAGTCGCGAAGCTCGTGCGCATGCTGCAGGCCCTCGAGCACGTCGAGGAACATCCGCAGGCTCACCCCGAGCGGCAGCGGCACCTTGCGCTGGATGGCGCGGTTGAGGATTCGGTCGAGCGCCTGCCCTTCGAGATACTCCATCGCGAGGAAGTACTTGCCCTCGACCTCTCCGACCTCATACGTCTGCACCACGTTCGGATGATTCAGGCGCGCGGCCAGGCGAGCTTCATCGAGGAACATCTCGACGAACGATGGGTCCGCCCCTCGATGAGCGAGGAGGCGCTTGATCACCGTGAGCTTGGTGAAGCCCGCGGGACCGCAGAGGGCTGCGAGATGCACCTCCGCCATCCCCCCATGTCCGATCCGGGAGAGGAGGGCGTACTTGCCGAACCGAATCGGTTCGGAACGCTCTCTCTCTGCACCCATCTCCCCGAAGTGTGTCTCGCCCGAGGAAGGAGTCAATCCGTGGCCGCGCCGTCGAGCTGCCCGGTTCGTCGCGCATAACCGTGAACCAGCACCATGAATCCCGCCGACAGGGCATAGCCCAACGCAAAACGCCAGCCGATCCCGAAGCCCAGACGAAGCTCGGCGCCGGACGGACCGAGTTCACCGACGTGCATGAACCCAAAGAACGAGAGCACTGCCCCGGTGAGAAGGAACCCCGCCGCTCGGACGAACCGGCGGTCGATCGTGAGCGCGGCCGCGCCGGCCCAGACAATGCAAGTCAGCATGAATCCTTGAGAGAGCGCAGTGAGGCCTGGCAGGTGAAGCCCCGCCGATTCGAAGGCGGCCGGATTTCCGAGCGCCTCACCTGCGATGACGAAGTCGCTTCGAGCGAACCCCACTGCGCCCAAGGTCTGATTAAGAATCAGCACTCCCCAGGCGCCGATCGCGGGGAAGAGTCCGATCGCGACCGCCGGTGCGTGGTTCGAAGGCGTGCTCTGAAACGCTTGCGCGGTGATCACGATGCCGATCCAGAGCACGATCGCGATGCCCGCTTCGAGAGGAACGAGCGCCGCCAGCAGCGAGGTGAGGCCGAAGACCGCGACGATCGCGAAGAACACGCCGTTCAGGATCGAGTAGCCGCTTCGGGCCCCGAGCGCTTTCCAGCCAGGGTGGCCGATGTAGATCGTGGTCGGAAAACAGGAGCCGAACGCCGCCGCAACGATCGAGCCGAGACCGTTGACCGCCATGCTGGGAAGGGCGCGATAGCGATCGCCCGCCGCTTCCGCAGACTCGATGTTCTGCAACGAGCCGAGCACATTAAAGAGGCCCATCGGGAGAATCACTGGGACGAGGAAGTCCGAAAAGAGCGGGTGGCTCAGTCCGCGAACCAAGTCGCCGATCACCGGTATCGGCGGGTAGAACCCCACGTCGCCGGCGCCAGCGATGACGGCACTTCCGCTCACCGGCGTCTCCGCGTCGCCGAGGCCGCTCAAGATCCACGCCGCCGCCGTGCCGAGGCCGACCGCCCAAGCGCCGCCCGGAATGCGAAGCGGAAGGCGCACCTTGCCGAAGTAGCTCGTGACGATAACCGCGAGCGGCAAGATGGCGATGAGGGGACGTTCGAAGGTTCGCACCGCGAAGTCGATGGCGATGAAACTGATCGCGATCCCCGCGAGGGTCGACAACAGTGCGGCTCGGGGGGTGATCGTACGAATCCAGTCGCCGATCAGCGAGCCCACAAGTTCGATCGCTCCCGAGACCAAGCAGGCGCCAAGACCCACTTGCCATGCGACGGTGGCCGCGTCCGAAGGGTCGGCGCCACTCTCGAGGGCCTGAAGTTTGATGGGGAGCATCACCAGAAACACGAACGCGAAAAGCGACACCGTGTTGATTCCGTAGGGCAGCGCGGTGACATCCCGTCGCCCGGTGGCCTTGGAGAGGCGCTGCGCCTGGAGCGCGTAGAACCCGTTGCCGATCACGATCGAGAGCGCGGCCCCCGGAAGAATGCTCGAAAGCACCAGGTCCTTCGGTACCCCGATCACTCCCACCGTAAGTCCCAGGATGAGGAGGAACTGGATCAGATTGTCGACCACGAGACCGAAGAACCCATCGAGGTCGCCCTGCACAAACAGCGGCTGCGGTTTTGCAGAATCGCTCTCGTCGGCCATGGCGGCGGACTGTCCTCCAATTGCGCAAACCTTCGCAACCGTCTTCGCTATACTCTGCCCCGTGTTTGGTGGTAGACGGGACGTCCTCGCAACCCTAGTGGGCGTCGTCTGCCTCGCGGGGTGCACTCCCGACTCCGAGAGCCTCGGTTGGAACATCCGTTTCGACGACGGACTTCTCCCCGATGCCCGGAGCGTCCGCGCAGAGATCCGGTCGGGGGGCTGCAGCGGTGCGGTGCAGTGGACCGGCGACATCGCCCGGGGCGGAACCCCGATGGGAACGCGGCCGCCGACCCTCGAGGAGGGGGTCTACGGGTTCTTTGCCGAGGCGCTCAATCCGAGCTGCGAGGTCTATGCGGCCGGCTGTGTCGAAGTGTCACTGCCTTCCGATGACGCGGTGACGGTGACGCTGTCGCAGCTCGCGAGCGTGCGGACGGCCTGTTCGCCAGACCGCTGCAACGACGGTCGCTGCGAGAGCGAGCTTCCGCCGGATGCGACGGTTGACGCGGTCGTGGACGCGATGATGGATGCGTGCCCGTCGACAGAATCCAACTGCGCTGATCGCGTCGACGACGACTGCGACGGCATGACCGATTGTGCGGACACCGACTGCGGCAGCAGTCCAGACTGCGAAGCCTGCCGAATGATCACCTGCCCTGACTGCATGATCTGCCGCGAGGGAGCCTGCGTTGCGGCGCCCGATGGCGAGGCATGCCCTGCCGGTGCTTGCGCGGGCGGCGCGTGCTGCGCTGGCTGTCGCGACGACAGCGGTTGCCAGTCCGGGACCGACCGTGCGGTCTGCGGGAACGCCGGGGCGATGTGCGTGGAATGTGGGGAGTGCCAGTCCTGCACGGGAGGAGCCTGCGTGGCAGTGGCCGATGGGACCACATGTCCCGGCGGGTTGTGCGCTGGCGGAAGTTGTTGCCAGGGCTGCGTTCAGGCCGGCGCCTGCGTGCCTGGCGATGCGGTGACCGCGTGCGGCCGCGACGGCGGTGCCTGCGCGGAGTGCGGTGAGTGTCAGGTGTGCAACAACGGAACCTGCGAGGCCGCACCGGACGGCGCCAGCTGCCCCAGTGGCCGATGCCGAGGGGGAAGCTGCTGCAGCGGCTGCTGGAACGGTTCGAGCTGTGAGCCGGGCAGCGCGGTGAGCGCGTGCGGGAGCGGAGGAAACACTTGCGACACCTGCAATGTCGGCTGCCAGGCGTGCAACGGGACGATGTGCGTGGACAATCCCGATGGGAGTAGCTGCTTGGCGGGCACTTGCCGGGGCTCGCCTCGCGCCTGTTGCCAGGGGTGTTGGGACGGGAGCACCTGTCAGTCGGGGCAGACCCGCACGTCCTGCGGAACGGGGGGAATGCCGTGCGAGAGCTGCAACTCGGGGGACGTGTGCTGTCCGCTTGGGGTCTCCATCTGTGCTCCGGTGGATGCATGTCTTCGCTGAATCGTTCCATTCGCGGAGCGAGTATGGGCGGCTTCGTCGGACTCCTCTCCTTCGGAGCCCTGCTCTTCCCGTCGATGGGATTTGCGCATCCGATGGTGGAAGAGGGACAGGCGCTGATGCGCCGGGCGCAGTTTCGTGATGCACTCGAGGCGTTCAATCGGGCGGAGACCGACGGGGACCTCACCCGCGAAGACGTGATCGCGATCTACGATGCCCGCTGCCTGATCTATCGCGCGACTCGTCGAGCCGAGCTTCAGCGAGCGATCACTGCCCTTGGCTCGCTGGAGCCGACCCACCGGTTCCCCGCCGAGGCGCCGCCCGAGCTTCAGGCGCTGTTCGACGCCGAGGTTCACACCGGTCTGTTTATCGAACTCGACGTGACCCCGTCGCTCGAAACGGTCACCGTCGACGCGCGCGTCGCCAACGATGTTGCGGGGCTCGTCTCCGAAGTGGTTCGCTATGTGGATCTCGGGGACGGCACGTTCCGTGAGGTGCAGGAGCGGGAGCTCCGGCCCGAAGGTCGCACCGTTCGGTATTTCGTCGAAGCCTTCGGTCCTGGGGGCGCGGTGCTCGCCTCGGCGGGTTCGCGCGATGCGCCGGAGATCGCGCGCCTTCACCTTGCGCCTTTGCAAAGCGCTCCCGACGAAGAAGAGGGACCGTCGCCGTGGATCTTTGTGGGGATCGGAGCGGGTGTGGCCGTCGCCGCGGCAGTCTTGATTACGGTTTTGTTGGTGGTTCCGGGCGAAGCCGACACCCAACCCGATTTTCCCATGGTTGTCGGCTTTTGATCTCACATCGCCACGGCTTTTAAGCGTCTTTCACGCGTAGCTGGGCTACTCTTCGGCCCGATGGAGATGCCTCGCGAGGTGACGCTCGTAGGCTCGGTCGACGAGGGCCGTCGGCTGGGTCGCTATCTCCTGTGCGGGGAGATCTCACGGGGTGGAATGGGCCGGGTCTATCTCGGGCGCGCCGAGGGACCGGGGGGGTTCGAAAAACTGTGCGCGGTGAAGGTCATCCTTGCGGAGAAGGACGACCAGAAGCTTCGCACCATGTTTTTGGACGAAGCGCGAATCGCATCTCGCATCACTCATCAGAACGTTTGCCAAGTCTTCGATTTCGGCGACGCGGAGGGCGTCCTGTTCCTGGTGATGGAGTACCTCGTCGGCCAGCCGATCTCTCGCGTCATTCAGGCGCTCGCCAAGCGGCAGGAGGCGCGGAGCGATCCGACGTTTCCCCTTGTGGTTGCACGAATGCTCGCCGATGCGTGCGAGGGACTTCATGCGGCGCACCGCGCGACCGACGAAGACGGGAACTCGCTCGACGTGGTCCACCGAGACGTTTCGCCCGAGAACCTGTTTGTGACCTACGACGGGTCGGTGCGGGTCATGGACTTCGGCGTGGCGAGCGCTGCCGGTCGGCTCCAACACACCGAAGTCGGAGGCTTCAAAGGCAAGATCGCTTACGCGCCTCCCGAGGCGTTCGAATCGAAGACCCTCGACTCGCGGGCGGATGTCTGGGGCGCAGGGGTGGTGCTGTGGGAGCTCATGGTGGGTGCCTCGCTGTTTAATCGCGAGTCCGAGGCGGCGACCCTGGCCGCGGTGCTCCAGGAGACGTTTCCTTGGCCATCGCAGGTTCACGCGGGTCTGCCGACCGAGATCGACCACGTGCTTTATCGTGCCCTTCAGCGGGATCGGGACGTGCGCTACGCGTCGTGTCGCGACATGGCGCGGGACCTCAATCAGTATGTGGCCGGAAGCGGGGTCCACGTCGGAGCGGCAGAGCTCGGCGAATGGATGGAGGCGCTCTTTCCGAATGGGCGCGCGGCGGCGGCGCGCGTGATGCGCGAGGCTCGGCGTCTCGAGGGCTCCTATCATCATGTCCCTCAGCTCGACGCGTCTTCGATGGATGCGCTCAGCGTGGTCGGAGCGCAGAAGCCAAGTGTTGGTTCGGTGTCCGAGGTGCGGCCCGCGGGGGCCGGGCCGTTTGGAGATTCTACCGCCGTTGCGAAGCGACGAAGCAGTTCGGGCGGCAAGGCAAAGCCTCGTTCCATCCCGCCGTCGGCGCCCCCCGAGTCGGCCCCCGCCCGGCGGTCGATATCGACGTCGGTACTGCCGCCGGCGCCGAGTTCCCCTCCTCCGGCGGGATCGGAGTTCCCGCCAGCGTCGCCGCCACGTCGAACATTGCTGTGGCTCGTCCTCGGCGTGCTCGCGCTCGGTGGGGCCGGAGTTGGTCTCGGCATCTATCTCGTCGAATGGTCTCGATCGCGGGGGCCCAACGAGCCGGCCGTCGCGCCGCTTCCGTCCGAGCCGGGCCCCTCCGGGTCGCCGGTCACGCCTTCCGAGGCGTCTTCCGAGCGTTCCGTGGAGCCGACCACGCCAGAGGCGGACAGCGTCCATGACCCGTCTGGCGATCCGCCGAGCGGGGACGAATCCTCCGCCGAGGCTTCAAGCGCCGAAGACGAAGGGGCGTCGCAGGAAACCGACGACGAAGCGCCTTCACCGCAAGCGTCGGACGAGCGTACGGCCGAGAGCACTTCCGAAAGAACGCGATCCGACGACTCTGATGAACGACCGCGCGACCGGACCCCGGGGACGGTGAGCGTGTTCGCGGTCGGCGGTTGGGCCGACATTTCGTCTCGAGGACGGGCGCTCGGGCGGACCCCGGCCCAGCTCAGTCTTCCCCCCGGCCGCCATATCCTGGTGCTAACGACCGCCGACGGCCGTACGTTTCGACGCACCGCGGTGGTTCGGCCCGGCGGAGAAACCAACGTGTCGGTTGACCTTCGCTGAACGGGCATTCGGTGTGGCGTCCGGTTTTGCCGCCAAGCGTCGCCCTTCGCCGTCGCCGCCATTCATAGCGGTGGCGATCGCCTGGTAGCCTCGTCTGCGGAGGGCGGTTCGCCGCCTATTCGGAAAGTAGGACGATCTATGCCACGCTTAAGCCGTCGCGATGGAAGACGATCCTCAGCGCGCGAGCAGCCGGAAGAAGTATAAGAACACGCTGGTGGGGACCGGGGGGGCACCCGAGCTCGATCCCGAGGCAGCGCCGGCGGTGGAAGAGACCTCTCCGAGCTCTCCCCCGTCCCCGGCGCCAAAGTCGCGTCCGCCCAAGGTGTCGGGGGGCTTTCGCGCGCCGACCAAAGGCCATTCGGAGGTGGTGCTCCGAGGCAAGTCCACCCATCCGCCCCCCGATGCGCTCAATGCCCAGGTCGTTCGGCCGAATGCGTCCGACCAGCCACAGTTGGGCGCCCGGTCCAATCCTCGTCCCGCCGCACCTCAAGTCGAAGTGCCGGTGGAAGTGCCGAAGGCCGGCACGATTCCGGCCGACTTGGAAGAGTCGCTCCGCGCTCCCCTCGGCTCCGACCCGCCGCTCCCGGGCTCCTCTTATCCGCCGGGCGCTTCCACGCCGGCCCGCCCCCTTTCGGATCCCTCGAGCTCCCCGGAACTCTACGACGACCTCGAGCCGACCCAGGCGGAAGGCTCGCCACGGGCGTCCTTTGTGCCTGTCGTCGTGGGCGTACTCGCCCTTCTCGTGGTGGTGGGCGTGGTGGTGTGGGTAACCATGTTCTCTTCGGGACCCGAAGAGGCGGCCACCAGCGCTGGGACCGTCGCGACGACGACCGTCAGCGATCGACCCCCGCTGGCGGGAGGCTCGACCGACGAACCTGAACCCACCGAGCTCTCACCCGAAGGCGCGGACGAACCGCCGATCGGGGATTCGCTCGCTGAGCTCGGAGACGATTCGAGTCCGACCGGAGCCGATGGCTCGGGAACGTCTCCCGATGGCTCGGAAACGTCTCCCGAGGGTCCCGAAGCGTCCACCGACAGTGCGGCCTCCGCCGGGTTTGTCGAGCCGGCGATTCCCACTCGTCTTCGACGCATCGGGGTATGGCAGCGCCGTCAGCGGGCTCGTGAGCTCATTCGCGAGGCGAGGAGCGCTCATGCGCGCCGGGCCTATCCACGGGCCGAAAATCTCTGGCGTGACTCGCTGGCCCACGAGCCGGAAAGCGCCGACGCCTCCGCGGGCCTCGCCCGCACCCTCGCCCGGCTGGCTCGAGTGGATGAGGCGCTGGAATGGGCCAAGCGGGCAGTCCGGCTCGACGACGATCCGCGGTACCGGGAGCTCGCTGGGGATCTGCTGCTCGACTTGCGGCGCGAGGACGATGCCCTCGCCCAATACCGGGCCGGACTTCACGTGGCTCCGAACGATGCGCGGCTCCGGAGTCGGGTGCACCGGCTTCGCAACGGCTTCTAGAGGCGATGCCGTGACGTAGCTTCTTCCGAAGCCGGTGGCGACTGGTTATGCGTCGCCGCTGCCGGGTTTTGCCTCGATCGCCTCGACTTGCCGGAGCAGGCGTCGGGCGGACTTCGGTGGCAGACGTTTGAGGAGCATGCGCACCCGTTCGGTCTGGCGCTCACCAAACACCCGTGCCTCGACGAGCGCGACACAGCTTTCTGCAAGCTCGAGGTCCTGCTGGGGAGTCCGTGGTTCGACGGTTTGCAAGGTCTCATAGCGCTTCCGGTGCCGGTCGATCGCCTGGCGAGCCCTGCGGCACGGGACGCAGCGGTCGCAGTCCGCCTCGATATGAAAGCCCAGCTCTTCGTACCAGTGCTTCTGTTCGAGCGCGAAGAACAAGAACGGCCGCCCGCAGTCGCGACAAGTCCGCTTTGAGTCGAAGTAGTGGGTCACCCCCATTGTTGAAAACGTCTGGCGAGAGGGGTCCGCCTCCACGGCAGTATTCGGGACGCGTTTGGACGGACCGGAGTGCCAGTGGAGCTTCACGAACGGCTCCCCCGGTTTCACGGGCGCGCGGCTATCGGGATTGAGCCCGGTAATGCGTGGGCCTTGCCCGTAGCGTGGGTGCGGCACGTAGTCGCAATACTCCGGGTCGGGCGCGACCGGTTTGCGGATCTTTGAGCGTCGTTGCCTGGCCACGCCGAGACATAGCACGGTTCGTCTTCGATACTGGGAGGGTGGATCCATCGGACCACAGAGCTGAAGACTGACCGAGCACCGGCGGATCGCGAACCTGGCCAGGACTTTCCAAACGGAGATTGGCTTTCCCGGCCCGCGAAATTTGACCTGCCGCCGCGGGATTCGCATGGTGCATGGGTGGCGCGGCCCCGAAGCCTTCAGCATGCGGTCGAGTTTGCTGGCCTGGTTATCGCCGCGCTCGTCTGCTGGACCTGCAATCCTGGCACATTGCCCGCCCCGGAGACCGCGCGGGCCGACCCCACCCCTTCCACCACTGCGGAAGAAGCCGAAGAGGTAGAAGAGCCAGTCGTGGAGCTCTCGGAGGCCGATTCGCTCCCTCCGATCCCGATGTTCGCGCGAATCGACGAGGGGGTGCCCGGCATTCGAATCCCGATCGAGGATCCGAGTGGAAGGTCGCTCCGCCACTTTCACGCGGCCCTTCGTCGGGTGGAACGGGGGGAGGACCAGGCACGAATTGCGTTCTACGGTGCCAGTCATGTCGCGTCCGACTGGTTCACGGGCTACATCCGGGAGCGGCTTCAACGGCGGTTTGGTGATGCAGGCCACGGATTCGTGCTGCCGGTCCATCCTTGGCGGACCTATCGCCACTTCGGGGTTCGGCTCGAGAGCAATCACGAAGACTGGCAAACCCATCGCATTCGGAGCGCCAACCTCGAGACGGGGCTCTACGGGTTCGCGGGAGCCGCGGTCGAGGCCTCGGAGGCGGGCTCCTTCGGGTCGGTGGAGACCGTGGAACACAACGGGGTGGGCGGAAAAGCCAGCTCTTTTGAGCTCTATTACCTGCGCCAGCCCGGCGGAGGCGAGCTCGATGTCCTCCTCGACGGGGAACGGCTCGAGAGGCTTTCGACGGCCGGAGAATCGTCCGAAGCCGCGTATCAGCGTTACGAAACCGAGGACGGTGCGCACCGCTTCGAGATCCGGGTGGTCGGAAACGGCCCGGTCCGGATCTTTGGTGTGGCGGTGGAGCGCGACGAGCCGGGAGTGGTCCTCGACACCTTGGGCATCAACGGCGCCCGGTCCCGCTACCACCTCAAGTGGGAAGACAGCCTCTACCGAGAGCACCTCGCCCACCGAGACCCCGACTTGGTGGTCCTCGCGTACGGGACCAACGAAGCGGGCGACGACGATGTGCCGATCGAGGACTACGAGTCCCGACTCCGACAAGTGGTGGGCCGGGTGCGAGAGGTGGCTCCGGAATCGAGCTGCTTGCTCATCGGTCCCTCAGATCGGCCGATCCGCGAACACCGCCGGTCGTTCCGCGATCGGCCAAGGACCATGAACCTGGTGGAGGTCCAGCGTCGGGTCGCCAATGAACTCGGCTGCGGCTTCTTCGATCTCGTGGCGTTCATGGGTGGGCCGATGGCAATGGTGGACTGGGTGGAGCATCGACCCGCCTACGGTTCACCGGACCACATCCACTTCACGCGTCGCGGATATCTGCGCCTCGGCGAAGTCCTTCACGACGCGCTGATGCATGGCTTCCCGTCCACGCGACCCCAGGCCCCCGACGCCGAGGGCGCGGAGACCGACGCCGTCCCTTCGGACTAAAAGTCCATAAATATCGGATGTTTCCGGCCACGGTTGCGTGCGTACGGAGATTGGCGCGATCACGCCGCTTTGAACGAGATCCCTCGACTCTCGTGATGTATTCGGGCAGAAGCGACACCGGCCGATGCGCTTCAACAGCCTCGACTACGTGCTTTTCCTGGTGGTCGCGCTCGCCCTCTATTGGGCGCTGCAGCGGCTGAATCTTCTTCGGCTACTCTTCGTCTTCCTCGCGTCATGCATCTTCTACATGGCGTGGAACCCCTACTATATCTTTCTGATTCTGGGTTCTACGGTCCTCGACTACTCGGTCGGGCTGGCCATCCACCGCGCGGACACCCGGCGTGCAAAGAAGGCATGGCTGTCGCTCAGCCTGGTCGGAAACCTCGGTCTCCTCGGCACCTTCAAGTACTTCAACTTTTTCAGTCAGGCCATCGCCGACATGATCTCGCTTCGCTTCGAGGTCGAGGTCAGCGCACCGCAACTCGATGTGCTCCTTCCGGTGGGCATCAGCTTCTACACCTTTCAGACGCTGAGCTACACGATCGACATCTACCGAGGAAAGCTCCGGCCGACGCGGAACATCCTTCAGTTCGCGGTGTTCGTGACCTACTTCCCCCAGCTCGTCGCGGGCCCGATCGTTCGAGCTTCGGAGCTCCTGCCTCAGCTCCCGAAGGTGCCTCACCTCACCGAGCGCCAGGTGAGCCGGGGTCTCTTCCTCATCGGGACGGGCATGACCAAGAAGGTCGCGGTCGCCGACCTCCTCTCGGTCAACCTCGTGGATCGGGTCTTCGCCAACCCCGAGCTCTACACCGCGACCGAAGTCGTCATCGCGCTGTACGGCTTTACTATGCAGATTTATTGCGACTTTTCGGGGTACACGGATGTGGCACGGGGGTCCGCGATGTTGATGGGACTGAAACTCCCGGAGAATTTCGACCGGCCCTACCAGGCCCCCAACCCTGCAGAATTCTGGCGTCGCTGGCATATGACCCTCTCCAGCTGGCTTCGCGACTACCTCTATTTCCCCCTCGGAGGCTCGCGCCGGGGTCCGGTTCGGTCTTATTTCAACCTCGGCCTCACGATGTTCCTGATCGGCATCTGGCACGGGGCGTCTTGGACCTTCGTGCTCTACGCCATCCTTCAGGCGGGCGCGATGGTCGGCCACCGGTTCTTTGTCCGGACCCTCCGGGCGCGCGGCCGCGACGCGAAGGGCACGATGGCTGGCCTTGTCCTCCGCGTGTTCCTCAATCTTCAGTTCGTCGTCTTCTCACGAATCCTCTTTCGAGCGACGAGCCTCGACAATGCGAGCGACGTGACGGCGCGACTGTTCTCCGGAACGTTTTCTGTTGCTCAAGTGCCCTTCGTCGTGTGGTTCATCTTGATCTCGACCTTCGTGTTCCACTACTTGCCGAAAAAGTGGTTCGAACAGATCGAAGAATGGTTTGCATCACTGTCCGCCGTGGTACAGGGACTAGTACTGGCGGCGTTGGCAGGAGCGCTTGCACTCATCGCGACAACCGACGTCGTCCCGTACATCTACTTCCAGTTCTGACGACCCCCGTCGAAGGGACCTGACCGCGTTGGCGCCCTCACCCGACTCATCATCCCCCTCCGAAGCCGGCAAACGCATCGCGCTTCGCGCGGCGCTGGTGCGGCTCGTGGTGGCGGGCGGCGTGGTGATCGGAGCCGGGGTCCTCGCGCTCCTCATTCCACCCGGTGCGTCGGTGGTGATCGCCGAAGCCGACTCGGAGGAGAGCTCGGACGTGGGGGTTTCGTTCGGCCGGCTCCGGCCTTGGAATCCTGGCGATCCGGCGCCGCTCTCCGACCTGTTTTCCGGAAATCACGAGGAAGTTCCTGAGTTTGCGGGTGCGGGGTACCGAGCCTCGGGGCGCCGGCTGGAGGAGAAGCTCGGAGCTGCGGTGGCCCAAAACCTTGGGTCCGCGGACCCGTTGCCTCCGGCGCCCGCCGACGATGACGGTCCGCGCGTTCGGATCGATCCGGCGGAGTACGAAGGCATCGAGGTTCGGATCGAGCACCCTGAACGAATCCAATCGTTCTTCACGGCCCTCGAGGCCACAGCGCGTCGTCAGGGCCCGGCGGTGACCCGCATCTCCCACTACGGCGACTCGAGTATTGCGACCGACTTGATCACGCACACCGTGCGTCGTCGACTGCAGCGACGCTTTGGCGACGCGGGCCACGGCTTCCTCCTGATCGCGCGCGGCACGATGCCCTACGGCCACCGCGACGTGAGCCACGCGGCGAGCAGCCGGTGGGACGTTCGGCAGATCGTGAACAACGCGGACCGCGATGGACTCTACGGCTTCGGTGGAGTGTCGTATCGCGCCCAGGTGGGTGCGTACGCCACGTTTGGCACCGACGACCGAGGTCCGGTCGGTGGAGCCGTCTCGCTCTTTCAGGTCTACTATCGGCAGGAGCCGAACGGCGGCGAGATTCAGCTCCGAGTGGATGGCGGAGAGCCGCGTCGCATTTCGACGGCGGGAGAGGAGCGCGACCGGGTCGAGATCATTCGCGTCCCCGATGGCGCGCACGAGCTCGAAATTCGGCCGGCCGGGGGGGGACCGATCCGGCTTTACGGCGTGGCCCTCGAGCGGGATCGGGCGGGGGTGGTTTACGACTCGCTCGGACTGGTGGGCGCCCGGGCCCGCCGGTTACTGAACTACAATTCAGATCATATTCGTGAGCAGATGACCCAGCGGGACCCGGATTTGCTCGTGCTCGGCTTCGGCGGGAACGAAGCCGACGATCCGATTCGACGGATCCCTCGATACGAAGGAGAATTCCGCCAGGTCATTCGCCGAATGCGCGGAAGCCGGGATAGGGCGTGCCTGATCTTCGGGCCCCTCGATCAGGCGCGCCGGGATGAGTACGGCAGAATTGTCACGATCCCTACAGTTCCGATGATCATTGAGGCGCAGCGGGCCGCGGCCGCGGCCGAAGGATGCGCGTTCTTCGATACGTTTGGCGCGATGGGAGGCGAAGGATCGATCACCGCGTGGGCTCGTTCTCGTCCTCGTTTGGCCATGACCGACTATCGTCATGCGACGCCGGCGGGCTACGAAGTGATCGGCAACCTCTTCTACAAGGCGGTCCTCGAGGCGTTCGCCCGCCATCTGAATCGCTGATTCCTGAAATCGTCGATTTTTTTCTACCGGACGCCTTTTCCGTCCCTGTCGATCGGCTGGCGATGGTATGCCGTCCCGCGTGTCGGAGGCTCCCGAGACAATCGCTGCGGTCGATTTGGGCTCGAATAGCTTTCACATGGTGGTGGCCCGGGTGGTCGACGGCCAGGTGCACATCGTGGACCGGCTTCGGGAGCGGGTCGCTCTCGCGTCAGGCCTCGACGAACGCAAGCAGCTTTCCGCCGAAGCCCAGCAGCGCGCCCTCGACGCACTCCACCTCTTTGGACAACGGGTGGCCCGCATGGAGCCTGGAACGGTCCGGGCGGTGGGCACCAATACGCTCCGCCAGATGAAGAAGTCTCGACGCTTTCTCCGGGACGCGGAGGGAGCGCTTGGATTTCCCATCGAAGTGATCAGCGGTCGGGAGGAAGCGCGCCTGATTTATCTCGGGGTGGCCCACAGCACCGAAGACCGCACCACCCGGCGCCTGGTCATCGATATCGGTGGCGGAAGCACCGAGTGCATCATTGGAGAAGGCTTCGAGCCGCTCGAAGCGGACAGTCTCTATATGGGGTGTGTCACGTTCTCTCGGTTCTTTCCCCGCGGGCAGATCAAGCCGCGCTTCATGGAGGACGCGATGACCGCGGCGGCGCTCGAGCTTCGACCGATGGAGCGTCGTTACAAGACCCTGGGATGGCAGGGCGCGCTCGGGAGCTCGGGGACGATCACTGCGGTCCAGTCGATCGCCCTCGCCGAAGGATTTAGCAATCGGGGCATCACCCCGAAGGCGCTGAAGCGGCTTCGCAAGGCGATGTATACGGCAGGAAGCGCGGATGCGTTGGACTTCGACGGCATGGCGCCCGACCGAGCGGCGGTGCTGGCGCCGGGGGTGGCGATCCTGTCGGCGGTGTTCGAGCGCCTGGGCATCGAACGCATGTCGGCGACCTCGGGTGCGCTGCGGGAAGGGCTTCTTTTTGATCTCCTCGGTCGATTCCGTGAAAAGGACGTCCGAGAGGAGACGATCCGTTCCTTCAGCGCGCGGTTCCACGTCGATCAGGAGCAGGGCCGGCGGGTGGAGGCAACGGCGCTCCGGTTTCTGGAGGCGGCTCGGGAGCCGTGGGATCTCGGCTTGCCGGTGGCGCGGCAAACGCTCGGCTGGGCCGCGCGGCTTCACGAAATCGGCAAGGCGATTTCCTATTCGAGCTATCACAAACACGGCGAGTACTTGGTCCGACACTCGGACATGCCGGGGTTCTCACGGGAGGATCAGCGAATCCTCGCCGCGCTGATCCTTAGTCATCGCCGAAAGCTCCGTCTCGACGCCTTCGATTCGCTTCCGGTGGAAAAGCCCGAGCGAGTGGTGCGGCTCGCGATCCTTCTTCGGCTGGCGGTCCTCCTCAATCGGAACCGGGACCGGCGGGCGGTACCCACGTTCCGGTTTTCCGCACGCAAGAAGCAGGTCGAGCTTCGATTCCCCGATGGGTGGCTCGAAGACAACCGGCTTGCGGTGGCCGACCTCCAAGCCGAAGCGGAGCTCCTTCAGCCGGCGGGCTACCGGCTGGAGGTCGGTTCGTTCTAGCCTCGAAACATCCCCGCTCGCCCCAACGCCCCAAAATTCCTCCGCCTTCTCCGATGTTTCCGGGTTCGCCGGCTCGGGAGGGTCTTAGCTATGGGCGGGTGGGAACGTCGAGCGCCTGCCGTCCACTGAAGCGGACCTTGAGCTCCACCTGGCCTGCCGCTGCCGCAGGAAACTGCGCCCGGCGGAGCACCCGGGCCACGCACTGGGGCGCCCGCTCGTGCTGGACGGTGTTGTTGGTGGGCTCGATGCGGACGCGACCGCGTCGCGGAATCACAAGGCTAAGCGTAATCTCGCCCGCCGAGTTCATGTCTCGTCGACCGGCTCTTCGACGGCAGTCGAGCATTCCTGCGATCGCCGCCCGGACCGAGCGCTGGACGGCGGCGACGCCGTCCTCATGGTTCCGGTCGCGTCCGACGACCACGAAGGTGACTTCACCCCCGGGCGTGCCGCCACGCGCCGACGGCAGACCTTCGGGGGTGCGCTGGATCGGTACCACCGCTTCCTCCTGACGTCGTCGCTGCACTTCGACGGTGCCCGCCGCCGCGCTGTTCGTGAACTCGAGGCGAACCGTCACTTCCGCGGGCCGGTCCACTCGCCGGTAGTTGACCTCGCGAAGGGCGCGACGGACGCAGCGTCCGAGAGGGACGTCCTCGGACGTGTCTTCGAGGGTCGAAAACTCGGGGTGGGTTCCCCGCTGTCGAGGCACCCGAATGCGAATCCGCATCACCCCCGTGACTTCGGGCCGGTCGCCGGTGACGTTGCCGTAGCAGTCTCGGACGCGGCCGAGGCTCGTGGTGACCGCGTCGACCATCCGCTGGAGCTTTGCTCCGCTCGTTCCCGGCCCGCTCTCGATGCCCATCGTGACATCAGAGCGCGTACTGATGTTGGCTTCGCCCTGACCCATGCCAGAGTTGGCCACGCCTCCGGCGCCCTGCGCGTCGACCGAGGAGGCCGAGAGGAGGACCGCCAAGAGCGCGGCTCCCGTTACGCCGGCCGAAGGGGATTTTGGCCCCTGGGCGCACGAGCGAAGGTCCAAGCGAACACCGCATTCCCGCATGGGGCGATTGTGGGCGATTCGTTCGCTCCGGGGTAGTCGGGTGTGGTACTGAGGCGGCATGGCGGCCCTTTCGCTACGGATGATCGGGATCCTCCTGCTCGTCTGCGCAGGGTGTGGTCCAGGGGTCGGCGGGATTCTGGAGCGTTCGCGTGAGACGCATTCAGCCCCTGAAAACTTCATCCTTACCTACGATGACGCAAGCGATCGGTGGGGAGGGGACCGGATTCGGTTGACGGGCGCTGGACACCTCTCCGTTTGGCACTACGGACCCCAAGTGCAACCCGGTGGACCCGATGGCCGCTCGAGCGGAGCCCGGCCTCAAGCGCGAACCGCCGAGGACGAAGTGACGCGTAGAGCCTCCGCCGAAGGGTCGCGAGATGGATCCAACCCCGGTGAAGCCTCGGCGGCCGACGTGCAGGAAAATCCGCCGACGAATGGATCGTCGGCGCCGGGGCGCCGCGAACGAACGCTTTCCCCGGCGGCCGTTCAGTCGGTCCTCGACCTGTTGGTAGAGGTCGAGGCGTGGCGTCAGCGCGACCGCGACGAGCCCGACCGGGCCGATCGGAGCAAAGCGCGCCTTACGATCGCCGCGGGCTCCGAGCGAAGTGAGGTCTGGGAGTGGTCGAACGACCTCGAGTCGAATCGAAGATTGATCTTGGTGAAGCGGCGCCTCCTCGAGTTTGCGGCTACGGGAGCTGGCGGCCGCTAACTCATGAGCACTGTCCCGCGCTTGAAGCGCATTCTGTTCCTTGCCCTTCCGATCATCGGAGGGATGGTCTCGCAGAACATCCTCAACCTGGTGGATACGGGGATGGTGGGTGCGCTCGGCGACCAGGCACTCGCAGCGGTGGGGCTCGGGGGCATCGCGAACTTTCTCGCGACCGCGTTTGTCCTCGGCATGGGTGCCGGGGTGCAGGCGATCTGCGCTCGTCGGGTCGGGGAAGGCAAACTCAACGAGAGTGCGGTTCCGCTCAATGGCGGACTCCTTCTTGCCGTCTCGGTATCGATTCCGTGGGCGATCCTCCTGTGGTTTCTTGTGCCGTTCGTGTTCCCGTACTTCATCGACGACAGCGCGGTGGTCGACCAGGGCATCCCCTATCTCCAGGCGCGGGTGCTCGCGATGACCGCGATGGCGATGAATGTGTGCTTTCGCGGCTTCTGGAACGCGACCGATCGGTCCTGGCTATACATGTCGACGCTCATCGTCATGCACGTCACGAACATCTTTCTCAACTGGGTGCTGATCTACGGAAACCTCGGAGCTCCCCGCCTCGGCGCCGAGGGGGCTGGCGTTGCGTCTGCGATCGCGACCTGGCTCGGAACGGTGGTCTATGTCGGACTTGCGGTCCACTTCGCTCGTGGGCAGGGGTTTCTCGCTCGCCGACCAAGCGGCGCGGTGCTCCGTTCGATCCTGAAGCTCTCGATCCCCAACGGCATCCAACAGACCTTCTTTGCCGGCGGAATGTTCACCTTCCATCTCATCGTGGGGCAAATGGGTACCGCCCAGCTCGCGGCCTCCAACGTGATCGTGAACTTGCTGCTCGTCGGGATCCTTCCGGGGATCGGGTTTGGGCTCGCCGGTATGTCCCTCGTGGGCCAAGCGCTCGGTCGGGGGGAACCGGAGGACGCTCGTCG
>JBCCZL010000021.1:0-35298 GCA_039187775.1 Myxococcota bacterium
GAGGGCTCGGGGGGTCCAGACGAAGCGGCACCGGGCGGTGGGGCACTCGGTGGCGCCGGAGCACGCGACTCCCCCGGCGCCGCGCTCGGTCGCCCCCGGTGGGGCGCCGGCGGCGGGGGCACCGGCGGCGACTGCTTCGCCGCAACCTCGGGGCGTGGACGCGGAAAGACCCCCACCGGCGAAGCAGGCGGCGGCATTGCAGGTGCGGGCATCGCCGGATTGGGAGGAGCCGAGGCGATAGGCATCCGCGGTGCAGGAGCGGGCGGCGAATCGGAGACCCGGGGATCGCGCCCGCCGGTGTAGGCAAGGAAATGCTGACCCTGGTCGTCGACGACCGTCGCGTCGTCCCATTCGTCGTCTGCCGGCGGACCACGCCGCGCCCCGGCGATCACCGTCTCCTCCTCTTCGTCATCGTCGGCGATATCGGGAAAGTCCGTCGCCGATGGACCGGGCTTTGGCGCCGTCCGATAGGGGAGCACTTCGTTCCGGGTGCTGTCGTCTTCCTCCAGATCGAAGATGACGCTCTGTTTGAAGCTTGGCGCGTAGTCCTTTCGAGATGCGGCGGAAAGCTCCGCAGTCTGTCTGAGAGGTTCCCCTTCCCCGCTCGAGGCCCGCCGGTTGTTGGTCGTGTCGTCGGTGAACGTATAGCGGTCCTTTGACGGAAAGAGCTCCATCATGAGCTCCGAGAGTCGAGCCGGCGTAAACGATGGCGCGATCGTATAGAGGAACTGGCGCAGGTCGTGGCTCATCTCCTGCGCCGACTGGTATCGGTCCTCGGGCTCCTTCGCCAACGCCTTCATCGTGATGTTCGACAGCTCGGCGGGAATGTCGCCTCGCCGCGCCGTCGGCGCGGGGATCTCAGCCTTCCGCACCCGGTCGAGGAGCAGAGGGATGCTCTCTTCCTGGTACAGCATCTGACCGGTCAGGAGCTCGTAGAGAACGATGCCCGCGCTGAAGATATCGCTCCGATGATCCATCGGGTCGCCCCAGGCCTGCTCGGGAGACATGTAGTAATACTTGCCTTTGATCACGCCGGCTTCGGTCTGGCCGCCGCGCATCGCGGCCTTCGCGATGCCAAAGTCGACGAGCTTGACGTCCCCGCCGTAGCTCAGGAGCACATTCTGCGGGGACACATCGCGATGAACGATGTTCAGGGGCCGGCCCTCCGCATCCCGCTTTCGGTGCGCGTAGTCGAGGGCGGAGCAGACTTTGGAGACGACGAAGGAGCAGATATCGAAGTCAAGGGTGAGCGACTGGCCCTTCGCTTTGCGAAGCGTTCGGTACGCATCGGCCCCTTCGATGTACTCCATGACGATAAAATAGGTTTCGTCGATGCGACCGAGGTCGAAGCACTGAACGATGTTGTGATGCGAGAGAAGCACAGAGATTTTCGCCTCCTCCACCAACATCTGCACAAAGTGATCGTCCTCGCTGAAGCGCGGATGGATCACTTTGATGGCGACCAGCCGCTCGAAGCCGCCGATGCCTTTCGCCTTCGCGATATAGACTTCCGCCATCCCTCCCACGGCCAGGCGCCGTAGAAGCGTGTACTCGCCAAAGGGGCGAGGCAGGTTCAAAACGTCCGGAAGCGGAGACAACGCGAGAGCCTATCTCACCTCTCAGCAAAAAGGGCGCTCGGATGGAGTGCCGTCCACCTTGCCGGGAGGCCTTCGGAGTGTGAGGATGCTTCCATGGCAGAGTCCAATCCCCGACCGGCCCCCAAAGTGAGTCCGGATATTCTTAAGGACGTGGCCCTCTTTGGCGGCCTCGATGCCGATTCTCTTGGCGTCCTTGCGCGCGAGCTCCCTACCCGACTCGTGGAAACCGGCGAAGTGGTGGTGCGTGAAGGGGACACAGCATCGGAGATGTACGTCGTCATCGGTGGCGAGCTCGAAGTCGTCAAGATGGCAAGGGACGGTTCGGACGTTCGCGTGGCGCTATTTGGCCCCGGCGATTGGTTTGGCGAAATGTCGATCGTCGACGTGCAGCCTCGCTCTGCGTCGGTTCGGTCGGTGGCTCCCACGATGCTGCTGCGGATCGGGTCGGAGGAGGTTCAAAAACTCCTCTACGAGCGTGACCTCAAAGCGTATTCGATCTTCATCATGAACATCGCCCGCGAACTCAGCCGACGGCTGCGGGTCGCGGATGGCATCCTCGCCCAGTTCGTGACCTCGGTCGCCGACTACAGCCTCGCCAAGAAGTCGACGCCCCCGCCGAAGTAGTCAACAAGACTCGACGATCGAGGTTAGAGAACCGGCGGACGAAGACTCGTCTGCGGCTGCTCCATGCGGTCTTTGTAGAGTTCGAGAATGATCGTGGCGGTTTCTTCGATCGCGCGTCCGCTCACATCGAGCACCGTCCAGCCAGGATGCTCTTTGAAGATCTGGTGCGCATGGTCGAGCTCCGAGCGCACATGATCACGAAGGCCGTAGTTGGCGTCCTCGGGCATGCCGAGCTGGGTGAGGCGCTGCTTTCGAATCTCGAGTAGCTTCTCGATCTCGATGGTCAACGCGACGATCCGTTCCGGCTTCACGTCGAACAGCTCTTTCGGCGGCGCCACCCCGAGCACGAGCGGCACATTGGCGACCCGGAGCCCCCGCCCCGCGAGGTACGTCGAAAGCGGGGTCTTGCTCGTGCGGCTCACTCCAACCAGCACGAGGTCCGCCTTGCGAAGATTGCGGGGCTCCTTGCCGTCGTCGCTCTTCACCGCGAACTCGATGGCCTCGACTCGGCGGAAGTACTCCTCCGAAAGCGGCATCGTGGCGGAGGGCATATTGATCGGCTGCGCTTCGAGGAACGTGCCGACCTTGTGGATCAGGGCGCCGATGACATCCACCGCGACGACTCCAGCTTCGTTCGCGACTTCATGCACGTGTTCACGGAGCTGGGGTGCCACGATGGTAAACACGACCATCGCACCCGCCTCGACCGCCTTCTTCAGCACTCCATCCACCGCGTCCGGCGTGCGAATCCGGGTGAAGAGCCGCACGCGGACCCGATGGTCGGGGTACTGGAGGAGCGCCGCCCGGACCACTCGCTCTGCCGTTTCCCCCGTGGAGTCGCTTACGACGAAGATCGATTTGTTCTCCAACTGGTCTCCTCGCGGTGGAGTTCAGACTCCCAGATGGGAGCCCCGCCGACAACCGCAAAGCCATTCTCTCGCGCCCATTCACCCAGCCGTGGCAGGGCGCCGAACATCAACGGACACCACGCCAAAGCCCCCCGAATAGGCCTCCCGAGTAGGCCCTCCCGAGTAGGCCCTCCCGAATAGGCTCCCCCGAGGGGCACCCACGAGGATGCCCCACACGATAGACACGTGGAGCGCCACAATCACGAAACGCGCCGAACACGAAAAACGCCCCAGCCACCGTCCGGCACCTTGCGTGTCGGGGTAGGCTGAGGCGATCTCAGTAGGAAAGCGGGTCTCCTACCCGCAGACGACTACTTCGCGCTGATGCGCCGACCCGCCTGCCGGTTGACCCGGCGCCGTTGCTTGGCCTTCAGTTTGGCGCGCAGACGGCTCGTCTTGTTTCGCTTCCGCTTGTTGTTTCGCCGGCGTCCGGTCCAGATATACATAGCTCTCTCTTCGTGGCGGGCCCCGGCGCTCGCGTCAGGACACAGAAAGGTTACACGTCTAAGACGAAACGCTCCGGACCAGAGGAACCAGCCCGGAGCGTTCGGCAGCTTTTAGCCGAGTTTCGCCGAATCGCAAGCCGGCGAAACAGGCCGGGCAAAGTTGCCCGGCCGGCTCATCACATCATCTGACGACAGACACCCGCCTGAAGCTGGCCACCGGCGATCATGTCGCCGTCGCAGAACGCACCCGGACCACACTGGGCGTCCGCCGCGGCCTCGTCGAGCATCATTCCCGTCGCGTCCAGCGCAACGCAGAGCTGCGAGCAGACGCTGACCATCGGGTCCACAGTCAGGCCGAGGACCTGGCTGTAGAGCATGCCGTCCATGCAGCCCATCTGCGGGTCGCCGGCGGTGACGGTGTCGTTGAACGCGCAGTCCGCGGCCGCGGTGCAGGTCTCGAAGCAGAGCGAGCCGCCGGTGAAGGTCGCGCAGGTTCCGTCGGCGCCGCAGGTGTCTTCCACCGTCTTGCCGGGGTCCGCGCAGCCACGCACCACGCAGCTTGCAAGGCCACCGATCTCGAGGCAGTCACCGCCGCCGTAGGGCGAAGCGCAGAGCGAGTCGTCCTGTGCGCCGGCCGCGTCGAGACACGCTGCACCGACATTGTCCGTAGTGATCGCGTTGTAGTTGCCCGGGATGCAGCCGCCGTTGGGCATGCCTGCCGGGGTCACGCCATCCCAGAAGCACTGGGCGCCGTCGCAGTCGGCGTTCGGCGCGAAGCGATCGCCACCCACCGTGTTGGCAACGGTGCACTCCTTGAGGCAGAGGTCGATGCCGAGTCCCCGCTCCTGGCACTTGCCCGCACCGGCGCACTCGTTTCCGGCGGTGTCGCAGCGGAGCTTCGAGCAGTAACCCGGGCGGGCTGCGCCCGAGCCCCAGTCGCCGGGCTCGCCGTAACCGTAGATGCAGAAGCCGCCGGCCTCGCAGTCGGTGTCACGGGTGCAGCCCTGACCGGCCTCGGCACCCGCCGTGCCGTCGTGGGTGCAGTTGTTGGTCGCCGCCTCGCAGCGTGCGTTGGCCGCCGCCGGAGCGATCGTAAGCTGGTCCACCGCCATCATGCCCATGCCCGGCGCATCGATGGTGCCGTCGCCGTTCGTGTCGACGCGCTCGACCTGGCAGAGCAGGTTGTCACCGTTGCAGCCGTCGAGGCAGAAGTCGTTGGTGTTGCAGGCGTTGTTGCCGGGGCAGCCGCCGACCAAGCAGGTGTTCTCGGTGATCGAGAATTCGCAGTCCTTCGCGCAGAAGGTGCGAGGAATTCCGTCGAGCGTTCCGAGGCTCTGGCAGCTGGAGCCGGCGGGGCAGGACGCCTCGTCGTTCAGGTCGCAGCTGGGCGGGGTCGCGCCGAGGTTCACGAGCGCGGTGGTGCAGTAGCCCATTCCGAAGAGCGTCGAGGTGAAGGTCATCGCGGTGGCCATACCCATATCGTCGAAGATCGGGTCGGTGCCGCCACCGGTCGGGCCGGCGCCGAGCGGCTCCTGGCAGGACGAGCCGGGGAGCGCGCAGCCGCGCGCCGCGGTGCAGTTATCGCCGATGCCGCAGCCCACCGGGGTGGCGTCGGGGACCACTCGGTCGGGTCGGTTGACGTCGGCATCGGGCGTCGCGTCCGGAATGGCGATCGCGTCCCGGTCTGCGCCGGCGTCGCCCGTGGGCCGGTTGCCGCTGTCGTCTCCGCATCCCATTGCGAGCAGCGCCAGCGCGAATGGCGCCATCAAGGTAAACTTCATCATCAAACACTCCTCTTCGCCCGGTCCTCCCCGGGAATAGCCCACCGGACGCCTCGGTTCACGCCAAGACATAGGTAGATGTGGGCAAAAGTGGCTCGGCTTCTATCTAGCGCCGGGTCCCCTGTCAAGCCTCCGGGCGGTTCGTCTTCCTTGCTTTCCCGCGAATTCGGGCCAGCTCTGAGAGCCCGTAAGCAGGATGCACGCCATTGCAAACCCTTCGACACCCTGGGAACCCCCTTTCTCTATGCGGCTGCCGCCGACACGAAACCGAGGCGATCGTGTCACGATCCGTAAATAACCTAACGGACGACCCGTGGATCCCCAAGGCGCAGAAATTCCCAATGTTTCCAGTGGGACGGCAGGTTCGTTAGGAATCGCGCGATCGGCCTGCGAGCCGCTTTAACGCCGCGAGATAGTCGGCACGCGTGAGGACCCCCGCCTCCACCAGCGCCAGTAGTAAGGCCTCGTGCCGTTGTTCGATCGTCGCCTCTTCCCCCAGACGGTACGTCGGAGACGGTCCCGCGCGGCGCTCCGGCGGCGAAATCTGTCGGGTCACTTCCCCTTGGAACTCCGGGCGTTTGGTCGTGCGCTGAGCCCGGATCACATCGGTGGTGACCACCCTGTATTCACGATCGAGCACCGCGCGAATCGCCGACAGCGTGGCGACCATCGGCTCCACCTCGAGCCCCGAAAACTCCCGCGCGCAGGCCACCGCCTCGGCATCGAGGGGGTTCGCAAACGCCACTCGAAGAACCTCCACATTCGTCGCCTGCGCCACCGGGACCATCAAGTGGCGCCGGGCGACTTCGGGCGGAATCAGCCGCACCGATTCTCGGTCGAGGGCGCCGAGGTCCACATCGATCACGATCCCATCGATCGCGCGAGCGAGCACATCCGCAAGCGCATCCTCCGCGATCGTGCCTTGGTCGACCAACGACTCCACCAGCGAGAGCCCATCCCGTCGCGCCACCCGGTCCGCGTCGTCCATTGCCTCCGGGTCGACCAGATGCTCACGGAGGAGCAGCTCTTTGAGTTCAGGCTTCGGGTCGACGGACACGCTCTAGCCCTCCAAGGAGGACGTTCGTCCTCCCCCATTCCGGCGTGAAACAAAACCAAACCTTATCATCCTCGGGGCGGATGACGCGATACCGTCCTCGGAAACGGTCGTATCGTTCCGCGTCCCGACTTTCGTTCAACGATGGGCTGCTCGGATTCTTGACCCGAGCGCTACCCCGTAACACTTCGCGCGAAGGGCGGGACCGTCTGTGAGGCGAGGTCTTCGAGCAACGATGGCGTCGGATCGATCTTGTCGTCGGTCACATGAAAATGCCCGAGGTGGCCGCCCTCCTTCGACCAGCGACGAAGCTCCGCCTTGTTGAAGTCACGGCGAAGGAGTCCGTCGCCTTCGGGGTCCTTCGGGAACCGGTACGGAACCCCGGTCACTAAGCTAATCGCTCGCGCGAGGCCCCGCGCCGCCTGGTACTGCTCCTTGTAGAAATCGCGATACTCGACGATCTGACCGCGAATCTCCTGCGGGTCCTCATCTCGGGGAAAGCGACGCGTGCTCGGTCCTGCGCCGATCGAACTCATCTCGACGCCGACCGACCAATCGTTCGCGGTGCCGGCGTGAAAGCAAACCGTGTCCAAGTCCGCGTGCTGGATCGTCACGCCATACTGATCGATGGTGAAATGGACCGACAGATAGATGGGTCGACCGGTCTTCCGGCTCTTTCGGCCGCCGTTGAGCACGCGGAACACGCGGGCCCCGTCCCCTTCTCCGCCGGTGTGATGCCAGACGCATGAGCTCAATGCACGGCGGCGAGCGCGCGTTCCCGGGTCGCCCTCGTTCCACCAAAGTTCCTGCTCGCGGCCGTCCCTAAGCTTCACCCGATCGACCGGGACTAGCTTTCCCCGGTAGATGAGCCCTTTCATCGGGTAGCGAACCTGACGCAGGCGACCGCCTCATGCGGATCGTCCCCGCCCTTGGCGTGATCCCGAGTCACTCTTCGGACGTTCCACGCGATCACCGCCTCTCGAGCGGCAACGAGTTTGCCGCCAAGCTCGATGCGGATGCGCTTCCCCTCAGCCATCGCAGAACCTCTCTCACCCATGTGGCGGGACTAGCCGCCGTTTTGATGCTTCCACATTCTTCAATCGTCTACCGCAGCGCGCAAAGGCAACGATGCCAACGCCCGAAAGAGGAAGCCGCCAATCGGCCCCAAAACCCTCGTTCCGCCACTCCTCATCGTACTCTTTCGATGCACCTCTCCTTTTCCCCGAGCTCGCAAATCCCGCTCTTTGGCACCGTGCTGTCGGACGACACCAACCGGGATTGACAAGGCCCGAGATCTCTTCCACAAATCCGCTTTCGGGACGCTTAGCTCAGCTGGATAGAGCGTCGGCCTCCGGAGCCGAAGGTCGCAGGTTCGAATCCTGCAGTGTCCGCCAGGGGGTCGCGTCGGAGTGATTCGCCGTCGGGATGCTTCGCAACGCTCGTCTCTACGACGACTACGCCTATCGCATGCGATGTGGACAGGGCCGAGTTGGGTTCCAGGTTCGGGCGCAGGCCGAGCGTGACACTGAGTTTGGAGTGGAAATCACGATCCGCCGAGTCACGCAGCCACTGGAGGGCTGAGCTTCCAATGTTGCCTCTCTGGTAGCTCCCTGCGAACGCGCTCCGGAGCGCTCTAAACCAGGGATCGGCGGTGGCACGCCCCCGGTCATTCGCTCTTGCTTCCTTCGCCGGTCGACCCGTTCGGAACTACCTAAAACTCCGTGGAATTTGCGCGATCCAATCGTAAGTGCGGGTTTTGTCGTGCCATGGATAGCTATCGGAATGGGCATGCGCCATCTGCACCACACGATGGAACGGTCTCTCCGGCTCCTGGCGATCGCAGGCGCGCTCACGGGATGCCAGGGAGTCTTCGGCCCGGGCCCCGAGTCCGGCTTCGAGCAGGACCCCCTCGACGACGACCCGCTTCCGGAAACGCTGCCTACGGGGGATGTGTTCGCCTGCGAGGACCCCGCGGGCCAAACCCCTTCTCCTAGCTTTCTGCTCACGAAGGAGCAGCTGGCGAACACGCTCGAGGACTTCTTCGGGCGGCCAGCCCTCCGCGCGATCGAGGTTGGCCTGAGCCGCCACGGCGCGGAAACTTACGACGAGGCGACCCACGCGCGGACGAGCACGCTCGAGACGACGAAGGTCAACGCCTATCACGACATCGCCCGTGCGACCGCCCGACACGTCGCGTCCGACGACCAGCTGACCGAAACGGTGTTCGGCACCTGCGCGCTCGAAGCCACGCTCGCCGCCGGCTGCATTGATGGGTTCATCGACGGTTTTGCGGTCCGGATTCTTCGCCGGCCCCTGACGACGTCGGAGCACGACTTCATCACGATGCTCGCGGCGCGGGACGCCCCCGCTCGGCAAAATCTCGAAGCATCGCTCGCGTACCTCCTTCAGTCCCCGTTCTTCACCTGGCGCCTCGAGCTCGGCGAAGACGCATTGCCTTCGGACCGATTTGCGCTCACCCCCTACGAGGTCGCGAGCCGAATCGCCTTCGACGTCACCGACGCGGCCCCCGATGCCCAACTCCTTGCGGCCGCGGAGCGCGGCGAACTCGGTACCCAGCCCGAGGTCGAGGCCCACGTCCGGCGCCTCCTGGAAACGCCGCGCGGTCGGGCCAAGGTGGTGAACAATCTCGCCCACTGGTCGATTTCGAACACGACTGCCGATCTCTCGTCTCTGCCCGAGGCGCTCACGGAAGGGATCGAGATGGACGGTCTTGGCGAGGCGATGCTCGAAGAGACGCGGCGCTATATCGACGCAACGATCTTTGAGCAGGGGGGCTCGTTCGAGGACCTTCTCACCTCTACCGACTCTTTCGCCACGCACCCGGGCCTCGCGACGATCTACGAGCACGACCCCGCCGGCGAAGATGCCCCGGCCACGATGGGGAACGGACGGCACGGGCTCTTGATGCGCAGCCCGGCCCTCACCTGGACCGGGGTTCGCACGAGCATCATCCACCGCGGCGTCGACTTTCAAACACGGATTCTGTGCAACCAAATCCCGTCGCCGAATGTCGATATCGTCGAAGCCCGCGAAGAAAACGCGCTCACCGACGAAGAGGCCGCGGTTGCCTCCAATCGAGAGGTGGTCGCGCATCTTACGAGCCCCGACCGGTGCATGCTCTGCCACAGCATCATCAACCCGACGGGCTTTGCCCTCGAGGCGTTCGACCCGCTGGGTCGGCTCCGCACCGAGGAGCTCCTGGTCGACGACGAGGGCAACCAAATGGGTGCGGTGATGATCAATACGGCGGCCACGGTGCCGCTGCCCGACGGTTCCGAGCTACCGGTGACCGGTCCGGCGGAGCTCGTCGACTATGTCGCTACGTCGTCGGCGGGTCGGGCGTGTTTCGCTCGAAGCATCCACCGCTTCGTCGCCGAACGGGTGGAGTCTCCTCGGGATGAATGTCGAGTTCAGGCCGTGCACGAGACGCTGATGAATTCGGACACGCTGGTCAACGCGCTCGCCGCGCTCATCGCGCACGAGAGCATCTTCAACAAAGTTGTCGCCACGGAGTAGGTCGCACCCAATGAATCGCAATCGACCTCGCAATCGAGACCGGGTTAAGGAGCGCCGCTTCGGCCGCCGCCCGTTTCTCATCGGCGCTGGCGCAACGCTCGCCCTCCCGCCTCTGGTGTCGCTGATGCCGAAGGACATGGCGGCTCAGGTCGGCTCGGACAAGAAGGTCCGCGCGGTGATCTATGTCGGCATGATGGGGGTGGACCACTGGCATCTCACGCCGGAGGACCCGCCGGGGATGACCCAGGCCCCCGGCGAGTCCGATGTCTTCTACAAACCCCTCACCGGCTTTTCCGGTCCCATCTCGCGGATGATCGATGGCGACTTCGCCTCCGTGCTCCCGAAGATGAATCTCATGCACGGACTCTCGCTCACCGGAGGAAGTTATCAGGGCCACAATAGCTCGGTACTCTCCGGCACTCATTCGGGACATCGGGAACCGATCTACGGAAAGAGCATCGACGTCATCCTGGAGCAATCGCCCGGCGTGTACGGCCCGTCGGAAGTGGTCCCGCTCAAAGCACTTCGCATATCCAATCGTCCAACGGAGATGACGTTCGACCGCGTGGGCGGGGAGCGCACCCATCCGTCGGTCACCATGGGCGACCAGAATGTGTTCAACCAGCTCTTCGGCGGAATGACTCCGGATCCCATGGAAGAGCCGACCCATCCGTTTCCCGACGAGCTGATCGTCGACCGGGTCCTCGAGGACCTTCGCGCCCTCGAAGGAAATCCTCGCCTTTCCCGCGCCGACAACCAGATTCTCGACCGCTACGTCAGCGGCGTTCACGAGGTGCAGAACCGCATCCGCGCGAATCAGATGGGAGTGGCTCCGTCCTGTAGCGCTCCGTCGATCCCCTTTCAGGCCAACACGTCGGGCAACGGTTTTCAGTTTCCGTGGAACTCGAACTGGGGGGTTCGGGACGCGGGCGTGCTCTACGACAACATCATGGACATGATCCAGCTGGCGTTTGCCTGCGATCTCACGCGGGTGGTGTTTATCGCCAATACCCACTGGTCCAACGATCCGATCTCGCCGTCCTCGCAGGGCGGGATCCATCACGAGTGCCCGAGCAGCGAAGCGTCGGCCGATCGACAGAAGTGGGGGCTCAAGAAGATGCTTCGCCTGGCCGAGAGCCTCGACGGGACTCCCGATCCGCTCGGTGAGGGAACCCTGCTGGACAACAGCCTTCTCTTGTGGACCAACGAGCTCGGCGCCTGGACTACCGCCCACAACACGTTCAGCATCCCCGCGGTCACCTTCGGGTCGGGGGGCGGCTACTTCACTACCGGGAACTTCGTCGACTTCCGGCAGCGACCGCTGGAGCGGGTCAAGAACTTCTACCCGGGACGGCCCTATAAGCAGCTCCTTCAGTCGGTGATGTCGTCGATGGGCGTCCCCGCCGGCGAATACATGGCGTTCGGCGACGGCAACGGCTTCGGCGAGTTTCAGCCTCGGATCCGGCAGTTCAGCCTCGATCGCGATGTATTCAGTCGATACGCGAGCGTGCACAACGATCCACTCCCGTTCGTCACCGCATAGACCTCAGCCCTGGAGTACCGGAAGGGCAACAGTCGCATCGGCAGAAACGAAGCGCGATGTCGCGTTTTTTCACATTGCATCGCAATATCGCCCCCTGAAAAGTGCATTAGCGGGACGTTTTGAGATTGAACGGAGCGCGTCCGGAGCTCAGAGTGACTGTTGATGACCCGCATGCTTTCCCTTTCTTTTTTTTCTCTCTCGTTCTTGTTGTTCTTGTTGCTGAGCGCCTGCAGCGGGCCGCGGTCCGGTGGGCAGACCGGCTCGGAACTGATGTGCACGAACGACTCCGATTGCGCGTCGCTCGGGGCCGACTTCCGATGCGGCCCCACCATGATCTGCGTGCGGCGCAGCCCCACCGATGGCGGGGGTGACGCACGCGTGGCCTCGGAGGGCGGGACCCGCGACGGTGGAAGCGATGCCGTCGTCGACGCCGTGATCGAGTGCCGAGAGAGCTCGGTGTGCCCGATGCCCGGACCGGGCGGTGAGCTGATGCGCTGCGGTGGACCCAACGACTTTCGCGGCTGCGGGATTCCGCCGCGCGAGGAGTGCCAGACCGACGCCGACTGCGGCCGGGGGACCCGGTGTCACGCGGTCGAGGATCCGTGCAGTCGAGACGGAGTGGGATCGGTCTGCCGCCCTCCGTGCACCGGCGCGGCCGGAGAATGTGGCCCCGGCTTCGAATGCAGCGCGGGTGCCTGCATCGCGACGCCGTGCCCGACCTTCGGATGCGCCGCCCACCAACAGTGCGATCCCAGCTCGGTCGCGGGGGCAGTCCGGGTCATGGACCAGCACCACGGATGCGTGGACCAGAACTGCACCACCGATGCCGAATGCGGCAGGCTCTTCTGCGTCAACCGAATCTGCCAGACCGCGGTGGGGGTCTGCATTCTCGACCGCCCGGTGCCGTAAGCGGCTCCGACCGGACAAAAAGTCGCGGCATTGCACTTCATCACCCGTCGTTGCACAGTGGAATGTGCGAAAACGCGACGACCCATGGACGTTGGTGGCGCGGCAGCTCCTCCGGGCGGTGCGCGGCAAACGGTCTCAGGTGGCGTTCTCTCGCCGCCTCGGCTACCGGGGCAGGCCGGTTGCGGACTGGGAAGCCGGCCGTCGATTTCCGACCGCGGCGACCCTCCTTCGCGCGTGTGGGGTTGCGGGCATCGACGTGCCCGCCGCGTTTTCCCGCTTTCACCCTCCATCTGCCGCGTCCCTCGGAACTGCGGATGACGCCGGGATCGCCGCTTGGCTCGAGGAGCTTCGCTCGGGAACGCCTTTCGTCACGGTGGCCCGCCGGAGCGGCTTTCCCCGCTTCAGCGTGAGTCGTTGGCTAAGCGGTCAAAGCCGCCCGCGCGTGCCTCAGTTTCTTGCACTCGTCGAGGCGCTGACCGGGCGCGCCGCCGATCTCGTGGCCGAGCTCGTCGACATCGCGTCAGTGCCCGTCCTTCGGAAGGCGTACGAGAGGCGGAGCTCGGCGAAACGGCTCGCCTTTGAGGAGCCGTGGAGCGCCGCCATCCTTCGCGTGATCGAAACGTCCGCATACGCAAGCCTCCCCCGGCACTCTCCGGGCTGGATCGGCGAGGTGCTGGGCATCGACGAAGCCACTGAACGCCGATGCCTCGGCAAGCTCCTCGAAGCAGGGATGATCAGCCCCGGCGTGTCCGGACGTTTCGTCACGGTTCCTTCAACCGTCGACACGCACGCCACCGAGCAGGAAATGCGGCAGCTCAAGGCCCACTGGGCTCGGGTGGGGATGGAAAAGGTCGAACGTCTCGACCCCGGGGATATCTTCAGTTTCAACGTGATCTCCGCCTCGAGCGAAGACATGGATCGAATCCGTCAGCTTCTCCGCACCACCTACCGAGAAATCCGAGGCATCGTCGCCGCGTCGACGCCCGTAGAGTCCGTCGGATTGGTGCAGCTGCAGCTCGCGGTCTGGAACCCGGAAAACCCCGAAGCTGTCTCCAGGCGCGACAAGCCGGGCTGACGTGGCTCGGGGGTCAAGCTACCTCGTCTGTTCCTTCGCGGAAGGCGGCGTGGGCTCAGCGTTGAGGTCGAGGTCCTGGATCCCGACGGCTAGCCCCATTCGCAAACGTCGGTCCGATGACCTATCGCGCGGGGGCGGGTATCTTTCGTCTTGACTGAGCCTCGCCGCCCGAGGTCAGGAGTTCGATGTCCGCTGGGCGTGACGGCAACGAAAACCTATTCGATGCGCGGAAGCTCGGCACCGTAGAGGCGGGTCCATGCACGGGAGGCGAGCTCCGCGAGCGCGTCCTCCTCGCGTTCGCGAAGCGCCCCGTAGATCCTCGCAAGCTCCCGCCGGACGATCCGACGTCGCTCGATGAGCGGGCCGTGGCTGATCCCCGCCTCCGAGGCCAACGCTTCAAAGAGCGCCACCGCGGCATACGCTTCCGGCTTGGACCATGCGTTTCGATCCATCGCAAATGACAGCACGTGAATCAGTGATGTCCGGGAGATCTTCGGACTCTGGGCGACTTGGGAAAGGTACGCCGAGAGTTCCGCGTTTGCCCGCTCGGCCCGTCGGTTCACCCGGTCCTCCGATTCGGTGACTCCGGTGTAGGCCGCCAACCCGGCCGGGACCTGCACGAGCCGGTCATCGGTGTAGTCGAGCCGGTGCTGTACCTCGTGGCGAGCGATGGAAAGGACGATCGCGTCGCGGAGCGGAGCCCAGGCGTCGCGGAGCAGTTCAGACGCCAGCTCTCGCTCGGCGGCGCGGAGACTGCGGAGCGCCTCCGCATCGACGACGCTCCGGTGGGCTCCGATGTCCGGCAATTCGTAGCGGTAGCTTCGGGGCTCGCGAAGCGCGACATCGCGCCGACGCAGTGAGAAGTTGAGCGCGATGATCGCATTCTTTCGGTCGACCACCGCCTTCGCGAGTTCGGCGAGGCCACGGGGAAGTCCGAGGGCCTCCGACAGGACTTGCTCAGCGTCGGCGCGGAGGTCTTCGTGCGCCCAGGTCTCGAACGGAGTCACCCACTCGGTCCCCGTCTCGTCATGATAGTGGCGGACGATCACCGACTCGGAGACCGAGTGCACCGATGGGAGGAGTTGCTCGATGAGAAAACGTTCGATCCGGTCGACCAGCACGAGGGCGTAACGAACTTCGGGCCGTGTATAGCCAAGCAGCGAGCGCTGGTGATTGAGCCGGTCGAGCCGCGACATTTCGAGCGCTTCGATGCGCTGATCACCCACCTGAAACAAACGACGTCGATGCACATCGAAGGTGGAAAGCAGAATCCGTCGTCGACCGGTGCGAAGGTTCGTGACGAGCTGGCCGTCGACATAGAACGGCACGTCCCGTTCGCGAAGTGCATCATGAAAGTCCACAAGATGGCGAAGCCACCCCGCATGATCGACCTCTTCGTCGCCATCACTGTACCGCTCAGAGATGTCCAAGAAGCGCTCCACCGCGGGCACAAGCGACGCTTCCTCCGCTTCAAGTCCCTCGAGGAGTGACGCCCGCGCCCCGGCGACGTCGCGCGGTGGCGCGCGCTCTTGGCCCGCCGATCGAGCATCGAGGGCGACCGAATAGGCAGGCAGGGTTTGCTCGAACACTTCTGCGAGGGGATGCGCGGGCTCCAACGGAGGCTCGGGGTCCGAGGTCGCATCGGTCGGGGCATTCGACCCGGTGGTTTCCTCGGGACGCGCGGCCAGGAGACTCGGGCCGACCACCAGCGCCGCCACGATGATTCCTCCAACCGCGAGCGTCGTGCCGCCTACGAGCAGCGCTCGCACCAACGCTCGCTCCTCGACATCGGTCCGACGCGCGGCCGAAAACTGGCTGTGGACCGACGCCTTATCGTCGGCATTGGGCGCGGGCTGACGGAGAACCCTGAGATACGCGAGCCGATGCACATGAGGGACATCGGCGGCATGCTCGGTATCGAAGGTCACAGCGATCCGGGCACGCTCCGCCCGCCATCGCACCACCGGACGAACCACCGCAGGGAGAGAATCGAGGGCATCTTCCAAAGACGCCCCCGCGGCGACCGCTCCCAGGTAGCGTAGGACGTACCCTTTCCACACGACGCCGTACTAACGGAGCGTGGCCCCCCTGCGCAACCCGTCGGTCGCTTGTGCGGGAGGTGCAGCTTCCGGATCCCAGGCATCCTTGAGTCGGTCGGAGGACTTCGTGAACGACACGTCTCAGCCAACGCGCCTCCTTGGATGACGGAACCGAGAGTGCAGCGTACGCTTCAGCGATGAGGCTCGTCGTGCGTCTCGCTTTTTCGTTCATCCTCGCCGGTTGCGACGGCGACCCGGCGCCAGTGCCGGACGCGACCTCCGACGGCACCTCCGACGCCAGCTCCGAGTCGATCTACGAGGCTCCTCACCCGGAGCCGGCGCGAGTGAACTTCTTGCCCTGCCCCTCGGGCTGGCGGCCGGTGTTCGGGCTTGAGGGAATCGTGCACTGCGAGCCGTACTCCGCGACGGGCCAGGAGACGTCCTGTCGGAACTTTGGGGCCCACCTTCCCGGCCGTCCGGGCTGCGAGCCGCTTGCCCCGTGTTCGACGGGCGAGTTCCCGAGCGGGCTTCCTCCCAACGCGGTGTTCGTCCGACCCCGCGGAACCGGCGACGGCAGTGAAACCGGGCCCTTCGGCACCATCGCCGAAGCACTCGCGGCAGCCCCGGCAAACGGAGTCATCGCGCTCGCCACCGGCACATACTCCGAAGCGCTCTCGATCGTGCGGGACGTCGAGCTTCGAGGAGTATGCCCGACCCAAACCATCATCGAGAGCCCCGGCGGGCCGGTGGTTCAGGTGCGTGGCGCCCGCGTCACCCTCGCCGGGGTTCGGCTCGGCCCCGGCGACGATGCGGGCGTGGTGGTCGCCGACGGTGAGGTGAGCCTCCAGGGCGTGGTGGTATTCGCTACGCGAGGAGCCGGGGTCGGGGTGGGCGACGGAGGCCGGCTCACCGGAAGCGGGGTGCTCATCGATGGCGTTTCGTCGGACGCGAGCGGACGGTTTGGTCGCGGACTCACCGTGGAGGGCACCGGCGAGGCCGACCTTTCCTCGGTACAGATCCAAGATTTTTCCGAGGTGGCGGTGTTTGCGTCGGGAACCGCAACGCTGAGCGATGTGGTGCTGACGGGGGAGCGGGAAATTGTCTTCTTCGAGCGCTCGCCCCTGGTCCGAGCGGAAGACGGCGGACGGATCACGCTTCGCCGGGCCGCGATCCTAGAGAGTCCGGCCCAAGGGGTGTCCGTGTCGAGCTCCGAACTCATCCTGGAAGACACAGTGATCCGAGGCACCGAGGGGGAGGCGCTCCGGCTGAGCGACGGAAGCCAAGTCACCCTTCGACGAGTGCATACCGACGAAGGACTCTGGCCGGTTCTCGCGTTCGACGGGGCAGAGATCGAGGTGGACGGCTGGTTCGCCCGGAACGCGAGTCGCCAAGGTGTCGCGCTCGCCCGGGGGGCGCGCCTCACCGGTCGGGGACTCGCCGTCGAAGACGTTGCCGACGTTGGCGTCTTCGTATCCGGACAAGACAGCGCACTTTCGATCGAAGACTTCATCATCGTCCGAACCACTCCCGGGAACAGCTCGACCGGGCGGGGGCTTAATCTTCAGGAAGGGGCTCAGGCAACGGTTCGACGATTTCGTGCCGTGGACACTCGCGACGCTGCGATCTTCGTGTCCTCCCGAGCCTCGCTGGAGGGAAGCGACCTCTCGATCGCCTCGACCGCTCCGCGTGCGGAGGACGGCCGCGGAGGCGTCGGAATTCTGGCACAGGACAGCGCTACTGTCCGTGCCGACGTGGTGCAGATCATAGATAGCCAGGGCCACGGGGCGCTCGCGATCGGCGAGGGAACCGAACTCGTCCTGAACGGCCTCACGGTCGATGGTGTCCGGCCGCAGGCGTGTGCCGAGAGCAGCTGCCCGGAGGACGGGCGAGGCATCGGGCTCGGCTCGTATCGGAACGCCCGCGCCGAATCGGAAGGATTCGATGTCCGCTCGACGGCGCTCTGTTCGGTGATGGTCGCCGGAGACGCTGACCTTGACCTCGACCTCGGAGTCATCACCGACAGCGAGATCGGGCTTTGCGTAGTGGTCCCCGACTATGACCTCGACCGGCTGAACCGACAGCTCCTCGTGCGAGACGTACAACGCCGCGTCGACGCCCCCGTACTGCCGCTCCCCGACTTCGAGCAAGAGGCCCGAGTCGACCCCTAGCGATTCACCCCACCAAACCCGCCGAAGGCCACCGTCGCCGACCTTTGCGTCAAGATCCCGAGCGACGTTCCGCTCATCGACCCACGCGTGTTCGCCACGTTTCGATCTTTCAAAGACTATCCCGGCTACGAAAGGGCACGGCCCGACCGGAGCCCGACCAGTGGAAAATTCAGGCCAGCTCGCCCGCTCGGCCCGAAGTTTGTTCCGGGGCTACTAGGGAGAGCCGCGGTCCTTCGGTACGATCGCGCGCGTGGGATCGAAGAAGCTTCTTCTCGACGTCGACGGACAGGAAGTGACCGTCACCAGTCCGGACAAGATCTACTTTCCGGATGCAGGGATCACGAAGAAGGAGCTCATCGACTATTACCTCGCGGTGATGGATGGCGCGCTTCGAGGCGTTCGCGGCCGACCGGTGATCTTAAAGCGGTTCGTCAAAGGCATCTCCGAAGAGGCGTTCTTTCAGAAGCGGGCGCCGAAGACGCGGCCCGATTTTATCGACACCGCGACGCTCAAGTTTCCTTCGGGCCGAAGCGCAACGGAAGTGGTTCTCAACACCGCGGCGCAGCTGATCTGGAGCGTGAATCTCGGATGCATCGACTTGAATCCGCATCCGATTCGCGCCGATGATCTCGAGCATCCCGACGAGCTTCGCATCGACCTCGACCCGGTGCCGGGGGTGGAATGGCCTCAGATTCGCGAAGTCGGGTTCGTCGTCCAAGACGTCCTCGAGGAGCTTCAGCTCGTTGGCTGGCCCAAGACTTCAGGCTCTCGCGGCCTTCATATCCACGTGCGCGTAGAACGCCGCTTTACGTTTCCCGAGGTGCGGCAAGCGGCGCTTGCGGTCGCTCGAGAGGTGGAACGTCGCGCGCCTACCATCGCCACCGCTCGCTGGTGGAAGGAGGAACGGGAGGGCGTGTTCCTCGACTACAACCAGAACGCTAAAGACCGAACCGTGGCGTCCGCCTACTCCGTCCGCCCCAAGCCCGATGCACGCGTATCGACGCCGGTCACCTGGGACGAGCTTCGCGACGCGGTGCCCGAGGACTTTACGCTTCGCACGGTGCCCCTCCGGTTTCAGACCCTCGGCGACCCGGGGGCGGGCATCGACGATGCGGTCGGTTCCCTCGACCTCGCGCTCGCGCTCTACGAACGGCAGGAGGCCGAGGCTCCGCCCCGTGCGCCCCGGCCGAAGAAAACCGACACCGGCGGGGGGAGCGACATTTCTCCGACGGGCCGAAGGTCCTCGTCGGCGCCGCTCCTGGTGATCGCCCAGGCCAAGCAACGACAAGACGCCGAGGCCGGTCTCGAGCGCTGGCGGGACCGATATCCGGACACCGCGGCGTACCTCGAACCCTCCGACGTCCTCGTCGACGCCATGCGAGGTCGGTCCTCCATCTGGACTCGGATTCGAGTGAACCTTCGGCGCGTCCCCGAGGCGCTTCGGCCCCCTCAGGAGACGCCCGATCCGAACTACGACCCCCGAAGCGAGTGGCGGTAGCTCCGACCGATCCAAGCAAAGGACGATGCCGTTCGGATCTCGATGTCGCACCCTGTGAGAATCTCTGTACACCCGACGCACACCAACCGGGGCACGCGCGTAGTTTTCTCTACGGATTCGCGGTGGCGCGAGCGTTGCTGCTCCTCCGGGCATGAGTGATCGCCAGGGCACCAATGCCCCCGACCTGGATCTCGAGCTTCTTCGAAGGCTCCTTGGCTTTGCCCCCTCGAGCACGACCGCCGAGACCGAGTCGGTGGTGGACACCCTTCGGACCGCGCTCGCAAACCGCGGTGCAGGCTCGTTTCCCGAACCCGCCGCCCGCGAAAGCCACGACTCCGATGTGCCCGACGAAGAGAACGCCGAAGAGAACGACCTTGGGCAGAGGGGACGTCGGCCGGAGGATCAGGATCGAGGCTGATTCGCCCAGAGCTTCTCGGCTTCCTCGCGATGGTCGGGATGTTCGTCGACAAACGCCTGGAAGGACTCCTCGGTGATCTCGACCACGTACTCCTGGTCTTCTTCGAGCCGAGCCTGGCATCCGAGCCGCGAGTTGTATTTCGGCAAAAACGCCTTTTCGAGAATGTCGAGCTCTTCATCTTCGGCCTCGCTGAGCTCGTCGAGGCCCTCGGTCACGTAGACATGGCACGTTGAACATGCGCAGACGCCACCACAGCGGTCGCCCTCCGGTGCACCGACCTTCTTGGCCGCATCGAGGATGGTCGCGCCCGCTTCGATTTCAACCTCCATTCCGACATTCGCGAATCGAACCTTCGGCATCTCACTCTTCCTTTTTCGGGGTCTAGCGCTTCTCGGCGCGAGCGGCATGCTCCGCGACATGCGCGTCGACGCCCTTCGCCGACGACGTCTCCTCGGCCACATCCACCACTGAACGTCCAGCGAGCGCCGCCTTCATGCTTCGGTCCATCCGTCGCCCGGCAAATGCACGGGTCGCTTCATCCAGCTCCTCGATCCGACTGCGAATGACCTTGTGATCGGTCCCCGCCCCGGCCGTTTCGAGACGATTCATCGCGGCCTCGATCTCCTCCGCCTCGCCCTTTACGAGCAGAGCTGCATCCTCATGGAGCGCCCCCCGGATGGCCTGCAAGACTCGGTCGGCCTCGGTTCGCTGCTCGGCGAGGGAGCGGGCAAGCACATCGGCCTCCCCGTGCTCGTAGGCGTCGAGGAGCATCTGTTCGATCTCCTCGTCGGTCAGGCCATAGCTGGGCTTGACCTCCACCGTCTGTTCGATGCCGGTTCGCTGCTCGCGAGCCGACACTTCGAGAAGTCCATCGGCGTCGACGGCAAACTTCACCTCGAGGCGCGCAACCCCCGCGGCCATCGGAGGAATCCCCCGAAGAGTGAAATGGGCAAGCGATCGACAGTCGTCCGCGAGCTCCCGCTCGCCCTGCACCACGTGAAGTTCGAAGCCGGTCTGGTTATCGGCATACGTCGTAAACACTTGGGCGGCCGCCGATGGAATCGCGGTGTTGCGCGGCAGGATCCGCTCCACCACGCCGCCCATCGTCGCAAGTCCGAGCGACAGCGGAAGGACATCCAGAAGGAGCACATCGTGACGGGGCGTTTCACCGGCGAGAATGTCGGCCTGGTGCGCAGCCCCGAGCGCGACCACCTGGTCTGGGTCGATGTCGCTCAGGGGCTCCTTGTCAAAGAGTTCCGCGACGTAGCTCCGCACGATCGGCGTTCGAGTGGCCCCGCCGACGAGGATCACTCCGTCGATCGCGTCGACCCCAAGATGCGCATCGCGAAGTGCCCGCCGGCTCGCCGCACCGGTGCGACTCAGCAATGGACGAACGAGATCGTTGAACTCTACGCGGGTCACCTTTGCGTCAAAGCGTCCCCCAGGAATCTCGATCGTGAGTTCGACCGCGTCCTGATCGCTCAGCGCATGCTTCACCGCACGGGCGCCATCCAGCATCGCTCGCGCAAGCTCCGGCGATGGATCCTCGTCGCCCAGGCCACGAAGGAAATGCTCCGCGAGGAGTCGGTCCATGTCGTCGCCGCCGAGCTGGCTGTCCCCGCCCGTCGCCTTCACCTGGAACACCCCGTCATCGAGGAGCAGGACCGTCACGTCAAAGGTGCCGCCGCCGAGGTCGTAGACCACGAATGTTCCGTTCTGCTTCTTGTCGAGCCCGTAAGCGAGCGCAGCCGCGGTCGGCTCGTTGAGAAGGCGCAGCACGTCGATCCCCGCGAGCCGCGCCGCGTCTTTGGTCGCCTGACGCTGGGAGTCATCGAAGTACGCCGGGACGGTGATCACCGCGCCGCCGATCGGCCCGATCTCCTCCAGCGCGGTGTTGCGAAGCTCGCGGAGGATCTCCGCGCTCACCTCCGTGGGGGTCACCTGGCGATCACCCGCGACCTGAAAGCGGACCACCGGTCCCTCATCGGTCGCAAAGCGATACGGACCGAGGCGTCGCGTCTCGGGGTCGTCGGCGCCGCGGCCCATGAACCGCTTCACGCTGTGAATCGTGTCGCGGGGATGGAGCGCGCCCCGGTCTCGCGCCGGCTTTCCCACGACCACGCCACCGTCCGCCTGGTAGTGAACGATCGAGGGGATCAACGCTTCGTTGTCACAGTCGTAAACCGCAGTGGGCGAGCCGGTGGAGGTCACCCACGCAACGAGGCTGTGGGTCGTTCCGAGGTCGATACCGATCGCCTGCGGGCGTCCCCCGGGGTCGGAGATCTGAAGAAGAGCCACGAATGTCCTTTCACTTCCCGTCGAGGCACGGAAGTCTAGCCGAGCGCCTCGTCTTCAATGACCTCCACCTCTTCCAGGAACCGGTGGTAGTAGCGGATCCGGCTGAGGGCGGTGAGGATCTCGCGAGCATCGGCCTCGCGTCGGAACTCGGCGCCAATGGTCTGAATGAGTGCTCGACGTCGGTCCTCGATGATCCCGCCAAGCTTTCCTACCTGGTCGAGGTCCTTGCTCTTGCGAGCGTCGGCGAGCTCTTCCCGAAGCTCCATCACCTCCATGAGAAACTCGGGATCGGTGGGCTGGCCTCCGGTCTCGCCGACCGCGACTCCGCGGAGCTCGAGCAGGGCCTCGGCTCGGGCGACGTCATCCTTCATACGGCGATAGGCTTCGTTGACGGTCACCGCGCGCTCCAGGCTCAACCGCCGCTCGCTCGCCGAGGCCTGTGCGAAGCGGTCGGGGTGAAGCGCCTTTTGCAGTGCCCGGTAACGCTCCTCCAGCTCTTGGGGGTCGATGTCGAATGCAGGGGCTAGCCCGAGGACCGCGAACGGATTGGTCTTCGTCGAGGCCCCCGCCTCCGACGCACCGTTAGACGGTGAAGGATTCACCGCAGCCACAGCTGCCCGACTCGTTCGGATTCACAAACTTGAATCCGTGCGACATCAGTTTGAACTCGTAGTCGAGCACCGAGCCGCGGAGATAGATCAGACTCTTCGGGTCGATCACCACCTTGAGACCATCGAAATCGAATACATTGTCCTTCTTCCGGACTTTGTCAGCGAACTCGATCGCGTAGGACACGCCGGAACAGCCGCCGCCACGAACGCCGAGGCGCAGGCCCGATTCCGGCGTCCCTCTTCGCTTCAGGGCCTTTTTTGCCATCTCGATCGCCTTCGGCGTGAGCTCGATGCCCTTCGGCTGTTCCGCCTCCGGCGGCTCAGTCGTCGATGGCCCGGTAGGACCGGGCTCGGTCGGGCTTGCCCCCACCGCGTCCTCCGGTGCCCGGGTTGCTGCGATCATCATCTCAGTCCTTCGCCTCTCCGCCTGCCTGCTTGTTGCGAAAATCAGCGATCGCACTCTTGATGGCGTCCTCGGCCAGCACCGAGCAGTGAATCTTTACCGGAGGCAGGTTGAGCTCCTCGACGATCGAGGTATTCGTGAGCTCGTTCGCCTCCTCGATGGTTTTGCCTTTGATCCATTCGGTGGCCAGCGACGACGAAGCGATCGCGCTTCCGCAGCCAAAGGTCTTGAACTTCGCATCTTCGATGACCTGCGTCTCCGGATTGACTTTGATCTGAAGTCGCATGACGTCGCCGCAGGCGGGCGCACCGACGAGGCCAGTGCCCACCGAAGCATCTTCCTTGTCCATGCTGCCGACGTTTCGGGGATTCTCGTAGTGGTCGATGACCTTCTTGGAATACGCCATGTCTGTTCCTTGCTCCGCTCTTCTTCGCTGGTTCCGTTTCGCGACGTTGGGCTAGTGGGCGGCCCACTGGATCGACTGAAGGTCGATCCCGTCTTTGTGCATCTCGTACAGCGGGGACATGTCTCGCAGCTTCCTAACCTGCGAGATAACCAAGTCCGCCACATAGTCAATTTCTTCTTCGGTGTTGAACCGCCCTACCCCGAAGCGGATCGAGGTGTGGGCCAGCTCCTCGCCGACTCCGAGGGCTCGAAGCACATAACTCGGCTCGAGGCTCGCGCTCGTGCAGGCGCTCCCCGAAGACACCGCCACATCTTTGATGGCCATCATCATCGCCTCGCCCTCCACGAAAGCAAAGGAAATGTTGAGGTTTCCGGGGAGCCGATGCGGGTCGTCGGCGCCGTTCAAGAAGATCTCGTCGATCTCGTCGAAGAGGCGCCTCCGGAGCCGATTCCGAAGGGTCCGAACCCGCTCGACATCTCGCTTGCCTTCTTCTGACATGAAAAGCTCGGCAGCCTTGCCCATGCCGACGATGCTCGGCACCGGAAGAGTTCCCGACCGCATGCCGCGTTCGTGGCCCCCGCCGTCAATCTCCGCGATGAGTCGAACGCGAGGCTTCGAGCGTCGGACGTACAGTGCGCCAATGCCCTTCGGCCCATACATTTTGTGGCCGCTCATCGCTGCGAGGTCGACGTTCATCCGCTCGACGTCGAAGTCGACGCGACCCACTCCCTGCACCGCGTCCACATGAAAGAACACCTTCTTCTCGCGGGTGATCTTTCCGATCTCTTCGATCGGCTGCACGGTGCCCACTTCGTTGTTGCCGAGCATGATGCTCACGAGCGTGGTCTTGTCGTCGATGGCGTTGGCCACCGCTTGCGGGTCGACTCGCCCGTTGGCCTCGGTGTCGAGGTACGTGACGCGAAACCCTTCCCGCTCGAGCCGCTTGCAGCTGTCGAGGACCGCTTTGTGCTCGGTCTTGCAGGTGATGATGTGGTCGCCCTTGTCCTTGTAGAAGTGGGCCACGCCTTTGATCGCGAGGTTGTCGCTTTCGGTCGCCCCGCTCGTGAAGATGATCTCCTTGCCGCTCCTCGCGCCGATCAGCCGTGCGAGGGACTCGCGGGCTTCGGACACTGCCTGCTCGGCCTTCCAGCCGAAGGAGTGGTTCCGACTCGCCGCGTTGCCGAAGTCTTCCGTGAAATAGGGCAGCATCGCCTCCACCACCCGAGGGTCGACGGGGTTGGTGGCATGGTTGTCGAGATAGATAGGCGTCTTGACGGTCATGAAGATTCTTCCGCGTTAGCAATGAAACCAGCGACGAGTTCAGGCGCTTCAAACTGCCGGTGCTCACGGTCGCAGCATGAGCATGATTCAATGAGTCGATTCGGGTCGCAGGTGTCGCAGGTGTCGAGGTAGTCGAGACTCGCCAGGAGCTCGTCATGAAGCTCTCGAAGCCGCTGCATCTGCTTGCGTGTTTCCGTCAGGCGCTCCCGATAGATCTCGCGAACGCGCTTCATCGCCGAAGGAGCCGAGACTTGCTCGCCCCATTCCTGCGCGATCTCCTGAATGTCGGTGAGCGAAAACCCCATCTCCTGGAGCTTCGAAATCCACCGAACGCGAAGGGCCGCATCCGCGGCGTAGATTCGATAGCCGCTCTTGGACCGCTCCGGAACGAGAAGGCCGAGCTCCTCGTAGAGGTGGAGCGCCCGAACGGTCTTGCCGGTCGCTTTGGCGAGGGCCCCTACCCGGAGACGAGTGCGCGGATCGAGGTCCTCCCCACTGCGACGCCGTTCCGGTTTGAGCTTGACCAACATGACTCAGTTAAAGACTAACCCTTACGTATGGGTGAGGGTTTATTTCTTAGCTAAGCATTTAGGGAGAGAGCCCCCAGCCGTCAAGCCGAAGGCTTGACCTCAAACACTTGGCCTGGACGTCGCGGTGACGGCCGCCAGCCTCCGGCCGCCGTTCCGCCGCCAGGCCGCCCGATAAACTCAATCATTTCAATGCTCCAGGCCGGCACGTGACCTGCTTGAGGCGTGAGGATGCGCGCGCCGCCGTCCGCGATTGGCCTCGGAATCGTTGGCATCTGGGTTGGATGCGCCCAATTCGATCCTCTGCCGGTCCCCCTCGCACTCCTAGCCCTGGGCCTTGGGGTCGGCGTCCTCGCATGGCGGCGGTCGATGCCGGCGGCGCTGGCCATGGTGGTGCTGGGTCTCGGGGCAGCGGTCGCGGGCCTCTCCCTTCCCACGCCGCGGTCGCCTCAGCCCGGAGCCGTCCTCTCCGACGCGGGGATCCGAATCCTCCGGCAGTCGGGTCGCGACCCTGCCCGGTTCGATCTTGAAATCCACTCCCCAGAGCACCGCTTTTTTGCCCGAGGTCGTGTCCCTCAGGCGAGGGTCGGGGACGAACTTACGGGCACTGTCGCGATCCGTTATCCGAGGAGGTTTCGAAACCCGTCCCCTGCGTTCACGCCGCCGACGGCGTCCCCGACCGAGGTAAAAATCACGCGCCCGCACACCGTTCGCCATGCGCCGAGCATGCTTCAAGGCCTCCGACATCATATTCGAAGGCGCCTCGAAGGAACCCTCGAACCCCGAGCCGCCGCGGTGGCGACCGCCCTCGTCCTCGGCGACGGGGCGGCCGTCGACATTGCAGATCAGGAGCGCTTCCGCGATGCGGGTCTTGCCCACCTCCTCGCCGTCTCGGGTCTTCACGTCGCGCTCTTCGCGGGGCTCATCGTGGCGCTGGTTCGGTGGGTCGTCCCGAAGATATTTCGCGCCGGCGAGGTCAACGCGCTTCGGGTGGCGGCAGCGGTCGGGATTCCTTTTGCGGTGGGGTACGCCACTCTCACCACCACGCCGAGTGCGTGGCGAGCCGCGGTCACTGCATCTTTGGGCTGGGGCCTCATCGCCCTCGGCCGACGAGGAAGCCCCCTGTCGGTTCTGTCGGTGGCCGCGCTGCTCCTTGGCGCCGCCGATCCGACGCTTCTTCGGCGGCCGGCGTTTCTTCTCTCGGTGCTCGCGACGGCGGCGATCGTCAGCCAGCCCTCGCGAAGCTCATCGATAGCCGATCTGGAAGACCACCCGGTTCGCGACTCGGCCCGAGCGCTCGTGGTCCTTAGCGGGCGCATCGTCGTCGCCACCGCCCCCTTGGTCTACATCCTCTTTGGTTCGATTCCCTGGGCCGGCTTTGTCGCCAATGTTCTCCTCGTTCCCCTCGCCGCGGTTACGCTGGTCCCGCTCGCGCTCCTTCATGCGCTCGTCGCAAGTGGGCTCCCTCCTCTTGCCGTGGTCACCGCGCCGCCTTTCGAGTGGAGCGTCCATGCCCTCGTGGGAGCCGCCGACGCCTTTCAGGCGCTTCAACTGAACCCCGAGCTCGTCCCGCCGACTCCAGTCCAGGCCGTGGCGGTGTGCATCGCCTGCTTCGGAGGGGTGTTCGCCCCGTCATTCCGAAGCAAGGCCACGATGATCGCGGCGGGGTGCCTTCTCTTCGCGGCGGCCGAAGGCCATCTTCAATGGAAGGAGGGACAGGCCGGGCTGCGCGTGACGTTCGCGGACGTTGGTCAGGGCGACGCGGCGATCGTCGACCTTCCGAACGGCAAGCTCATGCTCATCGACGCTGGAGGCGCGCTTCGCTCCGGCCCTGACCCGGGCGCGGACACGCTCCTTCCGCTCCTTCGAGCGCGGCGTCGACACCGCGTGGATATCGCCGTGGTGACGCATGCTCACCCGGACCATTATCTTGGCTTCGAGGCAATCGTGCGGGCCCTCCCGGTTGGCGAGCTCTGGGACTCGGAGCAAGCAACCGTCGAAAGGCCAGGCGAGAGCTACGACCGCTTTCGACGCCGCCTCCGCGCCGAAGGGGTCACCGTCCGCACCCCGGACGAGCTCTGTACACCGCGGAGGGAAGGTGCGACCACGCTCCGGGTCCTCTGGCCCTGTCCGAGCTACGATGCCGGCTATGACGCCAACGACAATTCACTGGTGCTTCGTCTCGACCACGACGGCATCGGATGGCTGTTCGTCGGCGATATCGAGGAGCCCGCCGAACGGGCCCTCCTTGGCCAGGAACTCCCCCTTCGGGCGGACGTTCTGAAAGTTGCGCATCACGGCTCCCGCACCTCGAGCGGGCAGGCGTTTCTCGACGCGGTTCGGCCCCATATCGCCGTCATCTCCGCCGGCCAGGGAAACCGCTATCGTCATCCCCATCCCGAGATCGACCAGCGTCTTCGATCCGGCGGCGCCACCGTGCTCCGAACCGATCGCGACGGGGGAGTCGTCGTCGAGCGCTCCGCGGTGGGCCTCGAGTTTCGGACCGCGGCCGGCCGAAGGGGTGATGTTCGCCTTCCTTCCCGGCCCAAGCGGGAGGCGACTTTTTGGATCCCCCCATGACACGAGCCGGGCTCATTCAGGCGGTCGACTGGGCGGGGGGCCCACCCAGCGGCCGGTTTGCGACATGATCCACGTGCGGGCTTCGTCTTCCGTCGCGAAGTTGCCGGTGGGCCACTTGGCGCCAGTGAGCCAGTCGAACGCGAGCATGATTCCACGAGTGACTGGGTTCTTCGCAATTCGAGCTTCGCAGAGCGTGCTTTTCTCGAGGGTCGGTCGATGCTGTCGGAACAAGTCTGCGGCGGCGCGGCGCACCGTTGGACTTCCGAAGAATGGATCGAACTCACTGAAGTCGGTGATCCAGATGACCGTCGGTTCACCGACCGGCCCGCAAAGCTCCTCGTAGTAGTCGAGCAACGCTTGAAACGCTTCGAGTGACGCGTCGTGCGGCACCCACACTCTCACCACTGGCCACTCGACACTGTCGACCACCAGACCATGGCTGGTCCATCTCATCCGCTCCTAGGGTAGGCCCACCGCTTCGAAGAGGTAAGAGATTGCCGTTTCGCCGAGCCCTTCGGCGGGGCAAAATGCGGGCGTTAGCGACAGCCGGAGAAATGAAGCTCGCCGAACAGATGACCGGACCGCTCGCCGCTGATCATCTGGCAGTCGACCTCGACCGCGCCCACCCGTCCGCTCAGGTCGCGGTACGGCTCTTCGATGGTGCAGGGACCCACCGCTCGGAACGGCTCCGCCCCGGTGTCGACCTCGATAAACGCGTCGCCCTCAGCGAACCCGACCTCGATGCTGCGGAGCGCGTCCCCGTCGAGCAACTGGGTGCTGGTGAGCCGGTATGCGGTCGGCTCCGGATCGGAGCGGAGGATGCAGCTTCCGACCACCGGACCGCCGCTGTCGATTCGCGTGTTGTTCTCAAGGACAAAGCCGCTCCTCGTGCCATCGATTTCGAGGATCATCTCCCCCTCGGCGCGAACCCCTTCGGATTCGCCTCCACAGGCGACGAGAAGGAACGGAATCAAAAGAACGCCCGGAAACCTCATGACAGAAAAAGAAAGCAATCCGCAGGCCAGATTTTTCCGAAACAATATTGAGGGAGTTCAGAAAGACCGCGGACATCCGTTCACGCCCCAATCCGCCCGTTTCCGGCGGCGGGAGCTGCCAACCCGAGCGCACCGCACCTTCGGAGAGCCTCCGTACCGAGGGGAGTCTCAAAGAAGGCCGTTTTGGCGGTACCAGTCGACGCTGATCCGTGCGCCTTCGCCGAATTGCACCGTCGGCGTCCAGCCGAGATCCGCCCGGATCGCGTCCGACGCTGAACACACCTGCTGCTCACGAAGCTCGTTCACCTTGTCCCGCGTGAGCATCACCGCTTTCTGACTGATCTTGCCAAAGAGCTCGCTCCCCACCGCGGCCACCGAGACCGCCGCCATCGGCACGGGAAACTTCGCGAAGGCCCGCTTGCCGAGGGCATCCTCGATGTACGCCACGACCTGCCGCTGGGTGTACACCTCGCCGTCCTCCACATAGTACACCGCACCGGACGGGTGGTCTTTGGTGAGGGTGAGAAGCAGCGCTTCGGCACAGTCTGGGGCGTACACCAGCGAAAGGTTGTTGTCGGGGCTCCCAAGAAACGGAACCACGCGACCTTGAACGATCTTGAAGAACGCCAACATCTCCGTATCTCGGGGACCGTAGATTGCGGGCGGGCGAAGGATCGTCACCGGGAGCGTATCGGCGACATCAAGGCAAAACTGTTCACCGGCAAGCTTACTGCGCCCGTAGTGGGTCACCGGATGAGGTTCCCGGTCGAGAGCCCGCGGCTTGCCCCCGTCGCCGAACCCGTGCGCGGTCATCGACGAGACATACACGAAGCGCTGAAGCTTCGGAGTATGCTCGAGGACCGCGTCGAGGAGATGCTTCGTGCCGAGCGCGTTGACTCGATGAAACTCCTCCGGGTCTCGGGCCTTCACGATCGCCGCGCTGTGCGCAACGCCATCCACCCCGCGCACCGCTGCGTCGAGTCCCTCCCCGCTCTCGAGAGAGGCGTGGCACAGCTCCACTCCGAGCTCTTCGAGAAACTCCGTCCGGCTCGTCTTGCGGACGAGGGCGCGAACCTCATGGCCATGCTCGATGAGTTTCTCTGCGAGATGCGAACCCAGAAAACCCGTCGCTCCGGTGATGAGAACCTTCACTCGCTGATCTCCTTCTCGTAGACCCGATAGCGCTTGTAGATCTTCGCGCCCATCGCCTTGATCCCGAGGTTCACGGGGTGGTTGTCCTCGAGGGTCCAGCTGAGCTCTCCCCACTCGTAGCCCTTCTTGCCCCCCCGCTTGGCGATCTCCACGTACATCGCCATCGAAAGCCCGCCGTAGCGTTTCACACCGCGGAGCTCTTCTCGAATGCCGAGAAGGATCAACCGCGCCGTCTTCGGTCCCCTGACTTTGAGTCGCCAGAAGAGCTTCGGCAGACCGAGAGGAAAGAGCTTTCCCCCAAGGTCTCGCGCCGCCTCGTTCACATTGGGAAGGGCGATGCACATCCCCACCGGCCGGTCCTCGACCTCGGCGATGAAGGCGAGGTCTTCATCGAGGATGAGCTTCATATCTTGGGCGGTCTTCTTGAGTTCAGCCTCGGTCGCAGGAACGAAGCCCCAGTTGTGGCGCCACGCGTCATTAAAGATGTCCATGATGATCCGGAGCTCGGACTCCATGTCCGCACGACGCACCGAGCGAAGGCGAACCTCGGGAAGGGTCTGCACCTGCTCCCAGGCTCGGAGTGCGCGGGGTTTGAACTCGCCTACCTCATAACGCCACGCGTAGAGGTCCTTGAGCTTTGAAAGGCCCGCCGCTTCGGCCAGGGCCCCCTGGTAGGACCGGGAGTGAGGCATCATGATCGCGGGGGGGTAGTCGAAGCCTTCAACCAAGAGACCCGTCTCTTCGTTGATCGACAGCGAGAACGGGCCACGGATCTTCTTCATCCCTCGTCGACCGAGCCAACGCGTCGCGGCGTCGATCAGCGCGGTGGCGACCTCATCGTCGTCAACGGTGTCGAAGAAGCCAAAGAAGCCCGCGTCGTCTTTGTGGATGCGAAGATGCTCCTCATCGATCTGCGCGGTGACCCGACCGACCGGCCGACCGCCCCGCCAGGCGGTGAAATAGCTTGCCTGGGCATGTTCGAAGAAGGGGTTCTTGGACGGGTTCAGCCGGTCCTTGATCTCCATCTCCAACGGCGCGACCCAGTTGGGATCGCCCCGATAGACTTCATGCGCTGCCTGAATGAACGGCCCAGGATCGTCTCCGGGCCGATGTTCTCGGATTTCCACCGCCATGGAAGCGGGAGCTAGCGCGGCGCCGCCCGGGAATCAAGTCGCCAGGCATCTAGGGCTGTCTTCAGGCCCTTTTAGGCTATTCCTTGAGCGGACCCACCATGTCTTCGGGGCGCACCGCCTCGTCGAAGGCCTCCCCGGTGAGAAGCCCGAGCGCGACGGCCGCCTCTCGGAGGGTGGTGCCCTCTTTGTAGGCGTGCTTCGCGATCTTGGCCGCGTTGTCGTAACCCACCGTGGGGTTGAGCGCGGTCACGAGCATCAGGGAGTCTCGGAGGTTGCGCTCGATGTTCGGCAGGTTGGGCTCGATTCCACGCGCGCAGCGTTCTTCGAAGCTCGCGCAGGCATCGCCGAGAAGCCGGGAGGATTGAAGAAGGTTCTTGGCGATCACCGGCTTGAACACGTTGAGCTCGAAGTTGCCCTGACTGCCCGCGAACCCGATCGCGGCATCGTTGCCCATTACCTGACAGCACACCATGGTGAGGGCCTCGCACTGGGTGGGGTTTACTTTGCCGGGCATGATCGAACTTCCCGGTTCGTTTTCCGGAATCAGGATTTCGCCGATGCCGCACCGCGGCCCGGACGCGAGCCAGCGAACGTCGTTTGCGATCTTCATGCACGCCGCCGCGAGCTGCTTGAGCGCCCCACTCGCACCGACAAACGCATCGTGCGCCGCCAACCCGGCGAACTTGTTCGGCGCCGACACGAACGGCTTGCCCGCGATCTCCGCGATCTTCTCGGCAACGAGATCGGCGTAGCGCGGATGGGTGTTGAGGCCGGTGCCCACCGCGGTGCCCCCGAGCGCGAGCTCTCGAAGCGGGGGGATCATCGCTTCAATGGCACCCACTGCGTGGTCGAGCTGCGCCACCCACCCGCTGATTTCCTGCCCAAGGGTGAGCGGTGTGGCGTCCTGAAGGTGGGTTCGGCCGATCTTGACGATATCCGCGTAGGCGGTGGCCTTCCCGTCGAATGCGTCTCGGAGCGTTCGAACCCGGGGCAGAAGATAATCTTCGAGGTGAAGCACCGCGGCGATATGCATCGCGGTAGGGAAAGTGTCGTTGCTCGACTGCGAGCGGTTCACGTGGTCGTTCGGGTGGACCGGCTCTTTGCTACCCATCGTACCGCCCGCGATCTCGATCGCTCGATTCGAGATCACTTCGTTCACGTTCATGTTCGACTGGGTACCGCTCCCGGTCTGCCACACCACGAGGGGGAAATGCTCGTCGAGCTTGCCGGCGATCACCTCGTCGGCGGCCTGGGCAATGAGCTTCGCGCGCTCCTCATCGAGCTGACCGAGCTCCTGATTCGTAAGCGCCGCAGCCTTCTTGAGCATGCCGAACGCACGGATGATCTCTACCGGCATGCGCTCTTCGCCGATCGGAAAGTTCATTTTGCTGCGGGCGGTCTGCGCACCGTAGTAAGCGTCGGCGGGCACCTCGAGCGCGCCCATGGAATCGGTTTCGGTCCGGGTTCCCATCGTGGTCCTCCTGGGCGAAAGCTTCGCCCAACCCCTGACAAGGAACAAGGGACAAGGCACGAGCGACAACGCCGACGTGCGAGAACCCGAGCCACGAAGCACCGGCGGATCGCCCCGAGTTCAGCCGCGCGTCTGCTCGTACTCTTCCGGAATGCGCATGATCTCCGGCTCGACGAGCCCGAGCGAGGCAAGCTTGTCGACGGTGCCGTGATCGTCGAGCGGCCCGTAGCTCTTCTCTTCGTTCACGTCGATCACATACCACTCGTCGACCGCACGAGGGTCCCGGGTATGGGCACGCCGTGTCGCGACAATGCAGCTGTCGTTGAACCCCACCGCCGTGATCGATGCGGGGATGATCGAACCGATCGCCGGCCGAGTAGAAGCGATACAGTATCGGCCAGAGGGGACCCGCCACAGCTTGAAGTCGCCCACCAACGGCATCGGCTCTCCGCCATCGATGTCGATGAGCTCGAGGCCATTCCATACCCCGTCGACGACGGTAATGTGGGCCAGTACCCGTACGCCGTGGCACTCACCGAAGAGCGAAAAGGTGCCGTCGGAAAGGGTGGCCGACGATACCTGTGCTCGCCGCATCTCCACCGGCTCAGGCTCGCCTTCGCGGTATACGACCCACGCACCAACGCCGCCATACCCTTCCCACTCGTCGATCGTGCTACCGCAAACCGGACACGCGACCGGCGGGAACGGTTGGTAGAAATCGGCGAGCGCCATCCCGGGAGGGTAGCGGGTCTCTTTCTCCTCGTCTGGTTTTGCGCGGAGCGCTTCTAGAATGGAAGGGCAGGATAGGCAGGGTCGGGCGGCGGCAACCCGAGGAGCGCCGCGATCGTCGATCCGACCCGGCGCTGGTCGCCCACCTCCATGGTGACCGTCCCGTGGATATTCGGACCAAGGAGGAGGCACGGCACTCGCCGGTCGTACGACCACGGAGTTCCATGGCTCGTGCCGGTACCCGGAAGATCGGTAAGCTCCGGGACCTGATGCTCCGCGGGAACGACGAACAGTTGACCCGGTGCGCTCTCGTGAATGCTCAACCCTGCGGCTACTTCGATCGGATCGGGAGATCCGCGGAGCGTCGCGGCCTGCGCGACATCGTAGGCGCCGTGCACCTGCTCGAGCTCGGTGAGCGCCTGCGCAATCGGAAGGACCACCTCGTCGCGCCGCTCCTCTGCGGCAGGCGTGAGATAGAGAAACGGAGGCGCGAACGCCTCGACCCACTCTCCGCGGCCAAGGATCTCCACCGCGGCCGCTTCCGCCGCATCGATCACCGTGCGACGAAACAGCCGTCCCGCGGGAATGCCTTCATTGCGGGCGCGCTCGGGCAGCGCGGCAACCCCGTGGTCGGACGTCACGATCACCGAGACCGGTCCTCGCGCCTCGAGCTCCCGCACGAACGCGGCGAGCTGAAGGTCGGTGCGGCGGAGATTGTCCGCGTACTCCCAGGACATCGGCCCAAAGAAGTGGCCCACGTAGTCCGTGCCCGAGACGCTGATCGAGAGAAAGTCGAGGACGCTGTCCGCCCCCATGTTTCGTTCGCTGACCGCCTGACGCGCCAGATCGATCAGATAGTCGGTCGCGTGAGGGGTGGTTCGAAACACGTGAAAGGGTCGCTCGGTCTCTCCCGGATCGTGCGGAAAGGTGTTGTCGAGCCCGTGGTATCCGCCTTCGCCCTCCTGGGCGTCTTCTCCAAGAAACGGCGGAAACCAGCTGGTGTCTCCGACCTGCCAGGGAGTGATCCGGTCACGCACTGGATTGGCGTCGTTCCAGCTCGAAAACCACGAGGGAAGCGAATCGCCATAGTAGCTTGAAGTCGTAAACCCCTCGACGTTCGGCACATAAAAAAGCACGAGGTCGGCGTGCCGCCCCCCGGTCAGTGCGGCTCCGCGGTCTTTGTAGGAGAGCGACACGATCTCCGCCGCGCCTTCGGTCCGCTCGTGAAGCAGATCGGTGACCGCCGGCGTCCGAAGCACCGTGGGGCTCACGTGCTTGCCGTCCGCCCCGAGCACCCCATGCTCCCCGTCGTCCACACTCGCGACCTCTGCCGTGCCGTTCCAATACGTGTTGGCCATGACGCCGTGTTCGTAGGGAGCACGACCGGTGATGATCGACGCGTGCCCCGCCGCGGTCGCGGTGGCCGCGTACGGGTAGTCCACGTGATGGACGGCTCCTTCTTCTGCAATTCGTCGAAGCAGGCCGTCTTCCGGAAGATGCGGCAAATACCGGGCAAACACCCAGCTCGCGAGCTGATCGAGCACGATCAACACCACGAGCCGGGGTTCGGGGGGAATGTCCGCTGCCTCCTGCACTGGATCGATCACCGGCGGCGCGGATCCGCACGACGTCAGGAGCAGAAGGAGAGCAACGGCAATCAAGCGCCTCATGGGCGGAAGTTCACTCCGTCACTCGAGACAGAACAAGGCCGCTCTGTGCAAATCTTTAGCGACATTCGACCGGAATACGCCGCTTCCGCTGGACAAGCTCTGAAAGCTACAATGAAAAACGATGCGTTGCTGCCCGGCCTGCCGTCGCGTGTGGCAGGAGCAAAACGAGTTTTGCGCCGTCGACGGAACCGCGCTCTTGGATATGGACCCTCCTCGCGCCGACCCGTTGGTTGGCGTCGTGCTCGACGGCCAGTTCGAGCTTCGATCGATGCTCGGTTCGGGCGGAATGGGCATCGTGTACCTCGCCGAACAGCTCGATCTCGGCCGCGAAGTGGCCGTCGAGCACGACGCCAACCAACGGGTCGGCGCGAGGAGGGTCCATATCCAAGAGCGCGGTTCCGTCGACGGCGCAAAACTCGTTTTGCTCCTGCCACACGCGACGGC